>CAXTRS010000350.1:0-5349 GCA_964246635.1 uncultured Chthoniobacterales bacterium | reverse complement strand
ACCCGGCGCTGGAGGGGCGGAGCCTCCCGCCGCGCTGCCGGCGTCGCCGCCTTCGATCGGGCCGGGCGGGATGGCCAGCAACTCGGCCTCGGTGTAAGCGTCGGAGTGCGACGCGGTTTTCTTCCGCGCGGCGGCGATCTGTTCTTTTGTGATGGGCGACGCGCTGTTGCCCCACTCGCTGCGGATATACGTCAGGATCGCGGCGATCTGTTCGTCTTTGAGCGTGTTCCACGCCGGCATTTGGTTGTTGAAACTCTGGCCGTTAACCTTGATCGACCCCTGGATGCCGTGCAGCAAAATTTGTGTCAGCCGATTCGGCGCGTCGCCGACGACCCATTCGGAAGCGACGAGCGGCGGGAACTGTCCGGGCACGCCGGTGCCCGTGGATTGGTGACACTGCGCACAATTCGCGAGGAACATTTTCTGCCCGAGCACGCGCGGGTCCGGCGGCGGCCCGGCCTTCGCGCTGGCGCCGGGGACTTCGGTGAAAATGTTTCCCTTGAACCCGCCGCTGTAGAGACCCAGATACGTGCCGGCCCAGAGCACGACCAACCCGAAGACGAGCAACGTAGTCGCGGGCACCGGCACGAAGCCGCGGTGCGCGGCGGCCGATTCGCCGAGGATGCGATCGTGAACCGCGCCGACGTCCATGTCGCTGGAACGCTCGACTTCGGCGAAGCGTTCCTCTTCGTGAATCACCGCGGCTCCGGATTCTTGGAACGCGGATTCCTCACGCGGCCCCTCGAACGCCGGCTCCGGCGCGTGCGCTTCGCCGGGGGCGACGTGCGGCGTCTCTGGTTTCTCGTCGCCGGGCGATGGGGAGATGAAGGACGGCGTGCTGGCCATTGGGAAAAGTTGAGGTCGGTGGTTATTGCCCGGCCGGCGTGGGTTGCGGCGCTTCGGGCAGCGGGTAGCCGCTGCGTTTGAGCGATTGCAGATAGGCGACGAGCTGCCGTGCGGCCTCGGTCGGCACGACTTCTTCGTCGGCTTCGATTTCCTTCGCGTCGTCGCCCTCGATCTTCAACGCCTCGAGCGAACGTTGGCCGGCGACTTTGCGTTTCTCAAACAGGAACTTCATCGGCGGCATCACGCTGCCCGGCGAGACGACCTGCGGCTGATACAGGTGCTGATAGTGCCAGACGGCCTGATACTTATTCGGGTTGTCATCGAGCCGCGGCTTGCGCGAGCCGATGTTGGAAAGGTCCGGGCCGGTGCGCTGGTCGCCGAGGTGCGCGGCGACGTCGCGGATGTAATCGCGCGCCACGGTCGAGCGCTCGCCCCATTCGCGGTCCACGTCCGCGCCCATGCGCATTTGCTGGGTGTGACAATAGGCGCAGCCGTTCGCAGCATAGACCGCGCGGCCTTGGTCAGCCTTGCCGGAAAACCCGGGCGGCGCCTGGTCGCCCGTGTTGTCGTCGGTGTCCGGCAACAGGCGGCCGATCTGGTAATACGGCGTCAGCGCCAGCCCGACGAATGAAGTCAGGAAACACACGGCGATGCCGAGGATGAGCACGGACAGGCGATTCATGGACGAAGGGAAAAGTTCGAGAAAATTTTCAGTGAGTCACTGGTTCCACCGCGACACGCGGGCCGAGCTCGGGCGAAACTGTCTCCGCGCGGCGTCGCTGCGGACGGACCGCGAGCACCGGCTGGCCGCCCTGCGCGCGGAGCACGTTCAAGGCAAACGACGCGCCGAAAAAGACGTGTGCGACGAGCAGCAGCAGCACCCCAAGGCTGCGCCCGATAAAGAACGGCCAGATCAGCCCCACGGTGCCGAGGATGTTCGCTCCGGGATCGTTGAGTCCGTAGCCCTGCAACACGCCTGCGGTGAGCAAGCAGACGATGATCGTGCCGAGTCCGCAAAGACTGAACCAGAAATGGTAGCGAACGAAATTTTGCGACGGCCAATCCCAGCCGGTGAGTCGCGGGACGATGTAATACATGGCCCCGAAGAGGGTCATCGAGACAAAGCCGTAAAGCCCCAGGTTCCACCAGGCGACCTCGAACTGGGTGAAATGGAGCATGCGGTTCGCCGCACGGGTGGCGAGCAGGATGCCGGTGACGCCCGCGCCGAGAAAGCAGGCGAGGCCGACGTAGATGAAACGCAGCGTCGGGCTCCAGCTCAGCGCGTCGTCGCGCCCGCGCATGGTGCCGAAAAGGTTGCTGATGATCGCGATGAGTGGGATGATCGAAAGGATCGCCGCTCCTGTCCCTACGCTGGGTATCCACACGGGTACCGGGCCGTCGATGAGGCTCTGCCCGCCGCGCCAGCCGGAGAGCAGAATGAGCGTCCAGAAACCGAGCACGGAAAGCGGGTAGTTGTGGACCGGCCGGCCGAGGATTTTCGGGATCAAATAATACGCCGAGGCCAGCGCGAGCGGCGTGAGCCAGAGGCCGTAAAACGAATGGACGAACCACGCGTTCACCACCGGACCCACGCTGGCTTGCACGTGGAAGACTTGGAGAAACAGGTTCGCCGTCGCATACATCCACGGGAAGCAGAGCAGCGCGGCGAGGACATACCAGAGCGAGACGTAGAGGTGTCCCGGCCGGCGGTCGCGCAACATCAGCAGCGCCCACACGGCGACGAAGAGATAGGCGACAAAAAGGATGATCGCGGCGGGCTTCGGAAATTCCAGCCAGAGGAACGAGGTGTTTGCCCCGCCGAGCACGCCGAGCACGCCGACGAGGAGACCGATGTTCCAGACGACCCACGCAGTGTTTAACAACCCAACAAAGTGCAATCGTGCACGGCAAAGCCGGCCGGTGAGCCAGAGCGCGACGCCGAGTCCGGCAGACGACAACCAGCCGTAGAGCAGCGCGTCGTTCGCCGCCGGCCAGACGCGGCCGAACGTGAAGTATTCGCAGTCGGCGAGGAACCCGGGATTGTGCAGCTTGATCGCGGCGATGAGGTGCAGGAGCGAGCCGCCGAGCAGCCAGACGATCGCGGACTTGAAGAACAGCAGCACCGGCGAGCGCACGGAGCGGTCGATCTCTGCTGGGTCAACGGCGGGCCAGTCCGCCGCGCCGGCGGCGGGATACGCAGTAACAGATTCCTCGGTGACAGTGGCGCTCATGAAATCGGGAAAGGGGCAGGATCAATGCGGAGTCGGCGACGGCTGCATGTGCGACGCCGGGATGGCGGCTTCCGGCGTGGGCGCGGGCGTCGGCGTCGGCGAAGCGGAGGCGTCGGGTTGCGGAGTCGGCGCGGGCACACTTCCCGGCGGCGGGTTGCCGCCTGGCGTCGGGCCGAGCACGGCACCCGAAGACGGGTTAGGCTTGTCCGGCTGGATCGGCTGTGCTCCGGCGGCGCTTCCATTCGGCAGCACTGGATTGGTGGCGCTCGCGGGGACAGCGCCGGGCTGACCCGCGGCTGGAGCGGCGGTCGCGGGCGGCGGGTTCGGCACCGGGGGAGACTGCGTCAGGGGATACGCGGCGCGCGGCTGGCTGTTTTTCAGTTCGTCGAGCGTCAGGCGCACCGCCTGGTCGATGGGCAGGCGCACGGCGCCTTTCTCTTTGTTTAAATAGCTGGCGGGATCGCGCAGCGCCTTTTCGCTGGCAGCAGCAACGTCGTTGTAAATCTTCGCCCGCTCGTCGGCCCGGCGCGCATCGGCGTCTTTGAAGCCCGCGTCGTGCACGAAATTCCAGATCAGCCAGCCGAACAACAGCATCAGCGCCAGCGCGCCCCAAAACGTCCAGAACGCGCCGGCTGGCGAACGGCGGCGTCGCGCCGGGTAGGCAGCGGTCGTTGAAGTGGGATGCTCGGCGGTGGTGGCCATGACGGGAAAGGAAAAGTGGAAGCCGGCGACGACATTAATTGACCAGCTTCAGCGACTTCACGATGCGTGGGTCGCGCAGCGGATAGAGCGGCGTTTTCGCCAGATTGCGCAGGAACAAAAACGCCAGCGGCGCGGCGATGGCGACGAGACAGATGATCGCCAGGAGGAACGAACCCAGCGTCGGGCCGGCACGCTCGACCTCGGCGGCGGGGATCGTGATGATGTAGTGGTCGAGCAGATGCACTAGCACGACGTAGCCGGCGATCCAGGCGAGGCGCTGCGGCTTGCGCTTGTTCGCCCGCGGGCAGAGCAGCACGAACGGGATGAAGAAATGGCAAATCGTCAGCGCCGTGCTGAGCACGTTCCAGTTGCCAGTGTTGCGCATCACGTAGTATTCGGCTTCCTCGGGAATGTTCGCATACCAGATGAGGAAGTATTGATCGAAGGCGATGTAAGCCCAGAACACCGTGAAGCTGAGCAGCAGCTTCCCCATGATGTGATAATGCTCGACGGTGACGATGCCTTCGAGATAGCCGGCGCGCTGGAGCGCGTAGCAGATGAGAATGAGCACCGCCATCGAGCACCACGCGGAGCCGGCGAAGACATAGACGCCCCACATCGTGGAATACCAATGCGGGTTGAGGCTCATGAACCAATCGGTCGCCGCAAACGTCAGGCAGATCGCGAACAGCGGCATGCAGGGGAACGTGGTCTGGCGCAGTTTGATGGTCCAGCGCGGGTCGCCGGTCGGATCTTGCGCGACCGAGAAGCGATGGAGCATCCAGGCGAGAATCGCGAAGAAGATGAAAATGAAGCCGACGCGGATTCCCCAGAACGTGCGGTTGAGCAACCCACTCTTGCCGACGAGCATCGGATCGGCCTGGACGACGGCCGGGTGCATCCATTCGTAGAGAGACGGCGCGAAGAGCGCGATCGGGATGAAGAAGAGCCAGATGTAAAAGAAATTTTTTGCCGCGGTTTCGAGAATGCGGCGGACGACGACGCTCCATTCGGCGTCGGTGGCGTGATGCACGAGAATCCAGAACAGCGAGCCAGCAGTAATGGTGAAACAGACCGCAAACGCGTAAAGCCACGAGAAGAGCAGCCGCTCGCGCACCGCGTGCGAGCCGAACAGCGCGACAAGCAGGCAGACGAGCAACGCGACGCCACCGCTCACCAAGAGACCGAACAGGAGCGGGCCGAGATTGGTGAACTTGAAATACTCAGCCTCGCCGATGGGAGCTGCGGCGGTTGGAGAATGCGTCGTGGCGGTGGCGGAACTCATGGGGTGGGAAAAGGTTCAAGCTTCAAGCCGCCAAGCCTCAAACAAGTGCAAAGCTCCAAGTTCAAAAGTTGGCAGCGAAAGAAATTTTCTGGATCGGGTTAATTCTGCTTGAATCTTCGAACTTGGAATTTTGACTTTGTTTGAAGCTTGATGGCTTGAAGCTTGAACCTTTTTCTTATTTGAGACTTGCGCGTTGCTCCGGCGGCACGTCGTTGATGGTGCCGCGCTGCGCGCGCTGGAGCGCGCGGATGTAAGCGATGATCGCCCAGCGGTCGGCCACGGTGA
>CAXTRS010000349.1:3386-5355 GCA_964246635.1 uncultured Chthoniobacterales bacterium | reverse complement strand
CGTGTTGGGGGGGGCGGCCCGGGCCCCCCCTCCGCGCGTTTTTCCAACCAACCGCGAAAATGACAAACTGAGCCGCTACCCGACGGGGCGAAGATTTGCCGCATCCACCGCATTGTGGCAACCGTTGCCCCTCGCATGAGCAGCAGCAGCGTTCCCGTGGCCGCCGCCGGCCGGCATGCGTCCGCCGTCGCGTGTTGCGGCGCTGCCGTTTTTCGCGCTCGTCGGCGCGCTCGGCGCGATCATCGTCGCCAGCGCCCTGGTGCTCTGGCGGCACGACCCAGCGACACTGTTTTGGATCACCTGCGGCTATCTCGCCTACGAGGTTGGCATCAGCGTGCTGTTGGTGGTCGCCGCGGCGTGCGGCATTCGGCGAATGCCAGCTCCGCCGGTTCAGGTTGCGTCCGCAACTCTCCCTTCGCTTTCGATCCTGATTGCCGCGCACAACGAGCGCTCCTGCATCTTCGACACGCTCAGGAGCGTCTTCGCGCAAACCGGCGTGGAAAGTCTCGAGGTCATCGTTGCCAGCGACGGTTCCTTCGATGGCATGAACGAACTGCTCGTCGAGCGCCACGCTCTGAACGTTGACGGCGCCTCGCCCGACGGCCGGCTGCGGCTGCTCGCCTTGCCCAAAGTCGGCAAAGGCGGCGCGCTCAATGCCGCGCTCGCGGCGGCGCGTGGCGAGATCGTCGTCACGCTCGACGCCGACACCCGCCTGGCGCCCGGCGCGCTCCTGGCGCTGACGACGCTCTTCGCGCGCGATCCGCTCGTCGTCAGCGCGGGCGGCTTCATCTACGTGCGCAACGCCCTTGGCCCCGGCCGCGGCTCGTGGATCGCGCGCTACCAGTTTTGGGAATACCTGAAAAATTTCATCTGGCGCATCGGCCTCGTTCACCTGGGCGTCTGCCTGCAAGTCTCCGGTGCGTTCGGCGCGTTTCGCACGCGCGTGTTGCGCGAGGAACTCGGCGGCTTCAGCGGGGACTCGCTCGTCGAGGATTACGAAATCATTTTCCGCCTGCACGAACGCCTGCGCCGCGCCGGCCGCGACTACCGCGTCGCCGTGGCGCCCGACGCCGTCGCTTACACCGACGGACCTGAAACCGTGCCGTCATTTCTGCACCAGCGCACCCGCTGGTTCGCGGGGTTTTTACAAACGCTCTGGAGCTACCGCCGGCTCGTCTTTGCGCGCGAGATGGGCGCGCTCGGCTGGTTCATGCTGCCGATCAAGTGCGTCGATGCCATCCTGCCTATCTGGGGGTCGCTCTCGCTCTTCCTGCTCCTCGCCGCGGCGTTCGGCACCACGGTCGGCGGCGCGCCGTTCTGGCAGCGCGCGGCGCTCGCGCTCTTCCTGGCGAAGTGGCTCGTCGATCTCGTCCTCAGCGCGGTGATGTGGCGCTGGCACGCGCGGCTTTTTCCCGGTCGCGCCGGTGTCCCTCCGGGGAGTCAGCTCGCATGGTTCATCGCCACCGAGGGCTGGATTTTCAACTGGTTTCGCCAAATCGCTGTGCTCAATGCGTATGGCTGGTTTTTGCGCCGGGTGCAGAAGTGGCACCAGCCGCGCTGGAACGTGCCGACACCAGAGTTGGCAGCAGTTCCGCCACGTATTCCGCCCACGTCGGAAATCGCCGCTGCCGCGCCTCCGCCGCCAGGCGTTCCCGCAACGCGACATCGGTGAGCAACCGCCGCATGCCCGTGGCGAGCGCGTGCGGATCGGTTTGATCCACCACGAGGCAGCCGCCGCCGGCCGCCAGCTCGCCCAGCGCGCCGTTGCCTCCGCACACCACCGGCCGGCCGTGGCAGAGACTCTCGACAATGGGTAAACCGTAACCTTCGACCAGCGACGGAAACACCGTGAACGTCGCCTCGCCATACGCCTGTCCCAGCAGGGTATCGTTCACGTGTCGCAGCCAGCGGACGCCCCGGTGGCGCCCGGGGCGTTGTGTTTTGAAACCCGCCCCGCCAAGCGCGGGAG
>CAXTRS010000349.1:2072-3376 GCA_964246635.1 uncultured Chthoniobacterales bacterium | reverse complement strand
TTTCTGTTTCAACACGCGCGCCGAAATGCGCGGTCGTGCGCCCGATGAGCACCAGCGAGAACTCCTGCTCGGGCAACGAGCGTCGCACTTCCTCATACGCCGCCAGCAGCGCGAGATGATTTTTGCGCGGCTCGAACGTGCCCACGCAAAGAATGCGCGGACCGTTTCCGAGATCGCGCCATGCTTCGCGCATCGCGGCCTTCTCGGGAACGTGCTGCTCGGGCAGCAGCGCGTCATCCACCGGCCAGCCGAGGACTCCCACCGCGGCGCGACGCCCGATCGCTCCGTCGCTGGCCGACCGATTCCAGAATTCGCCCAGGTCCATCGCCGCCTCGGCGGACACCGCGACCACGGCGTCGAGCTGCGCCAACACCGCCATGTATTCCTGAAACCCGGCCTGGCGCGCCGGCGGCGTGATCTCCGGGTGTTTCCACGCAATGGCGTCATGAAACACCGCGACGCGTCGCGCCGGAGTCGCGCCTGCTGCTTCGCGCAACCACGCGATGCGGTTGTCCTGAAAAATTTCCGGGATGAACAACGTGTCCTCCACCGTCAGCCGCGCGGCGAGACGCAGCCGGTTGCGCCGGTGCACGACTTGCCGCCACGCCTTGCTGAGACCCGGCACCGGATTGGCCGCGCGTCCCGGCTCCCCGCGCGCGCGCTTGCCGGCGCGACCCGCAAACGGGGCCTCCAAAAATCCGCGCTCGCGCGCCGACAGCCGGCAGTAGTCCGCGAGCCGCGGCTCCCACAGGACCGGCGTCACCGCGACGCCCGGCGTGCGCGACAGGCAGCGATACAGCCCGCGCACCACGCGCTGCACGCCGGTGTTCATCGGCGATTTGCACGAGCTGGTAACGTCCAGATAAATCATCGTCCTTGCCGGCGGCTGCGCTGCTCACACCTCGATGGCCACGCCCGGCGGGGGCACGATGATCTCGCTGCCCGGCAGGTCGGCGCTGAGCGTCTGCCGAAACCAGCCGACCGCCGCGGGGTCGCCGTGAACGAGCACGACTTTTTTCGGCGTCACGCGCCGCACAAACGCGCGGATGCCCTCGCGATCCGCGTGCGCGCTGAAATCGAATTTCTCGACCGTGCAGTTCAACTGATAACCCGGACCTGTGGCAGGCCCTTCGTCGAGTTGCACGAAGTCGCCCGCCTTTGCCGCGCGAATCCGACCCGCCGACGATTGCGGGTCCGCGTAGCCGACAAAGAAGATCGAGTGCCGCGGATCGCTCAGCATGCGCCGGGCAAAAACGTTCGAGAGCGTGTGCTCGGTCATCATGCCGCTGGAGAGGGCGTAGATG
>CAXTRS010000349.1:1499-2062 GCA_964246635.1 uncultured Chthoniobacterales bacterium | reverse complement strand
CAGGTCGGCCACGACGCTCACGAGTTCATGGAGCGGCTGCACGGCATCGAGCAGCCGGATGCCGCCGAGCCGGCGCGGCGCACTCACGTCGCCAGTGCGGGCGAAGGCGTCATACGATTCGGTCATCTTCGTGCTCAGGCCGCCGATGTAGATCGGCACATCCGCGCCGAGCAAGCCGCGTTGGCGGAAGTCGTAGCACATCGCGAGAACCTCCTGCGTTTTGCCGAGCGCGAAGACGGGCACGAGCACCGCGCCGCCGCGCGCGAAAGCATCGCTGAGCGCGCGCGCGAAACGCTCCTCTTCCGCGCGCCGCGAGTAGCCGGGCGCGGCGGGATTATCGCCGCGCGTGGTCTCGATGATGAGCACGTCGAGCGGCTCGGCGGCGGGGTCGGGAAACGTCGCCCCGCGCGCGATCGTCTG
The DNA here is from genome assembly GCA_964246635.1 of uncultured Chthoniobacterales bacterium. Lineage (GTDB taxonomy): Bacteria > Verrucomicrobiota > Verrucomicrobiia > Chthoniobacterales > SZAS-18 > JAFAXH01. Next base: position 1,642 of record CAXTRS010000349.1, on the reverse strand, counting down.
GTCGTGGAAGTTCACGTCGCCGGTGTAAAAAATCCGCCGGCCGCCATCGCGGATGAGCACGCCGGCCGAGCCGAGAATGTGCCCGGCGTCGAAGAACTCGAAGCTCGCCTCCGCGTGCTCGTCGCTGCCGCGCGGGATGCGTT
>CAXTRS010000349.1:0-1446 GCA_964246635.1 uncultured Chthoniobacterales bacterium | reverse complement strand
GGCGTTCGCCGTCCCACGCGAACGGCTGGCGCAGCGGACACTCGCGCCAGCGCGGCGTCAGCGCGTCGGTCTCGCGGTGAGTGAAGAGCAGATTGCTGCTGGCGTTGCCGCTGACGCCGGCCGGCGCGCTGCCCGACTGCTTGCTCATCACGTTCACCGAATTGTGCAGCAGCGTCGAACCGAGCCGGGCGGTCGGCGCCGTCATGAACACCGCGGCCCGCGGCTGGCGGCGCATTAGCACCGGCAGGCTGCCGACGTGATCGAGGTGCGAGTGGCTGACGAGAATCGTGTTTAGCGAACCCTCTTCGATGAGTCCGAGATTGGGCAAGGCCGCTTCGCCATCCAATTTCGGGTGCATGCCGCAATCCAACACGATGTGCCGCCGGCCATGGTCGAGTTCGAGCAAGTAACAATTCGCCCCGATTTCGGTGGCGCGGGTGAGGTTGGTGAAGCGCATGAAGAAAAATGCGGAATGCGGAATGAAAGACAGCAGCGTTCAGCGTTTTTGCGCAGGCGCGTATCGTTTGATAACGAATGACGCGGGAACGTGCAATGCAGGCTCTGTCATTCCGCATTCCGCATTCCTCGCAACTCACCGCTCTCGCGCCGGTTCCATCTTTCGACATGCTCACCCCGCTGCCGCCGTCGCAATGGAACCGTGCTCGCGCGGCGCACCTGCTCAATCGCGCCGCGTTCGGCGGCGCGCCGGCGCCGCTCGCCCCGGTCGCCCCGCGCGGGGGCGCTGGCGGGGGGCGCGGGGTCGTGGGAGGGCCCGCCCCGCCGGTCGTCGCGGCGCGGCCGGACTGGGCGGTGCCGCGGGATCGCGCGGCGTTCCGTGAAAAAATTCGCGCTGCCATGCTGAAATCCGGCACGTCGCCGGCGGACCTGCTCGCGATGCGCGACCGCCTCGGCAAAGGCGCCGGCGCAGGCGCGCTGGCCAAGGCGAATCCGCAGGCGCGCGAAGCCATCAAAGCGTTGCGCAAAGAACAGCGCATAACCGAGCAGGGTCACCTCGTCGAACTCGTCGCGTGGTGGCTCGGACGGATGGCGAGCGCGCAGGATCCGCTCCAGGAAAAGCTCACCCTGTTCTGGCACGGGCACTTCGCCACCAGTGCGCAAAAGGTCCGCGACGCCGCGGCGATGTGGCGGCAAAATCAGACGTTCCGCGAGCACGCGCGCGGCAACTTCGGCGCGCTGACGAAAGCGATTTCGCGCGACCCCGCGATGATCTTCTGGCTTGATCTGCAACAAAGCCGGCTGCGGCAGCCGAACGAAAATTTCGCGCGCGAGCTGATGGAACTTTTCACCCTCGGCGAAGGCCATTACACCGAGGCCGACGTGACCGAGGCAGCGCGCGCCTTCACCGGCTACCGGGTGCATCCGCGCGACGGCGACTTTCGCTTCGCGGCGCTCGAACACGACGGCGGATTCAAGCGCGTGCTCAAT
>CAXTRS010000348.1:0-5370 GCA_964246635.1 uncultured Chthoniobacterales bacterium | reverse complement strand
CTACACAGCGAAGGAAATCCGCCTAAGCGTGCCAGACAACGCTACGGCGTCGGCGATGCCGTAGCCGCCGCCGGCGCAGCGGTCTGCATCGGCGTCGCCGCGGGCGTCGCGGTGGAAGGCGTTGGCGCGGTGGGCGCGGTGCCGGTCGCAGTCACCGGCTTCGCCGGCGCGGTCGCGGCGGCGGGCGGCGCGAAGCCGAAAAGCGGCAGCGACTTGAGCACGGAATTGTAAACACCCCAGCTGAGCGGGATGCCGACCAAGACCCAGTAGATGAGAGTTCTCATGAGATTTTTCTTCTCGTGTTGGCAGGATTAGGTGCGCGGTGATTTCAATTTTCCCATCAGACACGGCTGGCGGCAGAGGCCGTGGCGGTCGCCGCCGGCTGCGGTGTGGCGGGGCCGGTGCCCGTGGTGGAAAGATCGCCGGTGAAGTGGTGCTTCGGATCGACCGGCCGCACGAGCAGGTCGCAAATCAAGCCGACAAGCAGCAGTCCGGCGCAGATATACATGATGCTGTTATAGGCCTGCACTTTGGGCACGCCGTGCTCTTTGTTGTAAGTCGAGATGTAGTTGATGAGCACCGGGCCGATGACCGCGGCGACCGACCAGGAGGTGATGAGCCGGCCGTGGATCGCGCCGACCTGATAGGTGCCGAACATGTCGCGCAGATACGCCGGGATCGTGGCGAAGCCGCCGCCATACATCGAGATGATGACGCAGACCACGATGACGAAGAACGTCACGTTGCGGATTTTTTCCGTGTAAGGAATCGTGCAATAGAGCGCGATGCCGAGCAGGAAGTAGATCGCATAGACGCCCTTGCGCCCGGTGTAATCGCTCGTGCTCGACCAGATGAAACGGCCGCACATGTTGAAGATCGAGAGCAGCCCAACGAAGCCGCCGGCGACCGCGGCGCTGACCCCGAACATGTCCTGCGCCATGAGCGACGCCTGGCCGAGAATGCCGATGCCGGCGCTCACGTTCATGCAGAGCACGATCCAGAGCAGCCAGAACTGCGGTGTCTTCGGCGCTTCGTCCGCGGAGACGTGGTGCTGGGTGATCATCGGGTTCACTTTTTCCGTCGAAGGCGCCCAGCCTTCGGGCTTCCAGCCGATCGCGGGCACGCGCGCAATCGCGGCGCCGAAGAGCATGAAGAAAATGTAAATCGCGCCCATGGCGAGAAACGACTCGCCGACGCCGACGGAAGTCGCGCTCTTAAATTTATCCATGAGCAACACGCCCAGCGGTCCGCCGATGAGCGCGCCGCTGCCGAAGCCCATGATGGCGAAACCCGTCGCCATGCCCGGCTTGTCGGGGAACCATTTAATCAAGGTCGAGACCGGCGAGATGTAACCCAGACCCAGCCCGATGCCGCCGATAAAGCCGTAGCCGAGATAGATGAGCCAGAGTTGGTGATAGGCGACGCCGATGGCGCTGATCCACAGGCCGCCGCAAAAACAGAGCGCGCTGGCGACCATGGTTTTGCGCGGTCCGCTGCGCTCGACCCATTTGCCGAAGATCGCGGCAGAAAGCCCGAGCATAACGAGGGCGATGGTGTAAATCCAGCCCACGTCGGGGATGGTCCAGTCCTGGTCTTTGACGGAGGATTTGATGCCGATGAGCCGGGTCAACGGGACGTTGAACACGCTGAAGGCATAGACTTGGCCGATGCACATTTGCACGGCGATGGCGGCAGGCGGGAAACCCCAGCGCGAGTAGCCGGGTTTCGCCACGGTGGCTTCACGATCGAGAAAGGACAGGGGGAGAAGTGGGTTGTTTTGGGAGGCGGGGGTGAGGGAGACGGGCGGGTGAAGGCGGACGTTGCGCAACGCCCGCTGACACATTGTATGCAAATACGGACGGCGGGGTTGTTTGTAGCTTCTCAATCGTAAGACAACAAGAGAGGATTTGCGGTTTTTCGTGACCGCGGGCGGATGTCAGAAGCGGGCAACGAGTAAAAGACAGCCTGGAACCTCGCGCCGCTCCGCGCGTGGACAAGCCCACGCGCTTGAAACGACTTTGGCCGGTTTCGGCCCATCTCCCAGCCGCGAGCGAAAGGAAGTGCAACCCCAATGGCAGCTTGAAGCCTGAAACAACGTTGGCTCGGTTTCCGATGACGGCTTTGGCTCGGTTTCCGATGACGGCTTCGGCTCGGTTTCCGATGACGGCTTTGGCTCGATTTCGGGTCAGCCCCGGCAGGGGCGTAAGAGCACTAGCCCACGGCGTAAGCCGTGGGTTTTAGTTGGAAAGGAGCCAAGCCCCGGCAGGGGCGTAAGAACAGATGCCCCGCGCTAATCGAGCACGAACCGTTCGTCGTAAGCGATGCCGTGTTTCTGCAACAGCGCGAGATATTCCTCCGCAAAATCCTGGCGGGGATGATGCGCTGCTTGGTTGCTGATATAGCGTTCAACCGCGGATTGATTCGAGCGGCTGACGCTGAATGCCGCGTAGCCAGATTGCCATGCAAATTCGCGGTGCGTGTCGGCGAACTCGCGGTGGATCCAAAGCGAGGAATTGGCTTTGAGCACGCGCACGAGTTCCGCGAGAGCGAGGTTGGCGGGCACGAACACGAGCAGATGCACGTGATCGGCGACGCCGTTCACGATCACCGCTTTCGCGCCGCACTCCGCTGCGATGCCGCCGAGGTAAGCGAAGAGTTTCGGGCGTAACGGCTCGTCCAGCCAAGGGCGTCGCTCTTTGGTGCTGAAGACGAGGTGAACAAGCAGCGAACTGTAGGTGTGCGCCATGACAGCCCGAAGGTTCTTACGCCCCTACGGGGCTGGGTCGTTTTCGTTAACCTGTCCCACGGCTTGCGCCGTGGGCTAGGGTTCTTACGCCCCTGCCGGGGCTAAGCCATATAGAGGTCGGTGCCGAACACGGAGCGCCTTTAGGCTCGACAGTCGTTTCTATGCCGGCGCGGTCGCCAGCTCGCGCTCGGTCTTCGCCGGGATCGTCTCGCGCGCGGCAGCGCGCAGTTGGCTCACCGCGGCTTCGACATCCGGTGACGGCGCAACGGTGATAACGACGAACTTGCTCGTCGGCGTGTTCGAGCGATCGGCGGAGCTGTTGATCGGCACGAGCACGTTCGCTTCCGGGAAATAGGTCGCTGTGCAGCCGCGCGGGATTTCGAAGGGCGTGACGAGGAAATGTTTCGCCACGCGTTCCTCGCCTTCATAGTGCCCGGTGAGATCGACGAGCTGACCCGCCTGGAGATTCTGATCTTTCATGTCGTCCGAGTGCATGAAGATGACGCGCCGGCCGTTATAGACACCGCGATACCGATCGTCCAAACCGTAGATCGTGGTGTTGAACTGGTCGTGGGTGCGGATCGTCATCATGACGAACTGACCCGACTCAAGCTCGTTGCGCGGGATCGGATAAACGGTGAACTTCGCCTTGCCGATGCCGTTGTTAAATTTGCGTTTGTCGCGCGCTTCGTTCGGCAGGTAGAAGATGTTTTGCGCGACGCGCTCGTTGTAGCGCTCGAAGCCGGGAATGACGCGCTCGATGCGGTCGCGGACCTTGCCGTAGTCGGCGACGAGCTCTTCCCACGGCACGGTCGTGCGGTCAGTGCCAAGCGTGGCGCGCGCGAGGCCGCCGATGATGGCGTGTTCGCTGAGCAGGTGTTTGCTCGCCGGCTCGAGTTCGCCGCGCGAGCTCGAGATGACGCCCATCGAATCCTCGACGGTGACGAACTGCTTGCCGCTCGCCTGCCGGTCGATCTCGGTGCGGCCGAGACACGGCAGGATCAGCGCGATCTCGCCGGTAATGAGGTGCGAGCGATTGAGCTTCGTCGAAACGTGCGCGGTGAGCCGGCAGCTCATCAACGCGCGCGCCGTGTATTCGGTGTCCGGCGTGGCCGAGAGGAAGTTGCCGCCCATGGCGAGGAAGAACCGAATCTTCCCTTCGTGCATGTGCTTGATCGCCTCGACGGTGTCGGTGCCGTGCTCTTTCGGCGGCGTGAAATTGAACTCCTCGCCGAGCTTGGCCATGAATTTGTCGTTCGCCCGCTCCCAGATGCCCATCGTGCGGTCGCCCTGAACGTTGGAGTGGCCCCGCACCGGGCAAGGCCCTGCGCCCGGCCGGCCGATGTGGCCGCCGAGGAGCAGCATGTTCACGACGGACTGGATGGTGCCGACGGCGTTCTTGTGTTGCGTGAGGCCCATCGCCCAGCAGGCGATGATGCGCTTCGAGCGAATCGCCACGTCCGCAGCCTCCTTGATCTGCGCGCGCGTCAGCCCGCTGCTGCGCTCGATGTCTTTCCAATCCGTCGCGCGCAGGTCGGCGATGAGCTCGTCGTAGCCGACGGTCGAGTTCTGGATGAACTCCAGGTCGAACACGCTGCCCGGCTTCGCTTCCTCCGCGGCGAGCATTTCCTTCATGATGCCCTTCATCACCGCGAGGTCGCCGTTGATCCGCACCGGCAGCCAGACGTCGGTGAGTTTCGTGCCCTTGTTGAAGAGCATCTTCACCGGGAACGCCAGCGGATTGCGATACTCTTGCGGGTTGGGATTCACCACGCTGTCGAGGCCCGGCTCGCGCAGCGGATTGATCGAGACGATCGTCGCGCCGTTCTTTTTCGCGCGTTCGAGCGCGGTCATCATGCGCGGGTGATTCGTGCCGGGATTCTGGCCGACGACGAAGATGGCGTCGCACTTGTCGAAATCGTCCAGCCGCACGCAGCCTTTGCCGATGCCGATGGCTTCGTTGAGCGCCGAGCCGCTCGATTCGTGACACATGTTCGAGCAATCCGGCAGGTTGTTCGTGCCGAATTGCCGCGCGAAAAGCTGATACATGAACGCCGCTTCGTTCGAGGTGCGTCCGCTGGTGTAAAACGCCGCCGCGTTCGGCGACGGCAGTGCGTTCAGCTCCCGGCCCATGAGCGCAAATGCCTCTTTCCACAAGATCGGCTCGTAGTGCGTCGCGCCTTCGCGCTTCACCATCGGCTGCGTCAGCCGCCCCTGCTGGCCGAGCCAGTAGTCGGACTGTTTGCGCAGCCAGTCGAGCGAGTGCTGGCGGAAAAATTCCGGCGTGATGCGTTTCGTCGTCGCTTCGTCCGCGACGGCCTTCACGCCGTTCTCGCAAAACTCGAACACGTGCCGGTCCTCGTCCGGGTTCGGCCACGCGCAGCTCTGGCAGTCAAAGCCATTTTTCTGGTTCACCGTCAGCCACGTTTTCAACCCGCGCGCGAGGCCCATTTCTTTCATCGTGAACCGCGTGCTCTGATACACGGCTGGGATGCCCGCGGCGACATGATGGACGTGGCCGATGTGCACATCCTTCGCGTCCTCCGGCGGCTGCGCGCCGGGCACCGGCGCCGGGGTGTGCACGGCAGCGGTGACCGCGGCGCGCGTGGGCGGCGCACCGGGTC
>CAXTRS010000347.1:0-5390 GCA_964246635.1 uncultured Chthoniobacterales bacterium | reverse complement strand
GGACACGCGCATCTCGCTCTCGCTGGCGCGCATCCCGCTCGACGCCGCGTTGCGCTACGTCGCGCAACAGGCCGGCTTGAAAGTGAAGATCGAGCCCTACGCGGTGTCGATCGTGCCGGTGAGCGAAGACACGACTTCGCTCATCCAGGCGGAGTTCCGCGTGCCCGCCGGCTTTCTCGGCAACACGGTCAACAGCCTCGGCCCGTCGGCGTTGAATCAAGGCGCCACGCGCGCGGGCGCCGGCGGCACGGCTGGCGGCATCGGCGCGACCACGCGCGACAACTCTGGCTCCGGCAGCGACATCATCCAGCGCGCGGACGCGAAGACGTTTCTCGAAAACAGCGGCGTCACTTTCCCGCCCGGCGCCAGCGCGACCTACGTGCCCGCAGGCAGCCGGCTCGTGGTGCGCAACACGCAGGAAAACATCGACCTCATCGAGGCGATCATTTCCAACAACACGCCCGAGGTGTTCAAGCAGATCGAGATCGAGAGCAAGTTCTGCGAGATCACGCAGACCAACCTCAAGGAGCTGAGCTTCAACTTCAATCTTGGGTCGGCGAACATCCCCGGCAGCCAGCGGCTCTTTGTCACCGGCGGCAACGGCATCACGCCCGGCACCACCGCGCCGGGGGACGCGCAGAACCTCAACGTCAACACGCGCAGCGGCTCGTTCGGCATCTCGGGCAACGCCATCGACGCGCTCTTGCTCGGCACCACCGGCTCGATGGTCAACACGTCGAGCGTGCTCAATCTCGCCGGCGTCTTGACTGATCCGCAGTTTCAGATTGCCGTGCGCGCGCTCAACCAAATGAAGGGCGTCGATCTGCTCAGCGCGCCGCGCGTGACGACGAAGAGCGGGCAGAAAGCGGTGATCGAAATCATCCGCGAATTCATTTATCCGACGCAGTTCCAGCCGCCGCAGATTCCCAACCAGGTCGGCAGCAATTTTGGCGGCGGCTCGACGAGCTTCATCACCACCGCGACCGGTGGCTTGGTGCCGACGAGTTCATCGGCGGGCAGCTCGTTCCCGGTGACGCCGACGACACCGACCGCGTTCGAGAAACGCAACACCGGCGTGACGCTCGACGTGGAGCCCGTCATTGGGCCAGACGGCTTCACCATCGATCTGACGCTTTCGCCGCAGGTCGTCGATTTCGACGGCTTCGTGAACTACGGCAACCCGATCAAGACCACGAGCACCGGTCTGCTGGGCGTGCCGACTTCCATCGTGCTGACGGACAACGTGATCAACCAGCCGATCTTCAGCGTGCGCAAAGTGACCACGAGCGTCAGCGTTTATGACGGCTCGACGGTGATCCTCGGCGGCCTGACGCGCGAGGACGTGCAGAAGGTGAACGACAAAGTGCCGGTGCTCGGCGACATCCCGCTCGTGGGCCGGTTGTTCCGCTCGAAGATCGACCAGAACATCAAGCGCAACCTGATCATCTTCGTCACCGCCCGGCTCATCGACCCGGCGGGCCAGCCGATCAATTCGCTCGAAGAAGAGGAGGAAATCGTGCAGCCGCTGACGGGGCCTGATTATGTGCAGCCGCCGGTGCTGCCGTTGTTTCCGAGCAAGAAATAAATTCGCTTCCGGCAGTCCCAGCGATGCCGCCCTGCCACAGCCATACTCAGCCACTACCGCGGCTTGCCGCCGCGCGGCGGCCAAGGTATTCTTGTCGCATGATCAGCGATCTTCGTCGCCTCATTGCCGCGCGCCCTTTTGTGCCCTTCGGCATCCAACTCGCCGATGGCGGCGAGTTGCGCGTGCCCACGGTTGATCACATCGCGGTCTCGCCCACGGGCGCGCGGGTTGTAGTTTTTGCGGACGATGACAGCGTCATTCACGTTTCGCCACTGCTCATCAGCCGGCTCACGGTTGATCCCATCCCGGCTGCTGCATCGAACGCCTAGATCGCTGCTCGGCGAGTAAATAACCGTCTGACTGCGGAAAGCAGAGAGTTTTTCCCTCGTGCCAATTTTCGGCATCACCGGCGGCGTCGCTACCGGCAAATCGACGTGCACCCGCCTGCTCCAGCGGCGTCTCGGCGCGCAGGTTTTCAGCAGCGACGCGGCGGCGCGCGAGCTGTTGGAAAAAGACGCGGATTCCCTCGCCGCGTTGCGCGCGGAATTTGGCGACGCGGTCTTCGATCCCGCGACCGGTGCGGTGCGGCGCGACATGCTGCGCGAACTGGTCTTCGCCTGCGAAGAGCGCCGCCGCGCGCTCGAGGCCATCCTGCACCCGCGCATCCGCGCCGGCTGGACGCGCTGGGCGGAAAGAGAGTTGCAAGACCACCCGAACTCCGCTCTATTGGTCGAAATTCCGCTGCTGTATGAAACCGGCGCGGAGGCACAGCTCGACCGCGTCATCGTGGTCGCGTGCGGGCCGGCAGCCCAGTGGCGCCGGCTGCTCGAAGTCCGCCGACTTCCCCCCGCCGTTGCCCGTCAAATCATCGCCAGCCAGCTCCCGCTTTCCGAAAAAATCCGCCGTTGCGATCATCTCATTTGGAACGACGACATCGCCGCTCCCTCAGCGGGCGCAACCCCTGCTCCTGAATTGACCGCAGCCACCGTGCCCGCTCCCAGCAGCAGCAGTCTTCACGCTCAGGCCGATCTTTGCGCCCGCTGTTTGCAAGAGGCTTATCGCCTGCCGCCTGCCTTTCCGTCCGTAGTTGTCAGCTAACTCCCGCATGAGTCACTCTCCATTGTTGGAAGAACAACCGTCATCTTCCCCAGTTGCTCCCGAGTCCGCGCCGCCCGCGCCAGCGCCAGCGCCCGCGTTGCCGGACGCGCTTGATCTCAATGCGCTCCAACGCGAATCGCTGAGCGAGCTCACGGCGCTGGCCGCGAGCTTCAACGTGCGCCATGCGCCGCCGCGGCCGCGCCACGCGCTGGTCAACGACATCGCCCGCGCCGCCATCGCGCGCGGGGTGCGCGTGACCGCTGAGGGGATCGTCGAAACGCCCCACGACATGAACGGCGCCGGCGTGATCCGCTGGCCGGAGTTCAGCTTTCTCCCCTGCCCCGAAGATGTTTTCATCCCGGCCGGCATGATGCGCGCGCACGGGCTGCGCGCGGGTCAGCTCGTCGCCGGCACGCTACGCTCTTCGCCGCAGCATCGCGACAAGCTCATGGCCATCGATCAGCTCCTGCGCGTCGAAGGCCAGCCGCTCGAGCGCTGGGTGCAGCCGAAAGGTTTCGACCAGCTCACCGCGCAGTTTCCCAACGAGCGCATTATGCTCGAAAGCGCCGGCTTCTCCTCGCCGACGGTGCGCGCGATTGATCTGCTCTCGACCTTGGGCCGCGGCCAGCGCGGGCTGATTGTGGCCCCGCCGCGGGTCGGCAAAACGATCCTGCTCAAAGACATCGCCAAAGCCATCCGCGCGGCCTATCCCGAGATTCACCTCATCCTGTTGCTCGTGGACGAGCGGCCGGAGGAAGTCACCGATTTCCGGCGCGAAGTGGACGCGGAGATTTTCGCTTCGACCTTCGACGAGCCGCCGACGCGGCACATCCAGGTGGCCGAACTCGTTGGCGAACGCGCGAAGCGGCTCGTCGAGCTCGGCAAGCACGTCGTCATCCTGCTCGATTCCATCACGCGCCTGGCGCGCGGCTACAACGCGATGGCCGGGAGCAAAGGCCGCATCATGAGCGGCGGCGTCGAAGCAAAGGCGCTGCTGAAGCCGAAGAAGTTTTTCTCGAGCGCGCGCAACACCGAGGAAGGCGGCAGCCTCACCGTGCTGGCGACCGCGCTGGTCGAGACGAACTCGCGCATGGACGACGTGATTTTCGAGGAGTTCAAAGGCACCGGCAACATGGAGCTGCACCTCGACCGCGAGTTGGTCGGCAAGCGCATTTACCCGGCGATTCACATCATGAAATCGGGCACGCGGCGCGACGATTTGCTCTATCATCCCGACGAGCTGGCGCGTGTCCATCTCCTGCGCCGGAAGCTCGCCGAGCTGCCGCCGCTCGAAGGCATGGAAGTGTTGCTCGACCACATCAAGGCGACGAAAACGAATACCGAGCTGTTGCTTGCAGGCGTGAAATTTTAGGGAAGCAAAGACCGATTTGAAAAAACTGATTCAACGCTGGGTCGCCTCCGCGCTCGACAAGGTGCGCGGAAAAAACCGGAAAACGAAAACCGCTGCGGCTGCCACGCACGACGGCAAACACGACGGCGCGCACAAAAAGGCGGCGGCACCGACGGGCAGCGGACGGTCTTCAGCAAAGTCCGGCGGAAAACCGCACACACGGTCGACGGCGCAGCAACACCACAGTCGTGGATCATCTGCGCATCCGCGCCATGCCGCCGCCGATGGCGCGTCACGACACCCACGCCCGTCGCGCCGCCGCCGTCCGCACGCAACGTCTTCATCCGGACGCGAGGATTCCTCCGCGGCAGTCGCCGACACCGCGCTCATCGACACGCCGGAAGAACTCGTCGATTTCCTGCCCCGGCTCGCTCCGCATGCGCGCGTCGCGCTCGATACCGAAGCGGACAGCCTGCACGCCTACCGCGAAAAACTCTGTCTCATTCAGGTCGGCCTGCCGGACGATTCGCAGGAACTCCTCGACCCGCTGGTGGGCGACCTTTCGCTCGCGCCGTTTTACGAAGCGCTCCGCGGCAAGCTCATCGTGCTGCACGGCGCCGACTACGACTTGCGGCTCCTGCGCCGCGCCGGCGGTTTCACGGCCGACGCGGTGTTCGACACCATGCTCGCCGCGCGCCTCTGCGGCCGGCGCGAATTTTCCTACGCCGCGCTCGTGAAAGCCGAGTTCGGCGTCGAGCTGGTCAAAGGCTCGCAAAAAGCGAATTGGGCCAAGCGTCCGCTCACCACGACAATGGCCTCCTACGCGCGCAACGACACCCGCTACCTGCTCGGCATCGCCGACCGGCTCGAAGCGCGCCTGCGCGAGCTGGTGCGCTGGGATTGGTTTCAGCAAAGCTGCGCGCGCGCCATGGAAATCGCCGCCACCGACCGCGAGCGCGACACCGAGGACGCCTGGCGCATCCAGGGCAGCGGCGTGTTTCGCGGGCGCACCGCGGCGATCCTGCGCGAGCTTTGGCGCTGGCGCGACGAAGAAGCCTGCGCCGCCGACCGGCCGGCCTTTCACATTCTGCGCAACGAAGAACTGCTCTCCGCCACGCGCGCCATCGACGTCTCGGGCGACCCGCCTGTGTATCGGCACCTCAACGGCCCGCGGCTGCGGCGCTTCCAGGAAAGCGTCACGCGCGCCTTGGAACTGCCGCAGAGCGAGTGGCCCGTGTTCCAGCGCCCACGCGGCCGCGGTAGCGCGCCGGCCGACATGGACAAAAAAGTCGAAGCCCTTCGCGCCGCCCGCGCCCGCCGCGCGGCGGCGCACGATCTCGCGCCCGCGGTGATAGC
>CAXTRS010000346.1:0-5391 GCA_964246635.1 uncultured Chthoniobacterales bacterium | reverse complement strand
CGCTCCGCCTGACCGGCGCTGAGCAGCGCGCAAAGTCGCGCGAGCGCGGGCTCGCTCCAGCCTTCCAGCCACGAGGCGAGCCGATCTTGGGCCGCGATCCACTCCAGCGCGGCGGTGGCGAGCGGCGGTTCGCGCTCGAGCGCGGCGAGGCAGGTTTCACTGGAATCCAACGGACTCTCCGCGCCGAATTCCGCGAATTCCCAGCGCCCGTGCGCGGTCCCGGCGCGCACGTGCAGCAGATAATGGCCAATCCATTCCGCCCGATTCGCCGCGCGCAACACGCTGCTGCCGCGTTCGCCCGCCAGCGCGCGGCGCAACGCCTCTGCGAGCGCGCGCGCCCAGCGTTCCGCCAGCGCGTGCGTGTCGAATTCCCCGGGCGAAAAGGTCAGCTCCATGCGCAACCGCGGAATGCGCACGACCGCGCTGCTGTCCGTCAAGCTCCCGCCCAGCGCCCGAGCGAAAGCGTTGCTCTGCACCACGCGCTCGATGTCTCCCCGGCCGAGCCGCGTCCGCGGCGAGACGCGGCAGCGCGCAGTGAACCGCTCGATGGTCAGGCTCATGTAGTTTTGGGGAAGCAGAACGCCGTGTAAGAATAGAAAAAATTATCCACAGAGCGCTTGGGGCCGCCCTGCTCTGTTGCCGTCCACGTGATCTTCGCCTGCCAATTGGGGGTTCCATTGACTGCCGGTGAAGTTGTCGCTGCGCTGAGTTTGTACAGATCCGGGGTGACACCGGTAACGAGATCGACTCCGCAGAGAGCGATCTGGATTTCAACCCTATCCACTGACGCCGGGGTGACCGGCAGATCGATCGTCTTATCTCCGCTTTGTTTGGTCGGGCTGGCAGCCGTGAGATCAAGGACGTCTTCCCTGGTCACCGCCTCGGGAAGGAGCTTCGGAAGTTGCTGTTTCACTTCATCCTTCACTTTCACCAGCAGCGTATTGTCGAAAATCTTGGTGAACCGGAGGTCGATCAGTTGTTGCAACTCTCTCCACCGGAACTCCTGCTCGTTCTTATCGTCCGTCTTCTTGACCCGCACATAGACTTTGCCGTTGAAGAACGCGTCCTTGTTCACGCGCAAATCTCCCGGGTCATCGCCGAACGTCAGTTTTGCTTTGGGGTCTTCAAGTGCCGGTTCCACTTCCTCCAGATTGATCGGAAAGGAATGGCCCAACTCGGTGACTCCCGCGACAGCGACGTTCATGTTCGCGGCCACCTTCTTGGCGAGCAAAGTCTCCCCCTGCACCGTCAGCGTCTCCGCGAAAACCGCAGAACTTTGCGCCTGCATCGGCGAGACGATTTCGATGAAGGCGGGCTCCTGCTTTTCGGCGAGATCGGTCACGTCCTTCGCTTCGTTGGAAATGGGTCGGGCCGGCGTCTGCAAGCGCTGCAGTCGCGCACCGACGAAGCGGCGCACGTCGCCGTTAACATTGGAAATCGTTCCCGCCATCCGGCTGTCCACGCGCAATTGCCCGAGGACGACCCCCTGCTCGGCATCGCCTTCGCTCGGGCTGGCAGGAGGCGGGGTTTGGGAAAGGACGACCTCCGCGCCTTCACGAATCCGGGTCACCTGTCCGCCCGGCCTGCCTTCGCTGCGGCTCGCGGGCGTCTCGGAGTAGCGGAGGAAGACATACCAAGACGTCCCATCGCTCACCGGTTCAGGGTTATCGCGCAAGAAATCGGCGTCGAGCGCCACGGCTTGATCGAGGGAAAGCTCGCGGCCCAGCCGATCAACGGCGGCACCTGGAGCGACGTAGGCCGCGCCGTCCAAAACGACGATTTGCAAGCCTTCGTCGATGCCCGGCAGGAAGAGCAGACGATTCAGCCGTCGGCGTGCCTCGACATGGTATTCCTGCTCCGTCGTCAGGTCGTCCGGGCTGAGCTTTTGGCCCTCGAAATAGCGGGGCCGCAGGATTTCTTCGCTCATTTGCCGGGTCCTTTCTTGGCGGCGGCTTTTACGGGGGCGGCTTTTTCCCCGGGGGACTTTTCCTTGCCGACGTTCGGCAGTTGCCCCACAGCCGGCGCCGGCGAAGTCGCAGCCATTACCTCGCGCAAACCGGCGACGAGATCAGTGATCGGATCGAGCACGCCGGGAGTGGCGGAGCTGGCGAACCGGTCGCTGGTTTTCTCGAGAATGTCCGCGAGATCCGCGGCGGGCGCTGGGTGGCGCGGACGACGGACACCCGGCTTCTGCATGGGCTTCGACGGCGTTGCGGGTGCTGACGGAGCGGTCGCTGGAGCTTCAGCGCCGGGAGTAGTGACCGGCGGAGGCGGAGTGGTGGACGGAGCAGTTGGGTCCGCCGGAGAGGGGGCCGGCGTTGGCTGCTGCGGATCGTCCAAGCCGAAGAAGATTCCTTCGTAATTGTCCTCCTTCACCTGCCAGGTGCGGCAGCAGACCTGTTCCAGATCGTTATTCGCCGCGGAGGTCGAGACGCAGGCATTTCCGGCGTATAGATGATACGCGGCGACCTGCAGCGCGTTGGCCGCGGTGATGACGTAATCGCGCGGGCAATTGCACACGCTGATGACGGCGCCGTTTTTCACGACCACCGTGCCGAGGATGACGCAGTCCGCGCACCACGGCTCAACGCACTCGAAAACCAGGTCGTCCAGCTCCGCGGAGTAAATCGCATTCCAGATCAGGCTGAGCAGTTCCAAGAGCGCCGTTTTCATCCGCGTGGCATATTCGACGTCGGTCGGATCGGCCACCCGGACAGCAGAAAGGTCTTCCTTTAATCCGCAACGGAGAAGACGCGGGTGCTGTTCGGCGTCTTGGAGAAAGCTCCGTTTCAGGGCGGCGAACGTCCGCTCATACTCGGCCAAGTCGCGCTCGGGCTCTTGATTGATGATCTTCCTGATGGTCGCCGCGTAAATGTTCAAGGCTCGCCGCAATGCTCCGCTCACCAACGGCTTCGCGCCTTTTTCCCCCAGCTCCCTCCAGCGCTCGGCGAGCGTTTTGCGGTGCGGGCGCTCCTCCGCGGCGAGCAGCCGGATGACGTGCGTCTCGTTGATCCGCGTCGCCCGCTGGTCGCGCTGTCCCCCGTCGCAGCCGCCCGGGGCCGCCGGGGATGCGAAACATTTCTGCTGCTCGCGGTAGCAGATGGCGACCTGGTAGCAGATTTCCTTGTCCGAGCACGCATCCGGCTTTTTCCAGCGCGGCGGGCAACCGGGCTCGGACCGGCATTGGTCGCGCAGCGCCGCGATCACGTCGAAGCAATCGGGTGCGCAGACGACGATGTCATGCCCGCAGTCGTCGAGCGCGTAGCCCTCGCCGATGCGGATGCAGACCCGCGAGCCCGGCTCGCAGGCGAGGCGCAGGCCGCAGACGACACCGGAGCCGTGCAGCGTGCGATTGTGGAGTTTGTTTTTCTCGATGGCGTAGCGTTGCGCCGCCGCGAGGTCGTCGGCAGTGAGAAGCTGGCCTTGGAAAAAATTCGGACGCTCGAAGCAGTGCAGCTCGCAGCAATCCTCCCGATACGGCGGCGTGGCGTCGTCGCAGCACGGGGCCGGCTCGCACTCGCAGTTACAGCGTTTCTCGGGCTTGCAGCCGCACGGCTTGCGCGAGGTTTTGTGAGGATGAGTTTCGTGGTGATACATAGTGGTGAGGGCTCCGGTTAGTGGCGATGCACGCGAATCCAGGATTCGAAAAGTCCGCCGGCCACGCCGTCGCCGGTTTCGTGCGGCACGGTGAACTTCCCTTCGCGCAGGTGCGCGAGGAGATTGCCGTCCACGGGGCAGCCGTGCTGATCGAGGAGGAAATTGCACGGCAAGTGCAGCGGGACGTCGAAGTGGCAGCCGTGCAATTTGTGGCCGAACGTCGGGTCGAGCTCGAGCCGCAGCCGCGTGTCGTCGCGCCGAATGAGTGTCGCCGGCGCGATCTCCGGGCGGATCGCGCCGGCCTCGTGGAAGAGAAAAGTCGCCTGAAAAATCAGCGGATTTCTTTCACCGTCGCGGACGGTGCCCGGATGCAGCGGACAACTGAAGTCCACGTCGAAGCCGCGCCGCTGGCATTTATCGCTGACGTAGCGCTCGATGAAACGTTGCAGTTCGATCCGATCGTTGTGTTCCCAATTGAAATTCGTGATCCGCGTCCGTGGTCGGCGGGTCAGGCAGCGCACCGCCTGCGCGAGGGCGGCGGTGCTCGGCAGGCCGACGCGCATCGAGCCGTCGATCTCCCACTCCCGCACCCATCCATCGCTGGGCCAGCCAGTGAGGACGGCGAGCGGGATGCAGTGGTCGCAAGGCGGGAGATGGCAGTGCCGGGGTGAATGGAGAAACGCTCCGCAGTCTTGCGGCCGCTCGCCGCCGCACAGCACCTCGGCCTCCGTGAACGACGCCGGTTTTCCCTCCGTGAGCTCCAGGCAAAAGCCGTCGAAAATCTGAGCCGGCTGCGGGCCGCACCCGCATTCCTCGAAAGGCGCGTTGGTCCATTCCTCTTTGCACTCCTGGTAGCGGAGGCACAGGTAAAGCCGGATGGGCTCGGGGCAATGCTGCCCGCCGGGCACGGGGTCCGTTTTACCCTGACGGTCCGCAGCGGCGTTTTTCTCCAGGGCGGCTTTCACCAGCTGATCCGGGATGTCCACCTCCGTGTCATGGGGGACGTTGATCTCCCGCCCGGGCGCGTCGATGGCGAGGCCGGGACCGACGATCACGCGCTCGCGCGGGCAGATCGGATGCGCCCGCACGTCGAGCCCGCAGACGATGCCCCAGCCGTGGAGATGGGCGTCGTGGCGACGCGCGAGCTCCAAAAAGTAGCGCTGCTCGGCGCGAAAATCGCGCTTGGTGAGCATCTTGCCC
Organism: uncultured Chthoniobacterales bacterium; assembly: GCA_964246635.1. Taxonomy (GTDB): domain Bacteria; phylum Verrucomicrobiota; class Verrucomicrobiia; order Chthoniobacterales; family SZAS-18; genus JAFAXH01. Next base: position 594 of record CAXTRS010000346.1, on the reverse strand, counting down.
GTGAAGTAGCCGTTGCGCCAGGGAGCCTTCGAGTTGTAGCCGCAGTTTTGGCACGGGTCCTCGCCGGTTTCGTGGGGGGTAGTAGGAGCGTCAGTCATTGCAGTTTGGTGTGAAGGCCGAGCCGCGGGGTCGCGGCGGTGCCCAGGGTTTCGTAAGTTTGTTCTTCTGGCGTGCGGGCGAGGACGATCTCGTCCAGCGCGCCGGCCTCGCCGAGCAGCGCCGGGCCGTATTCGCCCAGGAGTGTATTCACTCCGAGAGACGACTGGATGCCGACCCGCAGCCCCGGCAGCACCGCGTAGAATTCCGCCTCCGTGTGCGCCGGTTTTTCGGCCTCGACGATCTTGCGCACCCGCGCGCGCGTTTCCTCGACTCGCGCCGGATCGGCGGGAAAGAACACGGTGAACCGGTGCGCGCCCGCGGCGAACGGCTCCAGCTCCGGCTCCGGCTGGCTGGCGATCCGCGCGACGCCAAGTTTCGAAAACTCTCCGAGCCGCATGCGCGCGAAGAATTGCTGGCCGAAAAGGGGCGCGCCCGCGTCGAGCGCCCAGCCGGCCTGCGCGGTCTCGGTCGCTTCCATCGTGGTAAAGCCGGCCT
>CAXTRS010000345.1:0-5406 GCA_964246635.1 uncultured Chthoniobacterales bacterium | reverse complement strand
GTTTCTTTGTTATGGCCACCTCAGACTCCAGCACAAAAACCACGAACGCCGAGCGGATGGAAAAAATCGTCAGCTTGTGCAAGCGGCGCGGCTTCATTTTCCAATCAAGCGAAATTTACGGCGGACTGAACGGCTGCTGGGATTACGGTCCGCTCGGCACCGAACTGAAGCGCAATCTGAAAGAATTCTGGTGGCGGCGGATGACGCGCGAGCGCGACGACATCGTCGGCCTTGACGCTGCGATTCTGATGAACCGCGCCGTTTGGAAAGCCAGTGGGCACGTGGATACTTTCAGTGATCCAATGGTAGATTGTTTGCTGACGAAACAGCGGTTCCGCGCAGATCAGGTCCCGATGCAAAAAGGGGTAGTTTTTTCCTATAGAGGTGCACGTGATGCCACACCGTCGATTGAAGCCTTTGAGGCACTTTGCTACTTGGCTGAAGGAACATCGTTAGGCTCGAATCCACTGACGCTGAACGATGCGGTAAGAGTTGGGCTCATTGTAAGTGAACAACGTGGGTTCAACATCCCCGTGCCGACTCGAAGTCCAAAATCGATTGAAGAGTTTTTCCACACGTTGGCGACGAGACTCGTGCAGGAATCTCACTTCAACGAAGATCCAAACGCACAAGGATTTTATGAAGGTTACGCCGTGCAGAATCGTAGGGTCTGCGGCGATGAGTTCAGCGTTTTAATGAAAGAAGGAGAATCGGAAGCGAAGGTGCGAAAAACGGCTGAAGACTACTATCGTTCTCGTGGCGTAGTGCTCCCAGTTCTATTCGACGAACATACAGATGCCATTGAAAATACGAAGGGGTTCAATCCTGAAAATGGTGCGCAGTTGACGCCGCCGCGGGCGTTCAACCTCATGTTCAAGACCCATGCGGGCCCGATCGAGAGCGACGACAACATTGTTTATCTGCGACCGGAAACCGCGCAGGGCATCTTCGTCAACTTCCGTAACGTGCTCGATACCTCGCGCAAGAAATTGCCCTTCGGCATCGCACAAATCGGCAAGGCATTTCGCAACGAGATCAACCCGCGCAACTACACGTTTCGCTCGCGCGAATTCGAGCAGATGGAACTCGAATATTTCTGCCGGCCCGATCAGGGGATGAAACTGTTGAGCTACTGGCTCGAAGAACGGCTCAAGTTCTACGAAGACATCGGCATCCCGCGCGCGAAGCTCAAAGTGCTCGACGTGCCCGCCGAGGAGCGGGCGCATTATTCGAAAGGCACTTATGATATCGAATACGAATTTCCTTTCGGCACGCAGGAACTCGAAGGCGTGGCGTATCGCACGGATTACGACCTCAAGCAGCACCAGGAGTTCAGCGGCAAGCCGCTCGATTATTTCGATGAGGAATCGAAGGAGAAGTTTATCCCGCACGTCGTCGAGCCGAGCGCCGGCGTGGATCGCACCGTGCTCGCGCTGCTCTGCGAGGCGTTCGACGAGGAGACGTTGACGGACGAAAAAGGCAAGAGCGAGACGCGCACGGTTTTGCGCTTTCACCCGCGCATGGCACCGATCAAGTGCGGCGTGTTTCCGCTGTTGAAAAACCAGCCGCAGCTCGTGGAAAAAGCGCGCGAGATCGTGGCGCTCCTGCGTCCGCACATGAATGTTTTCTACGACGAAACCGGCGCCATCGGCCGGCGCTATCGGCGGCAGGATGAAGCGGGCACGCCGTTCGGTGTTACCGTCGATTTCGAGACGCTCGGCGAGCGCGGCGACGAGTTGAAAGACACCGTCACGCTGCGGCATCGCGACAGCATGCAGCAGGAGCGGATCAAGATTTTGGAACTGCTGGCGTTTTTGCTTGGGAAGATTCTGTGAGGCGATTTGACATCGCTCGCGCCGTCCGCGTTGTTGCCGCCACTTCATCTTTACCCCCTCCCATGAACGCCACCGCTCCCACTGAAACCGTTTCCGAAGCCGCCACGCACGAAGATCCGCGCTGCGTGCCTATCGCCCTCGACGGGCCGATTCCCGAAGGCTCGGAAATTCCGTATCCGAATTATTCGGCAGACGAGCACGACATCTGGAAAACGCTCTACGCCCGCCAGCGCGAGCTGATCCCTGGCCGCGCGTGTCAGGAATACATTGACGGGTTGGGAATGCTGCGCTTGCCCGAGGATCGTGTTCCCGCGTTGCGCGACGTAAGCGCGGTGTTAGAAAAGGCGACGAACTGGAAGCTCACCCGCTCGCCGGGGCTCCTGCACGAGAAAGATTTCTTCGAGCGTCTCGCGCGCCGCGTTTTCCCGGCCACCGATTACGTGCGGCCGCGTCAAGAGCTGGACTACACACCGGCGCCCGATTTGTTCCATGACGTCTTCGGCCACACGCCGATGATCGTGCACGATCAGTTCGCGAATTTTTTCCAGAAAATCGGCGAGGCTGCGGCGAGCGAAAACGCCGTTGGTGACGTGCGACTCGGACTCGTGCGTATCTACTGGTTCACCGTCGAATTCGGACTGATCGATACGCCGCAGGGTATGCGCATTTACGGCAATGGCATCACGTCATCCTACGGTGAGGTGCAGCACAGCCTGACGGATGCGGTCGAGAAGCGGCCGTTCATCCCGGAAAAAGTCGCGCAGCAGGAATACGACATCTGGCACATGCAGCCGGTGCTGTTCGTGATCGATTCCTTCGAGCAGCTCGAGACCGGCTTCGAGAACTGGGCGAAAAGCCATCGGCTACTGTGAGTCGGAAGGAAGCCCGAGACTGGGCCACATGCGGAATCCGAAAATCGACCCCGGCCGGGCGGCGTGGCTGAAGCGGTTTCCTGAATTGGAAGCGCTGCCCGAGCACGAACGCCTGGGCGTCGCGCTGGCCTCGCGCAGACATCTGCTGTTTTGGGGAGTCCTGCTCGTGCTGCTGCTTTTGTGGCTCGTTCTCGCCGGCCCGAAGATCATCGAACTGACCGGTCACTTCACCGGGCGCGCCGATATGTATGTCAAACTTTTCTTCCCGGCGATGGTGCCGATCTTGGTCATCTTTTTGGTCATGGGCCGGCTGCAAAGATTCCTCATCAAGCGCAGCGTGCGAGAGCGCCTGGAGCAGCGTCGCCGCGAGTCCTGAAAGGAGCGCTCACACGTCGCCGAGCTGCGGCCGCAGCACGATTTCCTCGACGACGGTGCGCCGGCTCAAGCGGTAGGCATCGAGAAACGCACGCGCCACGTCGGCAGCGGGCATCATGCGTTCCGCGGGCACGCCGCTGCCTTCCCAAGATGGGGACACCGTCGCGCCGGGCAGCACGGCGGTGACGCGCACACCACCCGGTTTGAGTTCCTCCCGAAATGCACGTGCCAAGCCGAGCACGCCGTGCTTTGCCGCAACATATGCGCCGCCCGCCGGAAACGCGCGGATGCCGGCGACCGAAGCCATGATGAAAATGTCGCCGTGCCCACGCTCGACCATCGCCGGTGCGAAGGCGCGTGTGACTAGAAAAACACTGCGCAGGTTCGCGGCGATAATCGCGTCCCAGCTTTCCGGCGTCATACTCAACAAAGAATCGGGCATGAACTGACCGGCGTTGTTAATCAGCACGTCCACTGCGCGGAAACGCGCGCGCACAGACTCTGCCATCGCTTCGACAGCCGCCACGTCGCCAACATCGCAGGCGAAAGTCTCCGCAGTCGCTGCGCCGGCCTTCGCGCAACGGCCGGTGACGCGCTCCAGGTTTTTCGCGTTCCGCGCCACCAAGGCCAGCCGGCAGCCCTTCACCTCGCGCGCAAACGTTTCAGCAATGGCCGCGCCGATGCCTTGGGACGCGCCGGTAACGAGAACGACCGGCGATGACGACGACGAACGAACGCGACGAGCCACGGCGACGATAATTTCCGGGATTAACCCGCCAGTGCCGCGAATTCCGTGAACTCGCCTCGGAACCCGCCTTTGACGCCCTTGCAAATCACCGCCACGGCGTCGTGCGAGTGCAGCGATTCCAGATGCGAGCAGGCGATCTGAAAATCCGCGATCCGCGCGTCCGCGGCCAGCTCGCGGTAGAGCATGCGCGCGGCGTCCTCGACGAATTTCACGTGCGCGCCGTTCATCTCCGCGAAGGCCTGTTCATCCGGCCGGCGCACCATCACTTGCGTCTCGGTTTGCAGCGCGCGCAGGCAGGCGGCCTGGAGGTCTTCGACACCGAGCGTCGCATTCCGCGCGACCTCAACCCAGACGCGCGCGCGGCTGCGTTGCGAGTGCGGGATCGCGTAGATGCCGCGCTCCGCGCGCGCGTGCTCGGAGAGTTCCGAGGAACACGGGCACGCCGAGGAATAAACGAAATCAAAACGCAGCCAGCGGCGCACGGCTTTCCCACGCGATTCGGCCTCGTAACCGGCGTCGTAATACTGGTAGCCGGCCAGCCCGCTGCGCAGGCTTCGCTGGAGCAGGGGAAACGTAAAGTCGAGCCGCAGGCGCGCCGCCGGGCCGCCCACGGTTTCCCGGATCCGGATCAGGATTTTCGGCAGCGTGTCAATGGTGAACGACGCATCCTCAAACTCGTAAAAAGTGCGGATGATGCGCGACATGTTGATCGCGCGCAGCCCGGCCGGCAGCGTGACGGTGCCGCTGACGCGCGTTTCGAGCGTGAGGACGGCTGATCCGCCTCCGGGGCCGCTCTTTTTTCGGCCGCGGCCATTTTTTCCCGCGACCGCTTTTCCTCCCTCCGCGGGCGCGTCAGCGGCGAACCGCAGAGGGAGCCGAAAACCGGAAATGCCGACCTGTTGAATGAGCACGGGCGCGCGCCGTTTGTCGTCGTTTTCGCCGCGCATCAAGTCGGGCAGCGAAGCCTGATAATCAGGCGTGAGCGCGAAGTTCGCATCGTAGTGCCGGCGCAATTTGCGCGGGCTGGGCGTGGCGGGATCGGCCGTGGCGCCAGCGCGCTTCGGGCGGGCATACGCGAGTTGGGACGGGGAAGGCTGCTGCTTCATGCAGAAAAGGCAAAAGAGGGAAAAAGAAAGGCGTTGCTCTGCGCGGATTAAAGTGCGCCATCGGCTCCGATTCCCGGCCCGAAGTAATCGGCGAAATTGCGTTCGGTTTCGTAAAGCCGCACGCGGTGCAATTTCCCGGCCGGCAGCCGCGGGGCGATCTCGTTCCAAAACGCGACGACGAGATTTTCGGTCGTAGGAATCACGTCGCGCAGGAAATCGACTTCAAGGTTTAGATTGCGATGGTCGCAACGGGCGACAATGGTTTCTTCCAGCACCGATTTCAGCGCGCCAAGATCGACGACGTAACCCGTTTTTGGATCGGGCGTCCCGCGCACGGAAACCTCGAGCACGTAGTTGTGTCCGTGCCAGAGCGGGTTGTTGCACTGGCCGTAGGTGCTCTGGTTCCACGCCGCATTTTGCGCCGGGTTGTCGAGCCGGTGCGCGGCGTTGAAATGCACCCGGCGCAAAAT
>CAXTRS010000344.1:0-5409 GCA_964246635.1 uncultured Chthoniobacterales bacterium | reverse complement strand
GTCTTGAACATGGCGTTTACCCCGGCGCCTCCGCCGCCGTTGCCCAGCACGCGGCCGCCGTTTGGCATGCGGCCGACCATGAATCCATAGCCGCCCCCGCCGCCCGGCTTGGCGTCTGGAGAATGGAGCGATGCGCCGGCGGTGAAAACAGCCTCCGTGTATTCCTGGTTAAGCAAGCGGTGCCCCAGCAACGCGGCGGTGAACTTGAGCAAATCATCCACCGTCGAATACCCGCCGCCCGCGGAACTGCCCCTGGCCGGCAAGGTCGCTTCGTTGCTCTCGCGGGAACCCGCAGATAAGCGCGAACCATCCGGCCCGGTTCTGGTATAGCCCGTCGCCAGTTTTGGCGCCGAGCCATCCCGCTCGAAGGAGTCGGTGTTCGCCATGCCGGCCGGTTTGAAGATGTGCGCTTTCACGTAGTCGTAGTAGCTCTGGCCGGTGAGCTTTTCGATAATCAGTCCGAGCACGACGTAGCCGGCGTTGCTGTAGCGCATCTTCTCGCCCGGCTCGAAGGCGAGCGGGTCGTCTTGGAACAAGGGCAGCAGGTCAGCGAGCGTTTTCAAGCTGCCGCGGCGAGCCTGAAAGCGCTCGTTGAAATAGTCGCCCATCCCCGAGCTATGGGTGAGCAGATGGTGCAGGGTGACTTTCCCGGCCACCGCGCGGTTCGGATAGTCCGGCAGGTGTTTGCCCACCGTGTCGGTGAAGCTCAGCTTCCCCGCCTGGGCAAGCTGCGCGATGGCGACGCTGGTAAACGACTTGTTGATGGAACCGAGGTTGAACCTGGTCCCGGCGTCGTTCTTGATCCCAGCGGCTTGGTTCGCCCAACCATAAGCTGCCCGGAAGATCGGCACGTTCCCTTTGGCAAGCAGCACGGCGCCGGAGAATTCGTCCTCGGCCGCCAGGCGCGCGAGTTCAGTCTCGAGTTCCTTGACGATTTCGGCTTCCCGCGGAACCACCGTCTGCGCGCGGCTCGCGCCTGCGGTGATGACGAGGAAGACGAAGGCAGCGAGCGCGCAGGTTCTTTTCATGGCAGCGAGGTTCTCGACGGAGAGAACGCCGCTGCCAACGCGAATTGTTTAACTCGCCCCCGCCTTATTTGAAGACGAACTGCCCGGTGGCGAAGTTGTAGAACACGCGCGGGTTCGTGGTGTCCTTGAAGTAGTAGAAGAAACTGTTCGCGTCGAAGTTATACAGATAAGGATAGAGCGACGGCGAGGTGTAGTTGAAGCCCAAGCCGCCGAAATCGTAGAGGTAGGCGCCGCGTTCGCTGTTCTGCGCGTCGAAGAAATACTGGAAGCCGAGGTCGGTGTGGAAGAAGAACGGGAAGGAGTCTTCGTTGATGTAGCCGAAGAAACCCAGGTAGTAGAAATCGTTGTCGAGCGCGACCTGGCCGGCGAAGAAACCGGGCAGCGGCGGGAGCCTCGCTTCGTCCTTGCGGTTGTTTTTCACCTCGGCGGATTCATCGGTGAGCCGGTAGTCTGTCGCGTTGCTTACGCTGGGGTCGGTGTCGTTGCCGCGGAAACGCGTCGATACGGTGAAGCGGCTGGGCAGCGGGCCACTGAACGGGGGACCGAAGTTGCCGTCGGCATCGTTGAGCGTCAGCCCGGTGTTGGACCCGGTGTAGGCGCTGCCGCCGTAGGCAAAGGACCAGAGCACGTTCCCGGAGCCGTCGGCATACACGAGCCGCCCCGCCGCCAGATAGCTGGCGGGAATGAGGTTCGTCATGATGAAGTCCGGCTGGATGAGCGGCGACGTGTATTTCGAGAAGTTGGCGCTGGCCACGAGCACGCGGTCGCCCTTGCGGCCCCTGGCCACGTCGGTCGGGAAGACCAGCAGGGTGACCGGGTTGCCGCCGGCCGCGTCGAAGGCGAGGAGCCGCGCCGGCCCCTGCGTGCCGCCGGAGTCGCTGTGCAGGAAATTCTGGTTGTCGGCGCGCATGCGCAGTTGGATCGCCTGCGCGGTGGTGTCGCCGTTGACGCCGCCGATCACGCGCTCAATCTGCATCAGGTGAAAACTGGCCCGGGCGAGCGTCGGCAACGCGACGACCAACGCCACGGCGCAGACAAGGAGCAGCGCGAACGGACGCCTCGGAGTGATGAGGGATTTGTTGGAATGGTTCATCGGGAGCGGGATGCGCGATCCCTGCTAAGACGGCCGACGGGCCGATTTGTTCCCGTCGCGGCGCGCCACGCATTCCCGTTGAACCCCGCGCGGTTCGCCGCTACAGCTTTCCCATTATGGGACGCCAGTGGCTGCAAGCGAAGCGCGAAGTTGCCAACCTGAAGAAAGGTCAGGTCGTCGGCAAGCTCGTGAAGGAAATCATGGTCGCCGCGAAAATGGGCGGGCCGGACCCGGAGGGCAACGCGCGCCTGGCCGCGGCGGTGGACAAGGCGCGCAAGGCGAGCGTGACGCGCGACGTGATCGACCGGGCGACGAAAAAAGGCGCCGGCGTCGGCGACGAAAAACTCGTGCTCGACCACGTCGTCTTCGAAGGCTACGCGCCGCACAAAGTGCCGGTCATTGTGGAGGTGCTCACCGACAACCAGAACCGCACGGCGCCGGAAATCCGCGTCTTGTTCAAACGCGGGCAGCTCGGCGCGGCCGGCAGCAACAAGTTCCTCTTCGACCACACCGGCATCGTCGAGGCGCACCACGCCGACCCCAGCGCGGACAGTGAAGCCGCCGCCATCGAAGCCGGCGCGAACGAAGTCGAGCCGCTCACGCACGAGCAAAACGATGACGTGCCCGCAGGCCACGCCGGCGCGCGGATGCTCACGGATCGGCCCGCGGTCCACGCGGTGTCGCGCTGGCTGGCGGACAACGGCTGGACGGTGGTCACGAGCGAGATCGGCTACGTGGCGAAAACGTTGCCGGCATTGTCAGACGCACAACGCGCCGAGGTCGGCGAATTCCTGCAAGCGCTCGACGATCACGACGACGTGCACCGCGTCTGGGCCGCGCTGTAGCGGCGGTCTATGACCGCCCGATTTTGAATAAAAAACACGCACAGACGGAAGGGGCGGTCATAGACCGCCGCTACAGCGCGCCGCCTTTCGTGTAGCGCTGCATCTTCATGTCATAGACGGCATGAAGGTCGGAAATTTTTAGCCGCAAGCGCAACTTCTCCGCCTCGTCGCTCGACGCTTCTTCCAGCGATTTCAGCCGGTGGATTTCTTTGAGAATCTCGAGCTCTTCGGGCACCACGTCCGCGCTCCGCAACACGGAGAACGCCATGCGCAAATGTTCCGGCGTGGCGAAATACCCGTCGAGATCGATGGGCTTGCCTTTGCCGGGAAGATTCGCGTCTTCTCCGCGTGCGAGCGCTTCGCGGATCTTTGCCTCAATGATCTCTTCTTGCGGCGACATAAAGGCAGGGACGCTCCGGAGGTGCGTCCCTGCCTGTTTACACTCTTAGCTCTCCGTTGTCACCGGCACTTGCACGGCGAGAGCGGCGGGTGGTGCGACAACTTCTTCTTGCTGCGCTTGGTGGCGGCTGTTGGTCGAGTGATTCAGCAGCGGGCTGCGGGAGACCGCGGCCGCGGTGATGAACAGCGAAAAGCTCACGAGCAGAATCCGCAGCGACACGAGCGCAGTGCTCGCATACGCCTGGCCGAGCGCTTCAGCCAACGGCTCGGAAAGCTGCGGATCGACCGGGTAGCGCGGGCGCAGATACGCGGCCGACGCGGGAAAATAAGCGGTGTCGTTGGACACCTGTAAGTCTTGGTTTTTCATAAGTATCCTTGGTTGGATGCCCCAAACATCGGTCGTTTCCGTGAGAACGGAATGACTTTGTTGTTCTCTTCGTGATAAGCTACGGCGATCAACCAGAAGCGCCCGTTCTCGGGCGAGCACGAACTCATGGAATTACGTCACCTGCGTTACTTCGTCGCCGTCGCCGAGGAGTTGAACTTCCGTCGCGCCGCGGTGCGGCTGCACGTCGCACAACCGGCGCTCAGCGCGCAGGTGCGCCAGCTTGAGGACGAACTCGGCGCGCCGTTGCTCGAGCGCAGCCGGCATCATGTCGCGCTCACCGCAGCCGGCGCGGTTTTTCTCGAACACGCCCGCCGTGTTTTGAGTCAGGCCGACGAAGCCGCGCGCGCCGCGGGCCGGGCGGCGCGCGGCGAAACCGGCCGGCTGTCCATCGGCTTCTCCGCGCAGCTTTCCTACGAATGGCTGCCGAACGTGCTGCGTCTCTTTCGCCGCGCGGTGCCCGACGTGGAAATCGCGCTCGCCGAGCTGACCCCGGTGCGGCAGATCGACGCGCTGCTCGGTCGCCGGCTCGACCTCGGCATCATCGGCCTCGATCTGCCCGAGCCGCACGACGAGCTCGAAGTCGCCGTGATGACCGAGGAGCGGCTCGTCGTCGCGTTGCCGCTCGATCACCCGCTCGCGCGGCGGAAGGAACTGGCGCTCGCGGATTTGGCGAAAGAAAAATTCATTTTCACCGAGCGCGCGAACGCGCCCGTGGCTCATCGCGCTCTGCCAGAAAGCCGGCTTCGAGCCGCGTGTCGCGCTCGAGGCCGACCGCTCGCCGTCGTCGCTCAACTACGTGGCCGCCGGCTTCGGCGTGGCGATTTTCCCGGCGCAACTCGGCCGGCTCGCGACGCCGGGCGTGGCGTTTGTGCCGCTGGACGATTCCGTGCCGCGCTACCAGCTTTGCGTGGCGTGGCGGCGCGACAACCGCACGCCGGCGCTGGAGCGTTTCCTCCAAGTCGCGCGCACCGTGGTTTGCGCGGAAACCTCGGCGCGGTCATCAGCGTCCCGACGTGATGCGCTCGCGCACCGTGGCCAGCGGCGCCGCGGCGTCAAAACGCACGCCACCGCCGCCTCCGCTGCGGGCAACGCCAAGCTGCCGCCAAAACGCCGGAAGATCCGGTGACACCGGTTTGTCCCGCCACGCCTCGTAAAGCTCCGCGAGCACCGGCACGCCGGTCGCGCGGTCGCCGATGTCCAGCGCGCGGCGCAGTTCGGAATCGGCTTCGATGTTGCCGCCCGGGGCGACGATGGCGCGCAGCGCGTGTTCGAGACCTTTCGCGTTCCCGGTGCGCCGGCGGATTTCCACGTCGGCGGTCAGGCAAAACAGCGCGCCACCCCAATACGTGCGGCCCCAGGTCGGCGTGAAATCCAGCCCGCGGTCGTTGGCTTCCGGCAACCCCTTTGGCATGCCGTTGAGCATGTCGCGCCAGATCGTTTCGGCGGAAAGCTGGCCGACCCGTGCGCGGGCGATCGGCTCGACATACGTGGCAAGTCCCTCCTCGATCCAATGGTGCCGGCGGGCGACGGAGGGAAAGCCGAGGTGGACCATTTCGTGCGTCATGATCCAGTCGTCGTCGAGGTCGGCCGTCGTGGAATCTCGGCCCACGGAGATGTCGATGTGCGCGCCGCCCCAGCCGTAGGTCGTCCCGCCGC
>CAXTRS010000343.1:5204-5422 GCA_964246635.1 uncultured Chthoniobacterales bacterium | reverse complement strand
GCTCCAGCCTCGGACCTACCGCCGCATCGCGCTACGCCGCCAAAGCGGAGCTTTGCGGACAAGAGCATTCCCAAGCCGGAGCTTGGGAACGAGGGGAACAGGGCGGGCGTCCCGCCTGCCGGCGCGGGCGTCTCGCCCGAGTCACACCCCTCGCCCGGGGGCGTGTTTTAATCGTGGTGCCGTGCGTGCCGTCGCCCTCCGTCACCCCCCTCGCCCCG
>CAXTRS010000343.1:0-5158 GCA_964246635.1 uncultured Chthoniobacterales bacterium | reverse complement strand
GATTTTTGCTCCCATGCGTAGCTCAGCCTCGGCGTATCGGGCGACTGCTCGGCCGCGGGCTTTATTCCCAGGCGTTCTGTCGGGACTTCTCGCCTGACTCCATTTTGCCCGCCCGGTAAATGGGTTAAAAAAATCTCGACACGGTCATGGGTGGCGGCATAATCGCGCCGTAGCTCCACCGTTCCCATGAAAGCCGCTCCCTCCATCGATCCTGTCCTGCCCCTGACTCCCGCCGAGCAGAAGATCGTCGATAAAATCAACGCCGACATCGCCGCGCACCCCGGCAAAAAGGCCAGGTATCTGGACCAACTCCGCACTTTGCTGGAGACCGCCATCTCCGTGGAGCTGGCCACCGTCCCCATCTACCTTTTTGCTTACTACTCCATCGACCGCCAGCCGACTTCGAAGCATTCGCCGATGAACCCGCCGGGAGCTCCCGGCAAGGGCGAGCGCCCCAAAATCCCGAACTCCGTGGGCGCCAAGCGCGCGAAGCAGTTGCAGATCTACGCCAACCGCGCCGGCGCCACCATCATGAGCGTGGCCGTGGAGGAGATGCTCCACTTATCGCTCTCGAGCAACGTGCTCCATGCCTTCGGCGGGACGCCGGAGCTCTACCGCCGCTCGCCCGGGCCGCCGAATGGGCCGCCCTATCCGGTGGACCTGCCCGGGCACGCCAAGCTCGGGCCCGACCACAAGCCGATGCTCATCCCGCTGGCGCCGCTCTCGTTTCGCCAGCTTTGGAAATTCCTGGAGATCGAGTGGCCGGAAGACCCCGACGCGATCCCGCAGGATCAGGATTTCGCCACCATCGGCCAGGTCTATGCCTACATCCGCTGCCTCATTTGCAGCCAGGCGACGAAGGACTTCCCGTTCCAGGGCACGGACCGGCAACTGCAACCCGGCTTCTATTCTTCAAACAACATCGACACCGCGTATGCCACGGCCGAGTTTGACCGGAGCAAGCCCGCCCCCCGCCCCGGCGAAACGGGCGGCGGCAGTCGCCGGGGCGGCCCACCGGCTGCGAGTGTGGCCAAGCTCGAGGATTCCAGCGACAGCCACGCCGGCATGACGGCGCTGCTCACCATCGACAGCATTGAAAAGGCGCAGCAGGCCATCGCCACGATTTGCGATCAGGGCGAGGGCTACAACCCGAAGCACGTCGATGGCACGGATGACCCGACCGCCGATGAAGACTCGCACTTCTTCAAATTCCTCTGCCTGCAATCCTGCCTCGAGAAACCGGAGGGCTGGCAGGAGCCGGCAAGCGGGCTGAAGCCGCCGGCCCCCGACATGCCGCTCATCCTCCCGGAAGAGCTCGGCTATTTCGTCTTTCCGTTCCCGGCCAATCCGGTCACCCGCGCCGTCGCCAGAAAGCGCAATCCCGGCTACGCGGACCCCGTGCACCGGGCGATCTCGGACGCGCTGAACGGCCTCTATCAATACATGCTGATCTTGACGGAGACCACCTTCAAGGTCACGGGCGCGCAGCAAAAGACGCTCTTTTTCCAAGGCATGCACATGTCCATGATGTGGATCATGGACAAGCTCATCCAGCAGATGCGCCTCATCCCGCTGGCTGGAGGAAAAGGAGTGCTGGCCCCGACGTTTGAAAACATCGACTTGGGCGACCGCTCCGGCTCCTACGGTGCGCTGGTGCGACTGCAAAAAAAGGCCAGCAACGCGATCGACCAATGGATCAAGGCGCACCCCGACAAGAAAGACAAGGGGCTGGTGGCGATCTACACGGACCTGCAGGGCTACGTGAACAAGTTCCAGATTCTGCCGGACGTGAGCCCCTATTGGGCGACGCCCGAAGTGGTGCCGGCGTTTACCCCGGTGACACCGCCGTTCCCGCCGCTGCACGCGTGCATGGGCCTCAATGCCTGCAAGGGCCTGGGGCGCCAAACGCTCAAGAATGGGAAAGAGAAGGTGGACAATGCCTGCGCCGGCCAGGGCTGGTGCGCCACCGCCGTGCAGCACACCTGCCACGTGAAGAATTCCTGTGCCGGGCAGGGCGGCTGCGGGCTCTACGGCACGGCCAAGGAGCAGGAGAATCCCGCCGGCAACGAATGCGCAGGCTACGGCTCCTGCGCGACGCCGATCAACGCCGAGCGCTTCAGCACCGTCGGCGCCAATCAGGGCCTGAGCGTGTGGGCATTGGCGCGCAAGCGTTTCGAGGAGCGCTGGCCTGCCGTCCGCCGGCAGATCCTGAAATACAATCCCAAGGCCCCGGCGAAGCTCGCCCCGGCCCCGGCTCCCCACACCGAGACCGGCCCGTCGTATGCGTGGGTCGCGCAAAATGGCTGCATGACGGCCTGCGGTGCCAGCGGCCTCAGCGGCGCTGGACGCTGCTCGTAACGGCATGAACGCACCTTTCACCCCGCCCGTTTCCGCGCGAGGCCTGGTCGGCGGGCTGCCGCGCCTAGGCCTCGGCCTGGGGCTGCGCAGCACGCATTTCGGCCACATTCTCTCGGAGTGGCCGCAGGTGGACTGGTTCGAGGCCATCTCGGAAAACTTCATGGATTCCGGCGGGCGGCCCCGGCACATCATCCGCCAGGTGGCGGAGCGCTATCCCGTGGTGCTGCACGGGGTCTCGCTCTCCATCGGCAGCACCGCGCCGCTGGACCTGGGCTACCTCGCCCGGCTGAAGGCGCTGGCCGGGGAAGTCCGCCCGGCCTGGGTGAGCGATCATTTGTGCTGGACGGGCGTGCTCGGCCTGAACACCCACGACTTGCTGCCCCTGCCGCTCACGGAGGAGTGCCTCGCGCACGTGACCGCGCGCGTGCGGCAGGTGCAGGATTTTCTCGAGCGCCCCCTCGTCCTCGAAAATCCCAGCACCTACGTGAGCTTCGCGCGGTCCTGCCTGCCGGAGCCGGAGTTCCTGCGCCGCCTTTCGTATGAGACCGGGTGCGGTCTGTTGCTGGACGTGAACAATGTTTATGTGACGTGCTTCAATGCCGGCACGGACCCGGTGGAGTATCTCCGGTCCTTCCCCTGCGAGCGCGTCGTGCAGATGCACCTGGCTGGCCATCTGAATTGCGGGACGCACCTCATCGACACGCACGACCAGCCCGTGCGGCGCAGCGTGTGGGAGCTCTTCCGCTATGCGTGGCAGCACACCGGCGGCGTGGCCACGCTGCTGGAGTGGGACGGCAACATCCCGCCCTTCGCGGAATGCCTCGCGGAGGTGCACAAGGCGCGGCAGTTCATGGAGGGAAACTTTGACCCGGCGCAGGTGCACGCCGAGCCGAGCCGCGAGGCGGAAAGCGTTTCCAACCCGGTGGATTTCCTGATTCCCAAAGTCGCGACCGTGTTGGAGAAAGCCACGCCGTGATGGATCTGGCGGCATTGCAACATTGGATGCAGAACGCGGTGCTCCACACCGCGCCGATGGGGAAAGGAGAAGTGGAGCAGCACTTCGTGGCCTCGCCGCGGCTCGACGCCGGCGAGCGCCTGGCCATTTACCAGCGCAGCTATCTGCTGCGCCTGCTGAGCTGTCTGCGGGAGCAGTTCCCGGCCCTCTGCCACGCGCTGGGCGAAGCGCTTTTCGACGGCTTTGCGCGCGAGTATCTGCAGGCGCTGCCATCGGAGAGCTACACGCTGTGCGACTTGGGCCGCCGGTTCCCTGGCTATCTGGAGGCGGCTCGTCCGGACCGCGAGGCGCCGCCTGGGGAACGCGAAGTGTGGATCGATTTCATGGTGGATCTCGGCACCTTCGAGCGGGCGGTCTTTGTGATGTTCGACGCGCCGGGCCACGAGGGAAAGCCCTTCGCCACGGCCGCGACGCCCGATGCGCGCCTCCGCTTGCAGCCGTGCTTCGCGCTGCACGAAGCACGTTTTCCGGTGGCGGCGTATTATCACCGGGTCAAATCGGGCCAGATGTCGGAATTGCCTCCCGCGGAGGCCGCCCGGACCGCGCTCATCCGCCGGGATTACATGGTGCACTCGCTGCCGCTCACGGCGGGGCAATTCACCTTCCTCCAAAGGCTTTCCGCCGGTGCCACCGTGCCCTCGGCCCTGCCCGCTCTGGCCGCCGATGCGTCTTCAGCGGCCGCCTCCCTCGCGTGGATGACGGTGCGCGAACGGTGGATTGAAGGCGGAATGTTCGTGGAGGCAGAAGCGGCCGATCCGCCGTCATCCTGAGGCAGTGGGCTGCTGCGTGGGTGGATGGCGACCTCCGGGCGTCATGAGGATGCAGCGAAGCTGCCTGGAAGAATCAGTCAGAGGCGCTGCGCGCCTGCATAATGGCGCCCGGAGGTCGCCATCCACCCACGAAGCTCGCAGCAGCCCACGACTCATCCTGAGAGTCGTCATTTGCTTGTCGCCCACCGTGCAAGAGGTGAACGGCCACCTGTTGGCGAGTATGCTCGCCCGCGTCGCACGCCGCCACGATCCTCCGGCGTGAAGTTATGGAAAGTTGTCCCCTCGCCCTTGGCGACCGAGTCCCGCCCCAGATCCATCAGGGCGCGGCCGTCACTTTCACGCGCAGGAAACGCCGCGCGCCGGCGCCGATGGGAAAATTGTCCCGCACCTTCAGCATGCTCGGCGTGTCGAGCAGCACGGTCGTGCTGGCGGCACTGAAGGAATCCGGCTGGCCGGCGAGCAGCGTGCCGGCGGTTTGCACCTCGTAGAGGACGCCCGCCTGCTTTGCGATCGTCAGCGTGAGGTAGCCCCCTTCGAGCACGGGACGCGGCAGGCTCGCCCCGTCGGCCTTGGTGGGGTCGAGACCGAACGCTTCTTCCAGCAGCGCGGGCACGCCGTCGCCATCGAAGTCGTCGGCGGCGCCAAGGCCGCAAACGGTGGGGAAATACCGAAGTTCCCAGGAGTCGAGCAGGCCGTCGTTGTCGGAGTCGGGACCGAAGCCGGCGATCTGTTCGAGCAGACCGGCGGAGCCGTTTTGATAGCCGGCCGGGACGACTCCGCGCGCGCGGACCAGGCCGTTGACCGGCAGGCTGAGGCCAGTCAAGCGCCAGTGCGCGGGGGTGGCCGCGACGCGCGCGCCGGCACCGAGAGGCGTCCAGCTCGCGCCGCCGTTCGTGCTCAGCTCGAAGCTGGCGCGAGAGAGCTCCGGCGCCGCGCCGCCGCGCTCCCAGAGGAGCTGGCTGGCGTCGGGAGCGGAGAGCGTTTGCGTGGCGGCCTCTTCGCCCGGCTGCAACCC
>CAXTRS010000342.1:242-5461 GCA_964246635.1 uncultured Chthoniobacterales bacterium | reverse complement strand
CCGTGAACTGGACAACTCCGTCCGGCGTGGCGATGGGAAGCGCGTCACCCTCACGCACGCGGTAGCGGTGTGCGAACGGCTCGGAAACCAGGACGCTGCCGGGTTCGTAAAACGCCGCCTGCTTTTCGCGGTCTCGCGCGCGATTGCCACCGGTGCCGACGAAGGCGAGCCGATTGTGATTGGTGCCTTCGACCGCAACGAGCGAAACCCGGTCGCCACGGATGTTGACGCCAAGCTCGCGCACGGTGTCGAGTGCGGCGATGTCGGGATGCGCGCGCAAGGCGGCGAGAATTTCGGCGGGAACGAAAGCGCCGTTGCCGAGCGTCGCGTTGGCCGCTGGCGTCATGAAAATATCGGCCACAATCGCGCGGTGAATCCAGGTTTCCACGGTCTGTCGAAACGCATGAATCATCACGGAAATGCCGACGGTCATCGCAATCGCCGCCATGCGCGCGGCGCCGATACCGGCGGTGCGGGGTACGCGGCGCGCGAGATTCTGCGCGCTGAGTGCGAGGAGAAACCGTGCGCCGCGACGACTCCGGGTAAGAACGTTCATCGCTGCCGCACCGAGGCTGGTGGTGAGCGGCGCGAGAAACGCGAAACCGAGCAGCACGAAAAACGCGGCGGCGAAACCGAGCCACGCCGGACCGGTGACTAATGCCGCCGCCGAGCACGCGCCTGCCAGCGCGAGCGCCGCCAAGCCCCAGAGCAGCCAGCGCGGCGCGGCGCGGCGGCTGCGTTCCATCGTCAACCCAAGCCCGGGCGAGAGCGCGGCTACGGGATCGATGTGCGCTCCTTCGCGCGCGGGCAGCCACGCGGCCAGCAGCACGGAGCCAAGGCCGAAAAACAACGCGGAGCCCAAGACGAGCGGCGTCAGGCGCAGATGATCCACGCTCACCAGCGTGTAGAGCGTGGATATGACGCGCGCGATCTCGCGGCCGAGCAGCCATTTCGCCAGGAGCACGCCACCGACGACACCCGCCGCGACTCCGACGAGTCCAAAGAGCAACGCCTCGCCGAGAAAGAGGCATTGCACTTCCCAGCGCGTGGCGCCGAGCGCGCGCAGGATGCCGGTCTCGATCCGCCGCCGCACGACGCTGGCGGCGACGGTGTTGTAAATCAGAAACATGCCGACCAGCAGCGAGATCAAGCTCAGCGCCCCGAGGTTGAGCTGGAACGAACCGAGCATCCGCTGCACTTGATTCGTGCGCTGGCCCGGCGCAGCAACGGAGACATCGGCGGGCACGCGCGCGCCCAGCTCCGCGGCAATCTTCTCGGCCTCGGCGGGCCGTTCGAGCAGAAGCTGCACGGCGGAAAGCCGGCCCTGTTTGCCGAAGAGTTCCTGCGCCCAGCCGATGTCCAGCGCCGCGACGCGTGAGTTGCCTCGACCCGCAGCAGTATCATTCAAGCGCAGGATAAAACGAACCGTCAGCGCGGCGTCGCGGCCGTTCACCTGCGCGCGCAGGCGGTCGCCGATTTTCAAGCCGTGCTGGCGCGCGAATTCGTCCGTGATCGCGAGCGCATCCGGCGAGCCCAGCCAGGCGTCGATGTCGAAATCGGCCGCGGCATTAGCACCTCCGCCGCGCAGTGAAAAGGTGGCAAACGGCGCGTTGGTAAAAATGTCCACTCCGAGCACCTGCAGATACTCACCTGGCCCGAGATCGGGCAGGGTGACATAGCCTTCGATGAGCGGCGTTGCCGCCTTCACGCCGGGCGCGGCGGCGAGTCGCGGAAGGAGCGTTTCGTCCAAGCCGCTGCCGGGTTCGCGCGCTTCGAGATTCGCCTTGCCCGCGACGAGGTCGATGCTCGCGGCGAAGGATGCATTGGCGCTGCCGTTGGCAACCTGAATCGCGAGATAAACCGCGACGCCGAGGGCGACGCTCAGCACGTTGAGCGCGGCGAGCACCTTGTGCCGCCGCGCGTGCCGCACGACGTGCCAGAAAAAGAGCCGCGGGAACTGGCGGGTCAAGGCGCGGCGGGTGGGCGTTCCGCCGCAGCCGCGCGCAAGATGGCATCGAGCGCGCGGCGATTTTCGTCGTCATCGAAGAGCGCGCGCACCGGGATCGTGAAGCCGGTGACGACCGCGCTGGTGATCTCGCCCCCACCATAGGTGCCTTCTGCAACGTAGGCGCGCTCAGCGGCGCGCAGGACGAATTTTTCGACCGTTTCTTTCGCCGGATCGATGATCCAATATTCGCCGACGCCGTGCAGTGCGTAGTCTTTAAATTTCACGCCGCGATCATGGCGCTCGGTGCGCGATGAAAGGATTTCAACGACGAAATCCGGCGGCGGACATTTCATCTGCGTCGGTTTCAACGTCGCGGCCCTTTCTTTGCCGTAAAACAACACGTCCGGCTCGTAGTCGTTGCGTGTGGTGACGACGAGAGTCTTCTCAAAGAACACTTCACCAA
Organism: uncultured Chthoniobacterales bacterium; assembly: GCA_964246635.1. GTDB lineage: Bacteria > Verrucomicrobiota > Verrucomicrobiia > Chthoniobacterales > SZAS-18 > JAFAXH01. The sequence goes on along the minus strand of CAXTRS010000342.1, from coordinate 3,050 downwards.
TATCGCGGCAGACCACATAATTAGATAACAAATTGGTCAGCCTCCGTGACACGCGTGTGTGTCTGACTTGCACCGGTGAATGCATGATGATTTCTCCGTTGATGAACTCCACTCTCTGCTCCGGCGTCATGGCGTCGTAAAATTTCTCGCGACGCACGCGTTCATCTTCGATCCGAGCGCTCAATTGCTCGAAGATGATCGGCAGCTCCGTGGATTCCAGGAGTTCTTCCAATAGCGCAGGCATGCCGTTAAGATAAACTCTGCCGCGCGCACCGCACAGCGGCTTTTTCGTTTCTCTCGCTCATGCCTGCCGTCATCGCTTCGCCTTCACTGCCGCCCACTCCTGACGACTGGCGCACGACGGACCGCGACGAGATCGAGCGCCGGCGACAACGGGCGCGCGCGGAAGCACCGCGGGTCGAGAACCGCGATCGCAGCGGACGCTTTCCGGTGTTCTCGAATTTCCGGGTTTATTCCCCAAGCGGGGTCACCTACGAAGTGGAAATTCGTGACCTCGCGCGCCGGCACTTCCATTGCGGCTGCGTCGATTTTCGCGTCAACGGCCTGGGCACCTGCAAGCACGTCGAAGCCGTGCTGGAAGGACTGGAAACCGAGCGGCTGGCGGAACTCACGGCGGCGCGCGAGCGTGGCTCGGAGCGCGTCGATCTCGTGGTCGATCACGCGGCGCAGACATTGCGCGTGTCGCGCGGACTGGGACGATTGCCGCGCGCGTTGCGCCGCTGGTTTGATGATAACGGACGGCTGCCGCCCGACGCCTTGCCCGGCATGGTGTTGGACGTTTGGACGCAGGCCGCGGCGACGCAGCCTGCCTTGCGCATTTCCCAGGAAATTGCGCCGTGGCTCGAGTGCCGGCGGCGCGAAAGCGAAGCGCTCGCGCTGCGCCGAACCTACGAGCAGGCCGTGCAGAGCGGCCGTTGGCCGGCGCAGGAAACCCGGCGGCCGCTGTATCCGTATCAACGCGAAGGCATGTTGCATCTCGCGTGCGCGGAGCGCGCGTTGCTCGCGGACGAAATGGGCCTCGGCAAAACCGTGCAAGCCGTGGCGGCCTGCGCGCTCCTGCACCGGCTCGGCCGCGCGCGGCGCGCGCTCGTCGTCACGCCGGCCTCGCTGAAAGGCGAATGGGAGGATGCCATCGCGGAATTTACGAGTCTGCGCGCGCAGATTGTCGGCGGCGACGCCGTGGCGCGACTGGCGACCTACGCCAGAATCGGGTCGGCTTCGGCCGGCGACCTTGAGGCGCCTTTTTTCCTGATCGCCAACTACGAGCAGATGTTGCCCGATGCGCTCGCGGTCAACGAGCGCTTGCGACCCGATGTCGTCATTCTCGACGAAGCGCAACGCATCAAAAACTGGAACTCGAAAACCGCGCTCGCGGTCAAGCGCCTGCAAAGCCGCTACGCCTTCGTGCTCACCGGCACGCCGCTGGAAAACCGGCTCGACGAACTCTACTCGCTCGTTTCGTTTCTCGATCCCTCGCTCTTCGGTCCGCTGTTTCGCTTCAACCGCGAATACCTCGACTTCGATGAGCGCGGCCGCCCGCGCGGCTACCGTAATCTCGACAAATTGCGCGAGCGCCTGCGTCCGATCCTCCTGCGCCGTCGGAAAACCGATGTCGCCGCCGAACTCCCTGGCCGCACCGAGCGCACGTTTCTCATCCCGCTCGGCGACGCCCAGCGCATCGCCTACCGCGCGCACGAAAGCGAGGCCGCGCGGCTGCACGAAATCTCGCGCCGGCGCGCGCTCACGCCAGCGCAGCGCGAGAAGCGCCTGCGCGAGCTGGCGATGGCGCGGATGCTCTGCGACACGTCTTACATTCTGGATCGCCGCAGCGGCGCCGCGCGCTTCCGCGATCCGCCGACGACCGCCGCGGAAGCCGAGCGGCTTTGCCCGAAACTGGGCGAGCTCCATCGCATCCTGCGCGAGTGCATGGCCAATGGCCAGGTGAAGGTGCTCGTCTTCAGCGAGTGGGAGCGCATGCTTGAGCTGGTGCGCGGGCTTTGTCAGCGTTTAAAAATCGCGCACGCCTTTCACGCCGGCAGCGTCCCGCCCGGCCAGCGGCGCGCGGAAGTGGTGCGCTTCAAGAGCGACCCGCAGTGCCGCGTGTTTTTGAGCACGGACACCGGCGGCGTCGGGTTGAATTTGCCGCAGGCCAGCGTGGTTATTCACTGCGATCAGCCGTGGAACCCCGCGCGGCTCGAGCAGCGTGTCGCCCGCGCCTGGCGTCCCGAGCAGACCCGACCCGTGACGGTGTTGCACCTGGTGAGCGAAGGAACGATCGAGCAACGCATGCTCGCCACGCTCGCAGGCAAGCAGGCGCTGAGTGAGCGCGTGCTCGACGATCCGCGCTCCGGACGCGATCTGAAAATCTCCGCGACCGGCGAATCTTCCGCGGGCCGCGGCGATGATCTGCTCGATCGGCTGGAGGGTCTGCTGCCGTCATCTCGCGTGCCTACGAACGGGTCAGCGACGACTGCGCATGGCCGCACGACTGCGCCTCCAGCGGTGGGTGACGATCCGAACGCGTTTTGCGAACGCGCGGCGGAGTTGCTCCCCGAAACCTTGGTTTCTGTCGAGCAACGCTTCCCGCGCGACGCGCAGGCCGCTGGTTCGCGCAGCGTCCTCTTTGTCGTCGTGGAATCGGGCGCGACGGAGCGTGCGCGGGAAATCCTGGAGCCGTTGCGAGCGCGTTTTTTTCCAGCACCGACAGCAGATGCGTCTGCGAATGTGCAACTCGAAATCATCGACCGGCCGACGGCGACTTCGGGCACGCTGCTGATGGAATTCGAC
>CAXTRS010000342.1:0-232 GCA_964246635.1 uncultured Chthoniobacterales bacterium | reverse complement strand
CCCGACTTCGGAACTATTGCGCCGTCTCAGCACCGCCGGTGTTGTGAATGATTCGGTGCGCGGCGCGCAGCAACTGTATCCGCGGCCCGCAGCAGATAAAGAGGAGGGATCATCGCGTCCCGATCCCGGCCGCGAATTCTTCGCCGATATCCGCGCGCGTCTCGAAAAAATCGGCAGGTAGGGACGCGCCGTTAGCATTGTAGAGGCGGCACTGTCCCACTGCTGCGGGACG
>CAXTRS010000341.1:0-5462 GCA_964246635.1 uncultured Chthoniobacterales bacterium | reverse complement strand
GGTTCTGGGGGTCGCGTGGGGGGGGCATGCACCCGCGCACGGGGGGGCGGGGGGGGGGGGGGGCGGCGCGGGCGGCGGCGGCGGCGGCGGGATCGCAAAGCGTTTCGGGCGCGGCGCGGCGAGCTGCGCCATCCTGGGGTTGGTCCGCGCTGGCGCCGGAGCGGTCGAGGCCCTGCAAGTCGAGCACGTATTCGCTGGCTGCGCGCGCCAGTGGCGCGAAGTCCGGCGCGCGCAGCCAGCTCGGCCGGGCCACCGGGCGGAAAGCTCGCTCTGGGTAAGCCGCCCGGAGCGCTTCCAGGCACGCGGCGTAGCCTCGGAGCTGGGTAAGGGGGCAGTCGAACTGAATTTGCACTTCGGCCGGACGCAGCCCCGCGGCGGTCGTCGCGGAGAAGGTGTCGTCGAGCACCCTGCGCAGGGTAAGGAAGGGTTCGCGTTGGAGACCGACTTCCGCCTCCTTGCCGGGAAAGGCGCGCACGCGCACAAGCAGGCCGACCGGTCGCGGGGATCTCGCCAACAGCGGCCAGTCCAAATCGGAGGTTCGATTGACGATCACGCTCGTGGACGGTTGCCCGTCGTCGCGAGCGCGTGATCCTGGCGCAGGGCTGATTTCGGCGCAGAGCACGACCAGTCCTTCCAGCGACGAGGCGTTGTCAGCAGCAGCGAGATTGGAATCTGCGGCTTCAGCAGCGGGCGGGGTCCCGGCGGCCCCGCGCACTGCGGCGCGCACTGGCTCGCTCCAATGGCGTTCGCGGACATAGGCCGCCTGCGGCAACACGTTCGTGCCGGTCACGCCGCCCGGCGGCGCTGGTCGTTGCGTGAAACGCGAGAGCGCGTAGCCGCCGATGACGACCACCGCGATGAGCCCCAGCCGCAACGCCGAGGAGGTTTGCGGCACATGGGCGGGATAAGGCCGCGCAGACCGCCGGGCTGACGAGACCGCGCGCAGCGGCACGTCCTCCGCGCGCATCCGGGAAATCTGCGGAGGAGAAGAAGAAGGGGAAGAAGAGGTGGAATCGGGCACGGCAAATAAAAGAAACAGCCGACTACCGTTCCATTTTCGCCGGAGTCCTCAAGGGGAGGGACGAATTTTCCACGGTTCCTCGACCGGCTCCTTTCATCGCGCGCTCAGCGACAGCGCGCGGGAGAATACTCGCGGCTGTCATTCTCTGCCTTCGAGCCATTGTAGCGGCGGTCTATGACCGCCCCTGTCCAAGGCAACGCGCCGAAAGAAGGGCGGTCATAGACCGCCGCTACAGCCCAGCTTACCGGTAAACGGTCTTCGGCTCCGGCCCGGCGAGCAGGCGCTCGAAGCGCGGGTCGCCCCGCAGCGGGTCCCATTGCCAGCGCAAGCGCAGCTCGCTCTGGCTGATACCGCTGTCCACGGCCGGCGAGAGCGCGGCGGGCGTGGTCAGGAGCCGTTCGATCAGCGCGAGCGATTCGTCTTTTTCCCCGGTGCGGGCAAGGATCAACGCGAGGAGTCCCGACGGGATGGGGCCGAAGCAGCGATCCCGGCTTTCCGGCAGCAACTCGACGGCGCGGCGACCGAGGCGCAGCGCCTCCTCCTTGCGCCCGAGGTAAGCGTAGAGCAGGCCGAGATAGCCGGCGCGAAAAGCGTCTCGCGGCACCTGCTTCACTTCAGCTTCCATCGGCGCGCAGGCCGCTTCCAGCAGCGGGCGGGCGCGCTTCGCGTCGCCGCGTGCCAGGGCGACGCAGCCGAGCAGATAGCTCTTGGGCAGGACCGCGCCATAGGTGGTGACAATCGAGTCCAGCGTGCAGGCATTCACGGCGCGCTCGGCGGCGTCGAAGTCGCGCGCGAGGCAGGCGGTGTCCCAGCGGAAAAGGGTGATCTGGCCGTCGGGATCGAACCCGGCCGGGGCGGCGGCGAGCGCGGCGCGGAGCGGCCCGAGGTCGCCGCGAGTCCACAGCCCGAGGCAGGCGCTTTCCACCCCGATCATGGGATTGTCCGGCGCCAGGGCCAGGGCGCGCTCGGAGTCCCGCGCGGCGGCGGGCCAGTCGCGCAGCATGACCGTGGTGAAAAGGGTTTCTCGCGCGATCACCGCGTTGCGCGGATCGCGCGTCAGCGCCCGGCGGAAGTGCATCAGGGCGGCCGACCAGTTTCCCTGTCGCCGGTTGATGCCCGCGGAGAACGTGTCCAGCTCATGACTGCCGGGCATCAGCGGCGCGGCGATTTCCAGTTCGCGCAACGCCGCGGGGTAATCCCGCTCGGTCCAGTAGAGCACGATGGCGCGCGCCAGGTGGGCTTCCCCAAGCGTGGGTTGCAAGCGGAGCGCGGCCTCCGCCTCCGCGTGGGCTTGGTCGCGCAGTTCAGTGGTGGGCTGAAAATTCACATGGATGGCAGCCAGGGTCGCCGCGAGCCGGGCGCGCGCGAGTGCGAAGCTCGGGTCGCGTTCGAGCGCCTGGCGGTAAAGTCGCGCGGCGGTCTGGAGGTCTTGCAACAGGATGAACGGCCGCGTCTGGTGATCGCGCGCGCGCAGGTAGAGCACGTAGGCGTCGGCGTCGGCGGTGGGCTTGGCTTCCACGCGCGCTTTTTCCTCGGGGCTGAGCGTGGCGCGCAGGGCCGCGGCGCTCTCGGTGGCCAGTTCCCCCTGGAGCGTGAGCGCGTCGGCGAGCGTGCGATCGTATCGCTCGGCCCAAAGTTGGCGGCCGCTGCGAGTGTCGATGAGCGCCACGTTGACCAGGACGCGCTCGGCCGCGCGGCGCACGCTGCCCTCGAGCACCGTGGCCACGCCGAGTTGCAGGCCGATCTCGCGCAGGTTGCGCGTCGCCGCGTTGCGATAGCTCATCACGGAGGAACGGCTGATGACTTTGAGCTCTTTGATCCGCGTCAGGCAGTTGAGCACATCGTCCTGAATGCCGTCGGCAAAAAAGGCGTTGGCCTTGTCCTCGGAAAGGTCTTCGAGCGGCAGCACCGCGATGCTCCGATCCGGTGTGGTCGCGGCCGGGTTGCCCGCATCTGGAGCACCTGCCTGACGCTGCCAAAAGTAGGCGCCCGCGCCGGCCAGCAGCGCGAGCGCGGCGACGGCGGCGAGGATTTTCCAATCGCCCAAAAAATGGGTCGCTCTGCGGCGGGGAGCGATCGTGGGCCGGGACTTTGTTTGCGGCAGCGCGGCGCTGCCAAGCTCCGCGCGGCAGCGCTCGAGTTCTTCGTAAAGCGCGGCCGGCGACTCGGGCCGGTCGGTCGCGTCCGCGGCGAGCATCGAGCGCAGGAGATCGACCATGGCCGCGGGCACCTGGCGGTCGCTGAGCTGCGCGACCGGCAGGGGCCGATAACGCTGGCGGTCGTAAATCTCCGTGAGCGAGCGCGCCGCGAAGGGCACCTTGCCGCTGAGCAAAAACCAGAGCGTGACGCCGAGCGAATAAATGTCCGCGCGCGCATCGACCGCGCCGCCCTCGGCCTGCTCGGGGCTGGCGTAGGCCGGGGTGCCGAGAAAGCCTCCGTCCTGGGTCAGCGGCGCATCATAGGAAGTATCGGCTCCCGCCGAGACTGCCGCCTTGGCCAAGCCGAAGTCGATCACTTTGACCAGCGGCCGCACCTGAGCCAAAGCTGGGGAGGAACCCGCGGAGCCTGTGCGCGTGGGCGCGCGGCTGCCCGCGGGCGTGACGAGCATCAGGTTGGCCGGCTTCAGGTCGCGGTGGACCAGCCCGCGCTCGTCGGCGGCGATCAGGGCGGAGGTCACCTGCAAGGCGATCTCCACGACCAGCGCGGGTGACAGTGGCCCCTCGCGCTGCACCCTGGCGGCAAGCGTTTCGCCCTCGATGAACTCCATCGCGTAAAAGCACTGCCCCTGCGGTGTCTCGCCGAAGTGAAACACGCTGGCCACGTTGGGATGGCGCAACGCCGCCGCGGCGCGCGCCTCGCGCCGGAAGCGTTCGCGGGCGTGGACACTTTCGGGCAAGCCCGCGCCGATGATCTTCAAGGCCACGGGCACGTCGAGGTTCACGTCGCGCGCCTTGTAGGAGACGCCCATCGCGCCGCGGCCCAGTTCCCAAAGCGTGACGCCGTCGTCGCGCAGGCAGACTTCGTAGTGCTGAAAATTGCGCGCGCTCGCGGGCGGCGGCGTCAGCTCGTGCGTGCCGTCCATCTCGTCGGATGGCGACGCTCCCGGCGAAAAAGGAGGACGCGGCAACTCACTGGGTGAAGGCGTCTCCATTCGGCCCGGCATTAGACAGAATCGGAACTGTCACCGCAAGCGAAGACGCCGGCCGAAACAATCGCCGGAGCGGAGAGCTACGATTCAGGGTTCATGCGAAAACTCGACGAGAACCTCTGGCTGCTGACGTATCCGCTGAAACTGCTGGGCGCGGATTTGCGGCGCAATTGCAGCGTCATCCGGCTCGGCTCGGGCGAACTGGTCCTGCACACCACCGGACCTTTCACCGCGGATGACGTCGCGGCGATCCGCGCGCTGGGCCGCCCGACCTGGCTGGTGGACGCGATGCTGCGGCACGACACGTTTTCCGCGGAAGGCCGCGCGGCGTTTCCGGAAGCGAAGGCGTTCCTGGCGCCGCCGGGATTTTCGGATGAGGTGAATTTTTCGACCGAGCCGATCGTGCCGGCACCGGCGGCATGGAGCGGAGAACTCGAAGCGCTCGAAGTCGCCGGCGTGCCGAGCATGCGCGAGACCGTCTTTTTTCACCGGCCTTCGCGAACCCTGATCGTTTGCGATCTGGTCTTCAACTTCGGCAAGGACGAGCCGGTCTGGACGGAAGTGCTGCTCTGGGCCGTCATTGGGTCGGAACATCATCCCGGCATGTCGCGGCCGTTCAAGCTGGCGATCAAGGACGAGGCGGCGTTCCGGGCCTCGATGGATACGATGCTGGGTTGGGATTTCGACCGGGTGATCGTCGGCCACGGCGACGTGATCGAATCCGGCGGCAAGGCGAAAATTACCGCCATGCTGCGGCAGGCGGAACTCTTGCCTGGCGCCTGAGCCGGCGTCGTCTGCGAAGCGAGGAAAACGCTCTAACGATAAACCGTTTTCGGCTCCGGGCCGGTGACGAGCTTTTGGAAACGCGGATCGCCGCGCAGCGGGTCCCACTGCCAGCGCCAGCGCAGGTCGTTCTGCGTCACGTTTCCCTCGGAGCCCGGCACCAGTCCGCCGGGCGTGCGCAACAGGCGATCGAGGAGCGCCACTGCGGCGTCGGTTTCTCCGGTGCGCGCGTAGATCACCGCCAACTGCGCGGAAAGGTTCGGCCCCAAGTAGGTGTCTTTCGATTCCGGCAGCAGCTCGACGGCGCGCAGGCCGTGGCGGATTGCTTCTTCCTTGCGGCCCAGGTAGGCCTGGAGCACGCCCAGACGAGCCTGGCGGAAGGGGTCTTGCGGCAGCTTTTGCGCCTGCGCCTCCGCGGCGGCGCACGCGGCTTCCAGCAGCGGCCGGGCGCCCCGCGGCGCGCCGCGCGCCCCGGGGGGCGGGCCGCGGGGGGAGGTGATAGGGGAGGTG
>CAXTRS010000340.1:0-5511 GCA_964246635.1 uncultured Chthoniobacterales bacterium | reverse complement strand
AACACGAAAAATGCTTACCCCCCGTTTCCTGCTCGCCGGCCTGGTCGCCTTGTCGCTGGCCACCCCGGCGCTGGCGCAAAACCCGATCATCATCAAATTCAGCCACGTCGTCGCTGCCGACACTCCGAAGGGCAAGGGCGCCGAGCACTTCAAAAAGCTCGCCGAAGAGCGCACCCAGGGAAAAGTCAAAGTCGAACTCTATCCCAACAGCTCGCTCTACAAGGACAAAGAGGAAGTCGAAGCGCTCCAGCTCGGCTCCGTGCAAATGCTGGCGCCTTCGATGGCCAAGTTTGGGCCGCTCGGGGTCAAGGAGTTTGAAGTCTTCGACATGCCTTTCATCTTCGACGACTACGAAGGATTGAAGAAGGTGACCGGCGGCCAGGTCGGCACGGACTTGCTGAAAAAACTGGAGCCCAAAGGCTTCGTCGGCCTGGCCTATTGGGACAACGGTTTCAAGGTCATGACGGCCAACAAGCCGATCCACAAGCCCGAGGACATGAAGGGGCTCAAAATGCGGATTCAATCCTCGAAGGTGCTCGAATCCGAGATGCGCACGCTCGGCGCGTTGCCACAGGTGCTCGCGTTTTCCGAGGTCTATCAGGCGATGCAAACCGGCGTCGTGGACGGCAACGAGAACACGATCTCGAACGTTTACACCCAGAAAATGCACGAGGTGCAAAAGTATCTTTCGCTCACCGATCACGGCTACATCGGCTACGCGGTCATCGTGAACAAAAAATTCTGGGACGGGCTCCCGGCCGACCTTCGCACCGCCTTGGAAGGGGCGATGAAAGAGACCACGGAATACGTGCGCGGCATCGCGAAAAAAGAGAACGACGATGCGCTGGAAGCCATCCGCAAAGAGGGCAAAACCCAGATCATCACGATCTCCGCGGACGAGAAGAAGGCTTGGAAGAAAGCCCTGATGCCGGTGCACAAGGAGATGGAAGGCCGCGTCGGCAAAGACGTCATCCAGTCGATCTACAAGGCGACCGGGTTCGACCCGAACAAGCTGTAGCCGCCACGTTGCAGAGGCGGCAAGCCGAGCCGCCTCTGACTTTTCGTCTCTCCTCGTCGAGCAGCGAAAAAGACCCAACCAATGAGGCGGCTCAGCTTGCCGCTTCTACAACCAAGAAGCTCCCATGGTTCTACGCATCCTCGACCGCCTGGAGGAATGGCTCATTGCCGTTCTGATGGCCGGGGCGACGCTGGTGATCTTCGCCTCGGTCATCCATCGCTACGCTTCGAGTTATCCGATTCCGTATTTGCAGGACGCGGTGCTCAAAATTCACATGAGCTGGGCGCAGGAGCTTTGCATCTACATGTTCGTGTGGATGGCGAAGTTTGGCGCGGCCTACGGCGTGCGCACCGGCATCCACGTCGGCGTGGACGTGCTCATCAACCGCATGCAGCGCAAAACGCGCGCGGGCTTCATCATCTTTGGCCTGCTCGCCGGCGCGCTCTTCACCGGAGTCATCGGCACGTTCGGCGCGCGCTTTGTTTATCAGCTCGCGCACACCGACCAGACTACGCCGGACTTGGAGTGGCCGGTCTGGATCGTGTATCTCGCGATTCCGCTCGGCTCTTATCTGATGTGCTTCCGTTTCTTGCAGGTCGCCTGGTCGTTTTGGCGAACCGGCGAGCTGCCGCACCACGATCACGCGCACGTCGGCGGCATGGAGGAAATCGAAAACATTCCGCATCCCAAGATGCCTGATCCCGTGCATCCGGAAGACATGCGAGTCCCGGCGCCAACCGATCCAATAGCGGGTGATCTCGACAAGCCAGGAGGAGAAAAAAATCGCCGTCCATGAATACTGCCATCCTCTTTTTCCTGCTGATCGCGCTCATGCTCACTGGCATGCCGATCTCCATTTCGCTCGGCCTGACGGTGCTGACGTTTCTGTTCGCCTTCACGCAAGTGCCGATCGAATCCGTCGCGCTGAAGCTGTTCACCGGCATCGAGAAGTTCGAGATCATGGCGATCCCGTTCTTCATTCTGGCGGGGAATTTTTTAACTTACGGCGGCGTCGCGGCGCGCATGATCAAGTTCGCCACCGCGATGGTTGGCCACTGGTATGGCGGCCTCGCGCTCGCGGGCGTGGTGGCGTGCGCGATGTTTGCGCTGGTCTGCGGGTCGAGTGTGGCCACCGTCGTCGCCATCGGCTCGATCATCCTGCCGGAAATGGTGAAGGCCGGTTACCCGATGCGCTTCGGCGCCGGCGTCATCACGGTCGCGGGATCGCTGGGCATTCTGATGTTGCCGTCGATTCCGAAAGTCATCTACGCCGTCGCGACGAACACCTCCATCGGCGCGCTGTTCATCGCCGGGCTTTTCCCCGGCATCCTGCTCACGACCATGATCTGCGGCGTGACGTGGTATCTCGCCAAAAAGCGCGACTACCCGCGGCTGCCGCGCGCCACTTGGGGCCAAGCGTTAAAGGCGTTTCGCGACAGCATCTGGGGCCTGATGCTCGTCTTCATCATCATCGGCGGCATTTATTCCGGCATTTTCACCGCGACCGAAGCCGCCGCGATGAGCGCCGTGTATGCGTTTTTCGTCTCGGTCTATGTCTATAAGGCGATGCCGCTCAGCGACCTCAAAAAGGTGCTGCTCCAATCGGCCAACATGAGCGCGATGCTGCTCTACATCGTGACCAACGCCGCGCTCTTCTCCTTCATCCTGACGAACGAGAACATCCCGCAAACGCTCGCCGGCTGGATACTCGGCAAGAATCTCGGCTGGATCGGATTTTTGATCATCGCGAACCTGCTGCTGCTCGTCGCCGGCAACTTCATGGAGCCGTCGTCGATCATCCTTATCATGGCGCCGATCCTGTATCCCGCGGCGGTCGCGTTAGGCATTAACCCCGTGCATCTCGGCATTCTCATCGACGCCAACATGGAGGTCGGCTTGTGTCACCCGCCAGTGGGTTTGAACCTCTACGTTGCCTCTGGCATTTCGGGCCTCGGCATTACGGAGCTCACCAAGGCCGTCATGCCGTGGCTGATCACACTATTGATCTTCCTGGTCATCGTGACCTATTGGCCGGACCTGACCATGTGCCTGCCGCGCTGGCTGAACATGGCGAAGTAAAAGCAGTCGCAGGGCATCGTGGCTGATCGAGGAGCAGTCAGCCCGCGCCCTATCCCACATCTGCCTCAGCCCCGGCAGGGGCGACAGAAAATAGCCCACGGCGTGAGCCGTGGGTTTCGATTGAGGAAGGAACCCAGCCCCGGCAGGGGCGTAAGAACTGCGATGTGAACCAGTGCGCGGGCGTCATCCTTGTTCTTACGCCCCTGCCGGGGCTTGAATGTATTTGCATTTTTCCCCACGGCTGACGCCGTGGGCTACTTTCTTTCGCCCCTGCCGGGGCTAGGTGACAGACGATCGTTTTTTTACTGAAAGCGGACGCCGAGTTTGTGCTCCAGATACCGGGCAACCGCGGTGTGATCGGCGCCGGGACCGAGAAATTCCGCGGCGTCCGCCACTGCTGCCACGGTCGGCGCACCGACCGGCAGATCGAGCCCGAGCTGCCGGGCGAGGTCGAGCGCGGTCTTCACGTCTTTGAGTTGCAAATCCAACCCAAACCCGGACGCATACGACCCGGAGAGCACAAACTGTTTGAGCTTGTTTTCCGTCGTGTTGTTGCGGCCCGTCGAGCCGTTGAACACCTCGACCATGAGCGCGGGATCGAGTCCGAACTTCTTGCCTACGAGCAGCGCCTCCATGGAGGCGACCATGCCGGCGGCGGAGACCAGGTTATTCAACGCCTTCATCGCCTGCGCGGTGCCGAGCGCGCCGGTGCGGAAGATGCGTTTTCCCATCGTTTGCAGAATTGGCATCGCTCGTTCGACCGCTGCATCCGCGCCGCCGACCATGATGGCCAGTTCGCCGGTTTTCGCTTTCGGCACACCGCCCGACACCGGCGCGTCGATGAGCGCGATGCCGCGCTCGCGCAACGTCTCGCCCAGCTCCACCGTGCCCTGCGGCGCGGACGAACTCATGTCGATGAGCAGCGAACCCGCCGCGCGCCGGCTCGCGATGCCGTCGTCGCCCAGCGCTGCGGAGCGCACCACATGGATGTTCGGCAGCATCGTGATCACGATCCCGCCGGACTGCGCCGCAGCCTCGGCCGGGCAGCCGGCTTTTTGCGCGCCGAAACCGACGGCTTCATCCGCCGCCGACGCGCTCATGTCGAAACCCACGACCGGGTAGCCGCCTTCGACAACCCTTCGCGCCATCGGCAGCCCCATCTTGCCCAGGCCGACAAAGCCGACCACGCTTTTCGTCGCGTCGCTCATGCCTTGGCACCGGTGGTGACGTCGCCGGCTCCCTGTCCCTTGGCATCCTCTTCTTTGAAGACCTCCTTCGCCACCCGCAGGCTGTCGATGGCCGCGGGCACGCCGCAGTAAATCGCGGTCTGCAAAAAGACCTCGACGATTTCCTCGCGCGTCAGCCCGTTGTTCAGCGCGCCGCGCACGTGGAGCGTCAGCTCGTGCGGCCGGTTGAGCGCGGTGATCATCGCCAAGTTCAAAAAGGAGCGCGTGCGGCGATCCAGCCCCGGCCGCGTCCAGATTTTGCCCCAGCAAAATTCGGTGACGAGTTCCTGCATCTGCATCCCCAGCGCGTCGGCGTTGGCGATGGCTTTATCCACGTAATCGGCGCCGAGCACTTCGCGGCGCACGGCAAGCCCGGCTTGGAAGAGAGGGGAGGAGGGAATGGCAGGTTTTGATTCGGACATAAAGGGAATGGGAGTTTCTTTGAAAGATACGAAGCCGACCGGCGTGGCGGCCTCTCTTCCTCTTCCTTGATGCAGACTCCGTCGGCATCGACGCGCGATCCGTCAGGCGTTACGGTTCGGCTCGCGTCGTCTGCTCCCGTTGCACGCATGAACCAATCCCCGCCTCCCTTCGATGCCCAGTTCACCGCGCTGAGCGAGAAATTGCCCCACACCATTCACGCCGCGCTCGGCATCGAAGTCGAGGAGATCAACGCCGAGCGCATCGTGCTGGCAATGCCGATCACCGACGCCGCGCGCCAGCCGATGGGCCTGCTCCATGGCGGGGTCAACATGGTGCTCGCCGAGTCGGCCGCCAGCATGCACGCCTGCTGGGGCGTGGACTTGTCGAAGACCGTGCCCGTGGGCATCGAGATCAACGGCTCGCACCTGCGCTCTGCCAGCGCGGGTCGCGTGCGCGCCGTCGGCGAAGTCGTGCGCCGGTCGCGCACGCTCGTCGTGCACGAGGTCAAAATTTTCCACGTCGATACTGGCAAGTTGCTCTGCGTCGCGCGGGTCACGAATTTCTACAAGCCGGTCGGCACCGGATTGACTCGGCGCGAGTTGTAGCCGGGGTGGGGGGTTCCCCGGGGTTGGGGGCCCCCCCCCCACGGTCGTGGCCCTGGTCGCCGTCGTGGCCCAGCTCGCGCTGGTGGTGCTGCTGTCCCGGGTCGTGATCGCGGGCATCGGCGCCCTGCTCGGGTCGCGTCGCGGCAAGGACCTCGGCGTG
>CAXTRS010000339.1:4865-5539 GCA_964246635.1 uncultured Chthoniobacterales bacterium | reverse complement strand
GGTTTGCCTCGCGCAAAGGGCGCAAAGCCGCCAGGGGGAGGGAAGGCCATGACGCACTGGCGCGGCGGCGTTTCGTTGAGGGAGGAAGCCCTTCGCGCACGGCCAACAGGCGGCCTGTTCCCGTTGGGGGAAGTATGCCCCTCGTTTCTCTGCGAATTCCTGGCCGGACGTTGGGTCTGGCGCTCGTGCTCGGTTGCGTGTCCTTGTCGGCGGCGAAAGCCAGGGAGACAACGCCGTCGTCCACGGCGGCGGCGACAGCCAAGGATGCGCCGGCAGCAGCAGCAAGCAGCGCCATAGCATCCTATCAACTTCCAAGCCTCCAGCAGCCGGCGGAGATTCTCGTGGACCGCTGGGGCGTGCCGCACATTTATGCGCGCGACGAGCACGATCTTTTTTTCGCTCAAGGCTTCAACGCGGCGCGGGATCGGTTGTTTCAAATCGATCTCTGGCGGCGGCGCGGGCTGGGGCAACTGGCGGAGGTCTTCGGGCCGACGTTCGTCGAGCAGGACAAGGCGACGCGGCTCTTTCTTTACCGCGGCGACATGGACCGGGAGTGGGCGGTTTACAGCGCCGACGCGAAGCGGATCGCGACGGATTTCGTCGCCGGCATCAATGCGTTTGTCGATGACGTGAAGGCGCACCCGGAGCGGTTGCCGCTGGAGTTCAAGCTCGCC
>CAXTRS010000339.1:0-4855 GCA_964246635.1 uncultured Chthoniobacterales bacterium | reverse complement strand
GGCTACGAACCGGCGCGCTGGACGCCGGAGGACTTGGTGCGCATCCGCTCGCACGGGCTGACGCGCAATCTGACGAGCGAGGTCGCCCGCGCGAAGGTGGTCTGCGCGAGCGGCGATCTGAAGGCGGACGAGGTTCGCTTCGGCCTGACGCCGCCGTGGGAAGCGACGCTGCCGGCCGGGCTGGACGCGTGTTTGCCGAAGGACGTGCTGAAGGTTTTCCAGCTCGCCACGCAGGAGGTGAAGATCACGAAGGAATCTCTCAAGAGCGGCAGCGGCGGCGGCTTGGCTGCGGCTAGCGTCAGCATCGCCGACGAGGAGACGGGGGAGTCAGACGCGGAGGAGTCCGCGGAAGGCAGCAACAACTGGGTCGTCGCGCCGGCGAAATCGGCGACGGGCCGCGCGATTCTCGCGAACGATCCGCACCGCGCGTATTCCACGCCGAGCCTGCGCTACATCGCGCACCTCAGCGCGCCGGGGCTGGAAGTCATCGGCGGCGGCGAGCCGTCGCTGCCCGGCATTTCCATCGGGCACAACGGCACGATTGCGTTCGGCCTCACGATCTTCAACATCGACCAGGAGGACCTCTACGTTTACGAGCTGAATCCAGCCAATGAGAACGAATACAAATACCGGGACGGCTGGGAGCCGTTCCGCGTGGTGCGCGAATCCATCGCGGTGAAGGGCGGCGCGGCGCAGAGCGTGGAGCTGAAGTTCACGCGGCACGGGCCGGTGATCTTTGTGGAGAAGGAAAAGCGGCGCGCGTTTGCGGTGCGCTCCTGCTGGCTGGAGCCGGGGATGCTGCCGTATTTCAGCTCGATCGACGGCATGCGGGCGCGGGATTTCGCGGCGTTCAAGAAAGCGATGGCGCACTGGGGCGCGCCGACGCTCAACCAAGTGTATGCCGACGTGAAAGGCAATATCGGCTGGGTGGCCACCGGGCTGACGCCGAAGCGGCCGAATTGGGACGGCTTGCTGCCGGTGCCGGGCGACGGGCGTTTCGAGTGGGCGGGGTTTTGGCGCGGCGAGGAGTTGCCTTCGATGGACAATCCGAAGCCGGGCTGGTTCGCGACGGCCAACCAGATGAACATCCCGGCGGATTATCCGTATCGCGAGCGCAAGCTCGGCTTCGAGTGGACGAACAATTCGCGCTTCACCCGCATCAGTGAGGTGCTCGGCAAGCTCGACAAGATTTCGCTCGAAGACTCGATGCGGCTGCAAAACGACCTCCTCTCGATCCCGGCGCGGCGGCTGGTCGCGCTGCTCGCGCCGCTGAAATCGGATGATGACGAGAAGACCCGCGCCGCGCTCGATCTCCTGCGCGGCTGGGACGCCGTCGAGCGCGCCGACTCGCCGCAGGCCGCGCTGTTCGAGGTCTGGCTCTCGCGGCATCTCGGCAAGGCGTTCAAGGAAGCCGTGCTCGCCAAAGCCGCCGCCGACGCGATGGAAGCGCCCGATGTGGCCGTGCTGCTCGACACGCTGGAGAAGCCAGAATCCCGCTTCGGCGAGAATGCCGCCGCGAAGCGCGACCGCGTGCTCCTCGCCAGCCTCGGCGCGGCGTTCGCGGAAACCGAAAAGCTTCAGGGCGCCGATCCGAAGCAGTGGCAATGGGGCAAGCTGCACCAGAGCCTGCCCGAGCACGCGCTTGCCGCGGCGGTGGACGAGCCGAACCGCGCGAAACTCACGGTCGGACCTTTCCCGGAAGGCGGCGGCGCTTACACGCCAAACCAAAATACGTATCGCACGAGCGACTTCCGCCACACCAACGGCCCGTCGTTTCGCGTGGTCATCGACGTAGGCAACTGGGACAACTCGCGCGCCGTCAATTACCCCGGCCAGTCCGGCGATCCCGACAGCGCGCACTACCGCGACCTCGCGCCGCTCTGGCTGAAAGGCGATTACTTCCCGCTGCTCTACTCGCGCCCCGCCGTGGAAGCGGCGACGGAAACGCGCATTCAATTGCAGCCGGCGAAGTCCTCGCAGTCTTGAAGGCACGGGCCGACGATTTCGCCATCTTCGCCATCGCTTTCAACGCGGCTGCTGGCATCATGAGAAAATGATGACGCAACGCGTTCTGCTTTCCATTCTCTTTGCGGGTGCCTTGGGCGCGCTGGCGGCGGACGCGCGCGCGGCGTCGGCGTCGGAGACCGACGCGCAAGTCAAAGCGCTCGGGCAGCGCTACAATCAGGTCGAGGCGCAGCTCGCGCGCTCGCTGCATTATCAGAAAAAGGAAACCGCGGGCGACGGCGCGACGACCACCGAGCAGGCGTGGTTCAACGGCGGGGGCGATCTGCTCAAGGTCGCCACCGAGCGCAGCGATGCCGCGGGCGGGCGCGAGTTGACGGAATGGATCGCGCTCAGTTTCGACAATCCGCAGTTGGGGCTTTTCGTGCTCAACCGCAAGGAGTCGCCGCTGCCCGAGGGAGGCGGCACGGGGATCGAGGAATCGCGGAAGTATTACGGCTACGCGGGCGACGGCAACGGCGTGCTCATCCGCGAGCTGCGCAAGAGCGCGAAGTTTCGCGCCGGCGAGTCGCTCGACACCGTGAAGACGCCCAACACCGTCGTCGATCTCGCCCGCCAGCCGAAGCTCGACCCGAGCACCGGAGCCGGAGAGCGGGCATTGCGCGAATTTCTGCTCAGGCCCGGAGAAATCGCCGAGGCGTTGCAGAAGGCGGGACCGCCGGCCGCGGACCCCTTCGCCGGCGACGGAGGCGATCGCGAGCGCTTTCGCGTGATCCGCGGCAGCGCCTCGCCCGACGGCCGCTACGCCGTCGCCATCGGTTTCACGAAGCCGGTAAATTGGGAGGAGGGCTATCGCGATGCCGAGTTTACGGACGCCCAGATTTACACCGCCGACGAGGATGACGAAGATTTGCGCAACTACGTGGTCGAGCTGATCACGGGGCGCATTCTCGGCGAAACCGGCTGCAAGTTTTTCGGCACCCGCCACAGTTACAATCACCGCGAGTGTTCGGTTTCCTGGTCGCCGGATTCCACCTGGTTTGTCGAGCTGACGGAGGTGAAGTGGGGCTACGTTGCCTGCCGCGCCGGCCACATCGTCGCCGGCCCGAAGCTGCTGGGTTGTCCAGATGTAGGGAAGTTCGCGGAGAAGGCTGCCGCGACATTTCTCGCCGGGCGCAGCAAGCGCCGCCTGCGCGACAGCAGCATCGCGATCTCCGAGGTGAGCGTGAACAACGACGGCGTGATCGAACTGACCCTGCTCGGCCAGCAGGCCAGCGGCGAACGCAAAGGCGAGGTCGATTTTTCCACAGACCAACGCCTGCGTCTGCGCCCGAGCCAAGGCGGCAAACTGAGCCTGGAAACGCTGAGCGTGCGCCCGACGCCCAAGGAGTGAACCGCGAGCAGGCGGGGTGGCTGCCGAGCCGGCAGGCGAGACACCCGCCCTGCCCCGGAACAGTCGCCGCGTTATTTTTGGGTGAACACTTAGAGCGCTCCTCGTTCGAGTCTGCTTTTTTTCAGCCCCGGCAGGGGCGAGCTGGAAATTAGCCGATCGCGTCAGTCACTGGAACCGGATCATAAAAAGAGCCTCCGCCGGGGCTGGTCACGTTTTCATTCTTTCCCGCGACTGCCGCCGTGGGCTACAGCTCTTGCGCCCCCCTGCCGGGGCTGATTTCCATAGAAGTCCGTGCCTACGTCCGACTCTGATACGATCCACATCGCCGATCTCGGATTGCGCGCGTGCCTCGGCGTGACCGAGGCCGAGCGTGCGACGCCGCAGCGGCTCACCGCGTCGCTGATTCTCTGGCCCGCCGCTGGGTTTCGCGATTTGCGCGACGATTTGTCCAACACCATCGACTACGCGGCGGTCTGCGAGACGGTGAAAGCCGCGGTCGCCGCGCCTCCGCGCCGCTTGCTGGAAACCGTGGCCGAGGACATCGCCGCGGAGGTTCTGCGCGCGTATCCGGCTTGCCGAGCCGTCGATGTGGAGCTACGCAAGTATGTGTTGCCCGACACCGCGCACGTCGCTGTCCGCGTTCATCGGCAGCGCTGAATCTCCGATTTTATCATGGCCAAGACCGCTTCCATTCCCCGCCTCGTCGTCGCCGCCAGCGAAACGGGCGCCGACATTGTTTACCCGACAAAATTCTGGGCGCCCGACGCCTTCATGCTCCTCGTCCAAAACGGCCGCTCGACGCTGCTGCTCTCCGATCTCGAAGTGGACCGTGGCCGCAAGCAGGCGCGCGCGGACGAGATCGTGTCGATGAGCGAATTTTCCGAAGCCAAGGAGAATAAAAAGGCGCTCGGCAAGAATCCGGCATACGGCAAGTTGCTCGCGCGATTTCTGCGCAGCCGGAAGGTGCGCCGCGCGGAAGTGCCGGCCGATTTTCCGCTCGGGCTGGCGGAGACGCTGCGCAAAGCGGGCGTGACTTTGAAGCCGGTGATGAACGGCAACTTCTGGCCGGCGCGCGAGCGCAAAACGTCGGAGGAACTCGCGCACCTGCGCCGCGCGCAAAAGATCACCGCCGTCGGCTTGGCGCGCGCGGTCGAAGTGCTCGCAGCGACCGAGATCGATAAAAAGAAAACGCTGCGCTGGGGCGGCTCGACGCTCACGAGCGAGCGGCTGCGTTCCGAGATCGACTTGGCGGTGCTGCGCGCCGGCGGCCAGCCGGGCGACACGATCGTGGCCGGCGGCGAGCAGGCGTGCGATCCGCACGAGCGCGGCAGCGGGCCGCTGCGCGCGGGCGAGCTGATCATTCTCGACATCTTTCCGCGCGACGCCGAGAGCGGCTATTTCGGCGACATGACGCGCACCGTTGTCAAAGGCCAGGCGACCGACGCGCAACGCAAACTCTACGCCACCGTCCAGGCCGGCCAGAAGATGGCGCTCGACGGT
>CAXTRS010000338.1:0-5565 GCA_964246635.1 uncultured Chthoniobacterales bacterium | reverse complement strand
AGGATGCGCTTAACCTCACCAAAGCTCAACCTCTACCTGACGAAGTATTACTAGGTAAAGCAGAGTAGAGAAGACACTTGCGGTTCGAAGCGCGATATTGAGGGCTTGCACGGCTCCGGGAGCCGACTTGGGCGGCAATGAATCATAAACCCACAACGAGTTATTTTTCCGTGGTCGCCTTTGCTGCCGTTTCCGCTCTTGGTGTTTACGGCCAAAGCGCGGCGCATGCCCAATCTCTTCCCCGCGGTGATCGCCTCACCGTCCAGCACCGTGAGAGTCGCTCTTCTGACAACGAAGCCAGAGAGCGTTTTGAACGCGAGCGCCGCCACCATCGCACCAAGACCGTTTACGTGATCGAAGGCGGACGGCCAGTGCAGCGCGTGCTCTTTGTGGACGAGCGCGGTCGCTACTACCGCGAGGAGCGCGGCCAGCAGATCTTCGTCCAGGAGCGCGTGTTCGAGTCCTACCCGAGCCACTACTTCCACCGGGACTGACGCCGGCGTGAAGGCATTACCCTCGACATTCGGTAAGTCAGCCTGGAGCTCAACAACGTGACCGTCTGGCCCGGGAGAAATACCGGCTGCCAGACGGTCTGTCTTTTTCTTGTGCTCGGGCGCAACAGATGAACCACGCCCTGGGCATGCCGACTGAATGCCACCCCGTTTGGGCGGCTATAGGACGCAGAGGCGCGGTTGGGCAGAGTGATCGCGCTGGATGCAGCCGGCCGGCGTATGGCGCTGGATGATCCCGATCTGGAAATGGTTTGGTGAGAAGCGTTGAACGCCGGCCCACCGCGTTCTGGCCCTGCCACGCAGGCGCGCGATGCCGACAAGCGCGAATAAGCCCCCGGCCATGAGTAGCCCCGCTGAAGGCTCGGGGACTATCCCCACATCGAAACTGCCGCCCGGCTCGCCACTGAAGCTATTGATCGCGGTGGCGGGAAAACTCAACCCCGACGCACCGTTGTTGCTGTAGCGCGCTTCATCATACTGGATGCCTGGCGCGGCGACGATGTTGCTGAAGTTGAAGGCTTGCTGATCCGCGCTGTTCACCAGAAAGAATGCGCCAACCGCGTAGCTCGTGCCCACCGTCAGGGTCACCGGTGCGATGGGCACATACCGAAAGAGCCCGCTGGTGTCCAGGGGAGCAAGAGTGCCAGCCGGGATCGTAGCAAACGCCAGCAGCGTGCCCGCGGTATCCCACAGACCCACGTCATGGCTTTGGCTCAAACCGTCGGCCCCGGCATCATAGACGCTCAGGGCCGATACGGCGATGCCACCCGTGGCGGTCACGTCGAAGCTGTAGCCACGCGTTGAAGTAAAAGAGGTGCTGCTGCCCAGTGCGCCACTGAACTGAAGTGCTGGAGTGAGAGTTTGTGACTGCGCGGTGGCCGGCGGAAAAACAGTCAGCAGCATTGCGGTAGCGCAAACGCTGCACACGAGGGTGGTAACCGCGACGCGCGCGGAGGAAAGAATGGAAGATACCATGGATGACAACATGAGCGTGAGACAGAGTGAATCGCGCGCTAGGTGAGCAAATCGGGCGCCCGTTTGCGTCCTGACGCCGGCTTGCCCACGGCCAGTCTCCCTTTGGCCGCGCCACGCAGCCAATTGCCCCCGCTCGTCGCCGCGCTTGAGGTCGCGTGGCTCTAGCGCCATACTGGTCCAACGTCATGAAACTGAACGCCTCGGGCGGTCTCGCCCTGATGTTGCTGTTTTCCCCCACGGCGCAGGCACGTCTGGATGACAGCTTGGAACAATGTGAGGAGCGCTACGGCAAAGCGACTGGCGAAGACGCCACCGGCGTGAGATTCACCAAGACGCCGCTGATGATTCACATCCGCTTTGACCGAGGGAAGGCGGTGCGCCTGGAGTATGCGGAAGCAATGCTGCGTCCGTTCGGTGAGGAAAACCTGGCTGTCTTACTGAAGGCGAACAGTGCTGGCGCCGAGTGGAAAATTATCAAGGCGAGGGGCAGCAAGCGATTGTATCTCTGTCCGTCGAAGCGCTACTACGCCTACTACGACGGCCCGCCCGAAGGCCTCGGCCTTTTGCTTCTCTTCACGGCCGATGAATTTCAGCGCGTGGTGTCGTCACCGGCAAAAGACAACCGGATGCTATCCGACTTGCAAAAGCTTTACAGGGCCTCCGAGGATGAGACGATGAATGAAAGCCTCAAGGGTTTTTGAGTATCAACTCAACGAGCGGAGAGAGCGTCGAGCCTGTCGCTGAGCTTGAGGTCATTACGCCTCGCAGAGCGAACAATCCATGAGTGCCGAACAACAACTTCAAGCCCTCGGCTTGGCGCTTCCTCCGGCCAGCGCGCCAGCGGGCAACTATGCAACCGCGGTGCGCGCGGGCAACCTTCTCTACCTCTCGGGCAAGGCGCCCTCCCCCGTCAACGGTCGGGCACCCAAAGGAAAACTCGGGCAGGAGTATTCCACCGCGGAAGGCTACGCGCTTGCCCGCTCGGTGTGCCTGGAGTTGATCGGGGCCATGCGCGACAAGCTGGGGTCCCTGGACGAGGTGGTGCAATTCGTTGACCTGCATGGTTCCATCAATGCCGTGCCTGAGTTTGAGGAACACGCGCAAGTCCTGGACGGAGCCTCGGACCTACTGGCGGCCGTCTTCGGCCCGGCCGGCCGGCACGCCCGTTCGGTCATCGGCGTCAGTTCACTGCGCAACGGGGTTCCACTGACCCTCAAAGCCATCGTCGAAGTCAAGCCCTTGCGGTGATCTCTTCGCCCCGGTTTAATTGGCAACATGAACCACTCCCCGCCCGAGCAGCCTCACCCCAACGTCGTGGACTTGAACATCGAGGGACCAGTTGCGCGGCTAACGCTAAACCGGCCCGCGAAGCTCAACGCCTTGAACAATGAGACGCTAACCGCCCTCGTAGGCATCCTTGACCGCATCGAGCTGGATCCGGCCGTGCGTGTAGTCGTTATCACTGGCGCGGGGCGGGCCTTCAGCGCTGGCGCTGATATTGCCGAGTTCCAACGCCATATGGCGGCGGGCTCCGCCGCGGCGGTCGCCTACTTCATGCGGCCGGGCCACCAAATGACCCGGCGCGTGGAGTCCTTCCCCAAGCCGATCATCGCGGCGGTCAATGGCCTGGCTTTTGGCGGCGGCTGCGAGTTGGTCGAGTCCACTCATCTCGCCTTGGCTGCCGACACCGCCACCTTCTCCAAGGCAGAGATCAATATCGGCATCATCCCGACCTTCGGGGGCACCCAGCGCCTGCCCCGCAACGTGGGCCGCAAGGCCGCCTTGGAACTGATCCTGACCGGTCGCATCTTCGATGCCGACGAAGCGCTTCGGCACGGGCTGGTCAATCGAGTGGTTCCCGGCAACGAGTTGCTCGATGCAGCCATGGCTCTGGCAAACGAACTTGCCGCCAAGCCCCCGTTGACCTTGGCCGCGGCCCTGATGGCAGTTCACCGCGGCATGGATGCGTCCATCGATGACGGCTTGGCGATCGAAGAGGCGGCCTTCGCGCGCATCGTGCCAACCCACGACGCTCAAGAGGGGGTAGCAGCCTTCGTTGAGAAGCGCCTGCCTACCTTCCTTGGTCGGTAGGATATTCGGCTGGCGGTGCCACTCTCAACCCTCGGTGGATGCCGAGATCGGACACTCGAAGCTGCAAGCTCTAGACTAATCAGTTGCCGCCGTGACGCGAATCGCGTTCTACTGCTTTTTCCTCTCCGCCCAGCGCCGCTTGGCCGCCTAAGCACCCGTGCCCTGTAAGCGATTGGCGACAAACTCCCGATCCCCCGCAGCCAGCCACGGCAACACCATCTCGAGCAGCGCTTCACGCTTGCCTGTTGGCATCGCCGTAACTGCCGCGTCGAGGTGATCTTCACGCGGCCCTCTGCGTTTTATTTGTCAATTTCGGCGCGGTGCTGGTAACGATGCCGCTGCGGGATTTCAGCGATTCGACGCGTCTCTTCACTCGTCGTCTCAGTTCATAACTCCATGAGGCCCTCTTCTTTTCTCCCGCTGCTCACCACTCTGTATCTGGGCAGCGTGGCAGCGCACGCCACAGAGCCAGCAGCCAAGCCCTTGGCCGACGCACTCACGGACCATCGCTTTGCTCTGCAATGGAACGGCCGTGCCGATGAGGGACGCCAGTTCCGTGGGCCGGCGGCCGATTGGCTGATGGAGCAGGCGCGGCAGAGTCAATTCTTTCTCATCGGCGAGGACCACGGAGGCGCTGAAACCGCGCGCTTTGCGGAAGCGGTGTTCCGTTCGCTCCAGCCCCTCGGCTATAGCCACATCGCCATCGAAGCCGGGCCGCTGACCGCCGAGCACCGGAGGCACAGGCGCGCCGAGGCGGAGCGGATGCGATCGGCTCGTTCCTGCGCACGCAGCCGTTTGCGATCCCTTTCTTCAACTGGCGCGAGAACGCGGAGTATCTTGCCGACGCAGTGAAAAGATCATCGGGCGGCAAGGGCCGGCGAGCCGTCTGGGGGCTGGATCAGGAGTTTATCTTGTCGCCCAGCATTCACTTCGCCCGGCTGGCGGAACTGGCCACGACGCCGGCTGCGAAGGAGACCGTGCGGACGATGGCGACGCAGTCAGACGCCGGTTACGCCGAGATGGTGAAAACGAAGAATCCGGGAACCATTTGGATGGCACACGCGGCGGCGCAGGACTTCGACCGGCTCGCGGCTGCATTTCCGAAGGAAGGCGAGGCGGCGCGCCTCATCAGAGAACTGCGCGAGAGCGCAGAGATTTATCAGCTCTACTTCCAAGGCGAAGGCTACCGCTCAAATGCCCGACGGGCGGCATTGATGCAGCAGCATTTCAATGCGTTCTACCGCAAAGCCGTAGTTGCGGGCGAGCCGACCCCGGGGGTGATGCTGAAATTCGGCGCCAACCACATGATGCGCGGGCGCACGTTCGTGGATGTGTTCGACCTGGGCACCTTCCTGCCTGATTTGGCGTCGCACAACGGCAGCGCGGTCTGTCAGGTTCTGCTGCTGGCGCAAAAGGGCCACGTCAATGCGTATCGGCCTTTTTCGAAGGACGAGACTGACAAGAGATCGCCTTACGAGCCGAACGCCGACGCGCTTTCGTTTGACCCCACTCCGCTCTTTGCTGCCGCTGACCCAAACTCTTGGACGCTGTTGGATCTGCGGCCGATTCGTCCGCTGCTGAGCGCGGGCAAGATCAAGGCGGATGACACGCTGAGTCGAATCATCTGGGGCTACGATGCCGTGATTGTCATCCCGGAGGTGCATCCAGCGACGCTCTTCGAGTGAGGCATGCGCTGATCGTAGGGCAAGGCGCATCATGGCTCACGCCGCCCTCTGTCATCGGGCGAGCACTCATTTCACAGTTCAACATCCTGCCCCTGCGTGTTATGGGTCGGGCAGCGTGAAGGGCGAATTGCCAACCCCCAAGTCGGCCAGGCTGGTGAAGCTCTTTTTCCAGACCGGCGGCGTGGTCATGCTTTGCGGGCTGGCTTCCCTGGTCATCGGCAACGTCGCGCTCGCGCTGGCCGGCGTGGCCGTGCTGACTTTCATCTGGGGCTGTTTCGCTGGCCCGCCGCGCGCGAATGGCT
>CAXTRS010000337.1:0-5575 GCA_964246635.1 uncultured Chthoniobacterales bacterium | reverse complement strand
CCCGCCCCCGCCCCCGCGGGCCCCGCCTCTCCCCGGGCGCGCACGCCCGTGCTCCCCTTTTTCCGTCACCGCAGTGAAACTGAGCCACTATGGAGAAGTCCTGTCAATGAACTATCATGTCGTCTTAGGGTCAGTCACGGCATATTTTCCCTCATCAAAAAACGCCGGCCATTGCGTTGTGCCGATCGATCAATGCGGCATGGGCCGTTCGGCGAGAGGTCCGGGCAACGCGTGCCAGTCCTCGGCGGGCTCGCCCCAGTGATACTCCGCGTTTTCGCGCATGTGCTCGGCGACCCACAGAATATCCGGCCGCAAATTGACGATGAAGCTGAGGTCTTCCACGAAGTCGGACGACTCCATGCCGGTCGGCGGCGGCTCGGCGATGCCGCCTTCGTTCTCCTCCACCACCATGTCACCGGCAGGCGCCTCGGGTTCGGGCGGCTCCGGCAGAGTGGAGAACTCTTTCGGATCGATCGGCAGACCCTGTTGCTGCTTGAGGCGCAGCCGATGCTCGCGCGACCGGCGCTCGTATCCTTCCCGGCGTCGCTGGCGGAATTCCTCGTGGTCCCGAAGCACCCGTTCGGGGTCGTAGTTCTTGTCCAGCCAGTCGCGATCTTCCGCGTCCTGACGGGCGGCGGTTTGGGCCAGGTCCTCCGCCATGTCGCCGTGCGGCTCGAAGGTCAGCATGAGACGGGCGGAGTAACGGCAGGAGACCAGGAGCTCGCGCAAGGTTTGCACGATTTCGCGCAGCCGCACCACGTCGCGATAACGCCGAAAACGGAGATAGCCGGGGATTTCTTTGTCGGCCCAGCCGCCCCCCAATAGGGCGGTCAGCCGCCGGCTGACTTCCGCCTCGAACCAGCGCGTGTAAGCCTTCCTCAAGGCGGTATCCGTTCGCAGCTCGGCGT
The DNA here is from genome assembly GCA_964246635.1 of uncultured Chthoniobacterales bacterium. Lineage (GTDB taxonomy): Bacteria > Verrucomicrobiota > Verrucomicrobiia > Chthoniobacterales > SZAS-18 > JAFAXH01. The sequence goes on along the minus strand of CAXTRS010000337.1, from coordinate 4,667 downwards.
TCTCTGGGTCCTCGCCGCCTTCGGGGTGAATTTCGTGGAACTCCTTTATCTCTGGGTGCTGCGGCTCGTAGCTGATAAAGCGCAGCGGCGGCAGCACTCGCGGCTCGGGCAGGAGAAACGTCTCCTCCCAGGGAGTCAACGCGGCGTTGAGCGCGGCCAGCTCCGTGTTCAGGATCGCGCAGCGTTCGATCCGCACCTCGCTGAGCCGCGGCGCGTCGGTGAGCGGATCGAGGTCGAGCGGCTCCTCGCGCACCAGTAGCAACTCGCGCAGCGCCGGCATCCGCGCGAGAGGCGAGAGATCCTCGAAGTGCTCGCCCTCCAGGCGCACCGAGGTCACTTCCGGCAACGTCGCCAGCGGGGCCAGCGAAGCGTAGGTGCCGATCAGATTCAGGTTGCGCAGCTTGGGAAAGCGCTCGATGCCGGCCAGATCGTCCACCGACTCGACGGTGAGTTCTTCCACCGCCGGCAGGTCCGGTAGCTCGTGCAAACTGCGCAGCGGCGTCATCCAGCGGAAGTCCCTGTTGAAAACGACCACACGCGCGCCGGGCAGCGAGCCGATGTCGCGCAAGGCCAGCGGATTGCCGTGATAGCGCAGGGTGCGCAGGTTCGGCAATTTCCCCAGCGGCTGCAAATCCGGCCACGGCCGGCAGATCTGCAAAGAGAGCGTTTCCAACTGGTGCAATTCGCCCAACACCGAGAGATCGCCCGTGCCCCGGGAAGCACGCAGGGCAGGCTCCGCTAATCTCAACGAGTTCAGGCTGGGAAGAGCCGCCAGCGGCGACAGGTCGGCGATCACCGCCTCGCCGATGCGGGCCTGGATGATCTGCGGGAAGAACCGCAGCACGGTCAGGTCGCGCACCATGCGATCCTGAGAATGATCGGCCCATAGCTGCATGATCTCATCCCAAACCTCGATCGCCTGATCAACCAGTTCCGCGGTGATCCGGGGGCGGTAGGCGGGATTGCCCGCGCGCTCGCGTCGGCGCGCGGCGATGGCCTCCCAGTTGTAGCCCTCGAATTGGTTGTGTTTGATTTCCCAACGTTGTTTTGCCGTCTCCAGGAGCAGTTCAGCCGTGAACAGCTCGTCGTTCGTGCGCGCAGGGTCGAGCACCCAGTGGCGGAATTCTTCGGCGGGCGTCATACGTGGGTCAGCCGCTTGAATACCACGCTCGCGGGGCGGGTGTCAGCGTTTTTTGTCGATCAGGCCGGCGACCAGGCGCAGGTCGTCGAGAAAGCGCGCGTAGGCCGTGGCGCGCGCGGCCTCATCGGGCGCGCGCAGCAACGAGGAGGGATGCACGGTGACGACCGTCTGCGCGCAGAACTCGGACGCCATCACCGTGCCGCGTTCCTGGGTCACTTTCACCACGCGTTCGAAGACCGACCGCGCCGCCGTCGCGCCGAGGCAGACGAGCAGCTTCGGCTGGAGCGCGGCCAACTCGGCGGCGAGCCACGGGCGGCAGGCGTGGATTTCCGCGCGGTCGGGGCTGCGGTGCAGGCGGAACTTGCCGCGCGGCTCCCACTTGAAATGCTTCACCGCGTTGGTGACGTAGAGCCGCTCGCGCAAAATGCCGGCGTCGGCGAGCGCGCGATCGAGCAGCTTGCCGGCGGGGCCGACGAACGGCTCGCCCGCGCGGTCTTCCTGATCGCCGGGTTGCTCGCCGACGAAGACGACGTCGGTTTGTTTCGGGCCAGCGCCGAAGACGGTTTGCGTGGCGTTTTTGTAGAGCGGGCACGCGGTGCAGACCGCGGCGGCGGCGCGCAATTTCGACAAGTCGCGCGTCGCCGGCGGCTGCGCGGGATGCGCTTCGCCGTCGGCCGTCGCGGTGGTGGTTTTCCTCGCCATGGTGCGTTGGATTTCGTCGCTGCGGGCCAGCATCGTGTCCACGCGGCCGGGCGCTGTGCGGACCAGCTCGGGGATGAGGCCGGCTTCGGGCAAGTTTTTCCAATATCGCTTCGGCAATTCCTTGCGCATCGCGCGGAGCTTCAGCCGTGCGGGATTGAAGATCGACCGGTAGTATTCGCGCCAAAGCGCCTCGATGGCGTCACCACTTTTCGGCGCGTCGGCGCGCGCGATGCCGGCGGAAAATTCCAGCCGCTCGCCGTCCCAGTGCGCGCAGCGGTCCGGCGTGAGGATGGACCAGCGCATCGTGGCGAAACGATCGACGAAGAACGGCGCGTTGCGCTCGACGATGTGGTGCTCCGGCTCGAACCAGGCGACATACCAAGGCGGCGCGCCGTCTTTCTCTGCAACGATCCGAAAGCGGACAAAGGCGCGCATTTTGTGAACGTCGCGCCGCACCGCTTTTTCCAGCGCGAGCAGCGCGTGCACGTCGGGATCGACCACGATGTCGAGCAGCCGGCTTTCTCCGCCGTGGATCAGCCGCCAGAGCGCGCGATAGAGCAGCGCCCAGCGCGCCGGGTCGCGATGGCACGCGACGGTTTCGGCGAGCGGGAAAAAGGATTTTGGGACGTGCGCGACAAGAGGAGAGGGATCGCCGTCCACGGCAACGGGCGCGTCGAGTTCCGACGGCTCCTCTTCGCTGAACAAATCGCCGAGCGCCGGCTGATCGGAATCAAGCGGCTGCCAGTGGATTTCCTCTGGCGCGAGGCCGCGACGCAGCGCGCCACGCGCGGCGCGCCGCCAGGCGGGAAAATCGGGAGCAAAAGTGATTTGTTGCACGACTTACGCCGCGATGAGGGTGGGCGTTGGCACGGTGTGAAAAAGCTCCAACTGCTGTCGCGGATGCAGCAGCGCGTCCGTGGCGATCCCGCGCGGCCGGTGGTCGCTGGCAACGAGAAACGGCAGTGCCTTCGTGAGGTTCACCCGCAGCCGAGTCAGGTCGGCGAGCGAGACGCGGTGCCAGCGGCGCACGCGCAGCAGGCGTTCGACATTGCGCACGCCAAGCCCCGGCACGCGCAGCAACAGCTCGCGCGGCGCGCGGTTCACATCGACGGGAAAGCGCTCGGGATGGCGCAGCGCCCAAGCCGTCTTGGGATCCAGCCCGAGCGGCAGGTTCGGCTGCGCGGGCGTCGTCAGTTCGTCCACGTCGAAACCGTAAAATCGCAGCAGCCAGTCGGCTTGATACAAGCGGTGCTCGCGCACGAGCGGCGGGGCCTGGAGCGGCAACGCGCTCGACGCGCTCGGGATCGGGCTGAACGCGGAATAATAGACGCGTTTGAGCCGGTGCTCGCGGTAGAGGCTCGATGCCTGTCCCAGAATGGTATGGTCGCTCGCCGGTGTCGCGCCGACGATCATCTGTGTGCTCTGCCCGGCGGGCGCAAAGGCCGGCGGCGCGTGCCGCGGGCTTTCCCGGCGCTCGGCTTTGCTTTGGTCGATGCGACGGCGAATCGTCGTCATCGCGCCGCGAATCCGGCCGAGGTTTTTCTCCGGCGCGAGCGCGTCGAGATCGCCCTGCGTCGGCAGCTCGACGTTGATCGAAATCCGGTCCGCCCACCGCCCGGCCTCGGCGATGAGTTCCGGCGACGCCTCGGGGATCGTCTTGAGATGAATGTAGCCTTTGAAACCGTGCTCGACGCGCAGCGTGCGCGCGACTCGGACGACCTGCTCCATCGTGTAGTCGGGATCGCGGATGATGCCAGACGACAGAAACAAGCCTTCGATGTAATTGCGCCGGTAAAAATCGAGCGTCAGCTCGACAACTTCCTGCGCGGTGAAACGCGCGCGCCGCACGTCGCTCGAGCGCCGATTGATGCAATACAGGCAGTCGTAAATGCAGAAATTCGTCAGCAGAATTTTCAGCAAGGACACGCAGCGGCCGTCTGGCGTATAGGAGTGGCAGATGCCCATGCCCGTGGTCGAGCCCAGCCCGCCGCCGGGGCCGCGCGAATCCCGCTTCGTCGTGCCGCTGCTGGCGCAGGAAGCATCGTATTTCGCGGCGTCGGCGAGGATGGCGAGCTTGGCGGCGAGTTCCATCGGGCAACTGTTCGTTTGAACAATGGCCTGGATAGGGCAACTTGCAACCCTGAACTCCCTCCGCCGCGCGGAAATTTCCGCTGCCGGCGTTGCCTCGACCGACCCGATCTTGCCCCATGGATCGCCCGCCATTCGACCCCGCGCAATTTGCGCGCGATCTCGCCGACGCGTTGCGCTCGGGCGCGCGTCCGCTGCCCACGGTCGCGGCGCTCGGGGAGGCGATGCGCGTGCTCATCGGCGCCGGCCTGGCGACACCACCGCTGCCCGGGGCCGGGCGCACGCTGGAGCGCTGGCAGCAGCTCGCCGCCGTGGCGGCATTCGACCTCGGGTTGGTGAAACTTTTTGAAAGCCACGCCGACGCGCTCGCGATCCTGGCCGAGCTCGACCCGGCGCAAAAAGCGAGCGTGGAGGACGGGCGCGGCCTCGCTGCCGTTTGGGCCGCGGAAGCGCCGGGTGCGCGGGTGCAATTTCAGCCGGGACCGGCGGCGGCAGGCGGACAGCGTTTCGGGTGCAAGGCGTGGTGCTCCGGCGCCGTCGTCGTGGACATCGGACTGTTGACGGCGTGGGTCGAAAACGAGGACCGGCCGGTGCTCGCACTCGTCGATCTGCGCCAGCCGGGCGTGCGCGTGGCGGACTCCGGCTGGAACGCCGTCGGCATGCGCGCGACCGCCAGCGTCTCCATCGCATTCGACGGCGCGCGCGCGGTGCAAATCGGCCTGCCGGGGGCGTATCT
>CAXTRS010000336.1:0-5588 GCA_964246635.1 uncultured Chthoniobacterales bacterium | reverse complement strand
ACGTTTATCCTCGCCATCCCGCCCATCTATGGCTATTACTACTCCGCAATCGGCCCACCCAGCCGCGAGACACCATGATGCCGCTCCCAGCCATCATCCCGAACCCTCCGTTTACCATCTCGCCCTGGAGACCCCGATCATGCCCAATTACCTCGCCCCCCGCTCCGATGCCGACCGCGCCGCCTTCCTGACGCGCACCCTCGCCACCGCCGCCACCGACGCCGCCGCCCAGCCGGCGCCGCGCACCTACGTCACGGCCAACACGCGCTCGGCCGCCAGCGACTTCCTGCCCGATTTCAACGCGGTCCTCGGCCGGCTCAACACCACACTCGCCGGCCGCAGCAAAGAAGTGCGCGAGCGCGAAGGGGCCCGCGCCCGGCTCGACACCTACGTGCGCGACTACTGGGAAGTGGCCAAACGCCGCGCCCACCGCCTCGAGCAGCCCGCCGAAGTGCTGCGCTACTACGGCCTGCCGCTCGACGGCGCCATCCCCGCCATCACCACCTTCGACGACCTGCTCGGCTTCGCCCGCGGCATCGTCACGGGCGACGCCCAGGCCGTGGCCGCCGGCCACCCCGCCATGGCCAACCCGAGCGCCGCCGAAGTGGCCGCCGTGCTCGCCGACGCCGAAGTGCAAGCCGCCGACGTGCCCGTGGCCGACCGCGCCTACGACGAAGCGCAAAGCGCCATCGCCGCCCTGCGCGCCCCCGCCGACGAACTCATCGCCGAAGTCATGGCCGACCTGCGCTACCACCTGCGCAAACTGGAGGCGCCCAGCCAGCGCCGCATCATGAAGAGCTACGGCGCCACCTTCCAAAGCCTGCCCGGCGAGCCGCCCGACGACCCCGAAGCCGGTGGCAGCAATCCCGCAACGCCTACGCCGAGTTCGACTGCGGCGAAAACCACGGAAGGGGCGTCCTCGCCCCCAACAAGTCATCACTAGGCGCAGGGAAACAAAATTTATAAGCCGACCCTCAGAACTTACAATATGTCTTGCAAAATTCTATTTTTGTCGGCGAGCCCGAATGACCAAGAGCGTTTGGCCCTAGAACGCGAAGCGCGACAAATTCGAGAATTTATCCGTCGAAGTGCGTTAAGAGCGCAGTTTACCCTAGAGACACGCCACGCGACTCGCGTCCGAGACCTGATCGAAGAAATTAACGCGGAGGACCCCGACGTCTTACATATAAGCAGTCACGGAAGTCGTTCTTCAGAAATCATACTTGAAGATGAGCATGGAACCAGCCTGCCGGTATCGAAGCGACGGATGACGCTTTTACTTAAGGCCGTGCGAAGCAAAATTAAAGTCGTCGTTCTAAATGGGTGTTACAGCGATGATGTCGCTGCAGGAATTGTTGCGGCGATCGATTGTGCAATCGGAATGACTGACACTGTGGGCGACGAGGCCGCAATAACATTCGCGTCTATGTTTTATAGTGGATTGGGATATGGAAGGTCTGTCGGACAGTCGTTCGACCAAGCTAAAATTGCAGCGGAAGCAACTCATCCTGATCAGCAATGTAAGCCCACGATCAAAATGCGTAGAGAGGTGCAAAGTGGCTCACTATATCTACTACCCTCCGTCAAACTTTCCACTGCGAACGTAAGTAACAGTGACGAGGAGCTTGGAGGGTTAACCAACGCACGCAACCGCTCAAAAACAGTCGGATCACGGCATAGGGCAAGTTTGAAATCCACTCAAGGTGAAAGCAACATTTTTACTATTAACCCCGAATCCTCAACTGCTCTATTCGTGCCAACGAAGCACGGAGATATTATTTATTATAAATGCAATCCGCAGCAGCTTATTCTGCGGCGTGAAGCCAATAGCGATATGTTTACGTTAATCTCGCATCCGCAACCCACCAATAATATTAAGGAACCATTTAAGCCCGAGTTTATGCTGCTGATTGGACAATCTATGTCATTTGCCATCACTTTTTTTATCGACAACGTGCCACAATTTCACTGCTTCACCCTAAAGCGCTTAGAGAGTAATAAATTCAAGCTTAAAACTGAAAAACCCGAATAATCAAAATGAAGATATTTATCGCAGGTTCTCACTACGTTGAAGTGGACGAAAACTTCGCTGTGACTTCTCCCTATGCAGTTGGCTCTGCGGGTTGCGTGCTTAAGCTATTATCTGAAACAGTTGGGCCGCTAGCTTTAAAAATTCCTCTGCTCAAAGCGACAAACTTGGGAGAAAATCTATTGCTCTGTGAGTTGCTCAAGACCGAGTGGCGCGCGGTGGATAGTGTATCTAGAGGACGAAATTTATCGCTCGTCCAAGCGGAACGAGTCCGGGGCGATAAGACGCTCTGTGGTGAACTGCTAATCGCACCCGAAGCTGGTGACCCTCTTGAGATAAACGGTATTCTCGCTATTACCTTCAGCGATGCCGGTCATCCTATAGTCATTAACTCTGCCTTACTTGAGCAAGATCGATTCGCCAAAAGTGATATCCTCGCGCTCATTAAGTCGATGCTTAGTGGCGATGTCGTGTCGAAAATCAAGGAAAAGGCTGGAGACATTTTTTTCTTTTTAGCTGGCCCAACTTCATCTAGAGCACCTCAAGGTGCTCTCAAAGCTCTCCGTGATGGAGCACGAGACGAGAAATTAGAGCGGGGTGTCTTTTTCAATGTTCCGTCCGTCCTCTATCACTGGAGTCCTTGTAATCTTCAAGCTGATGTAAGCACTGAACTGCTCGACTCCGCGTCCTTTACGGCGAGGTTGACAATAATTCTGCGGATTCTGGAGGCCGTTGGCTCGCTGCACGAACGTCGTGTATTGCATTGCGATATTAGACCAGCAAACATTTTTAGATCACATTGTGAACCGACTGATGGGAAGAATTATACCACTGACGATGTAGAGCGCATTTGCCGCTCTTATGCACTGGGTGATTACGGCTCGTTAAATGCTTCTGCTCACTTGGTTTCCGATGGGCAAGGCACATTTGGAAACACGCTTATTGGCCCTGCTGTGGCTCAACTCAGAACCTCTCCGTTCTATGCTCCCGAAAGGCGGCTCGCCATTGAATTTGAAGATGCTAATCAGGCAAAAATCACAGTTAAAGAGGGTAAGTGTCGCGTAGACTTAAATTGGGCTTTGTATCCTGCGCTAAAAACGGCTGCTCCTGAGCGGATTGATCAACGAGTTAGGGATATAAGGCCCGGTGACAGTCTTCGGCTGAGGGATTTTGTTTTCACAATTCTTCAAGTTAACGATGACGCACCTTCAGATATAACCATCTCTTTCACATGTGATGCGACCGTTGCGCGAATTGTGCATAACAGATTATCGGTGTTAGAAAATTTGGACACAGGGACGCAGTCATTTGCGATCAGCGGTTATGTCATCATGCGCCAGTGGAGTCGAGCGACAGACATTTTTTCGGTTGGCGTTCTGCTTTTGTATTTATTGTTCAGCAAAAAGGCTGGTGAAACTCAAACCGGCGGTGCGGAGAACAAATCCCTCGATACGCGCTTCGCCGAAGTGCTTGAAACGATCTGTGCTGTTCCATATTTCAAGGCGTTCTGGCAACCGCTTTCCAGATTCGCCCACCATGTTTTTGTGTGCCGGGATAAAGGTGAGCCGCTGCATGACAGTCTTATTAGAGAAACGGCGACTAGCGAGACAATGGTAAATACCAAAGAGTTCGCTCTAAAGATCACCAATGATCTTTGCTCCAGTTGCCCTCATATCGACATAATTTTCAGTTCATTGTCAAAAAATAGCGCTCGATTCCTGCTTAATATCTGGTTTGCTATGGCCTGCATACACCGTTCGGAGGATTTAACCTCCGATGAACGTATTATGGACGTCGGCGAATGGGGAGAACCGTTTTGCAAATCACGAAGTGATTCTACTAACGGAGGTGGAGAAGCAGACCGCGCTTACAAGACATTGGATGCAATTCGAGCGCTAATAGATCCAAATTTTCGACACCTATCGGAATTTAACGTCGCAACCGTTGCGAATTTTTCTCTACAGTCTGATTACCAGATTCGCTTAAAATTCAAGGAGGCGGAAGATTTGTTGAACAGTGTTAACGCAAAGTTTAGCGATCTTAAAATGAAGCTTGTTGGAGCGGAAGATAAGTTGGCTGCTCACAAGCGGTATAAAGATAGGCTTTTGGTGGAAGCTAGTGCTGCACAAAGAGCGCCTTATGGAAAGAAGACGGACGCTATAGCGAAGCTGGTGGCCGTTATTCAAGATGCCTCATGACCAGCGGAGCGCAGCCGGAGTCAGTTGGGCTTGCATTGATTTCGGATGCAGCTAGGATCAATCCCTGAATTTTGCAGTTTCAGATGGGAAGCCAGAATCGACGAAGTATAAGCTGCACAATTTACGAGTTGCCCCCGGCTCCCGCCCATCCCGATCTTCTGCGGCGCACGCCACGGGCGACATGCGCTATCCAGCGAGATGAGTTTGCAACGGGAAGCGGTGCATCAAAAGTCGCGGTTGGCTGCCTCACCCGTTGCAACTTGACCGGAGCGAACGACACAGCGTTGCAGCCGGCTGCCGGGCGCGACTCTGGCAGCGGGCCAAACGAGGGTATCTTCGAGCACGGCACGGTCGCCGATGATCGCGCCTTGGCCGACGACGCTGGCACCGAGCAAGCGCACCGTCGCTTCGAGATTCGCCGTAGGATCGACCGGTTCACGCCAGCGGGCGTCGAGGGTTTCATAGCGTGGGAAAGCGGGTGTGGTCGCTAGCGGCAGCAGCAAATCGTGGTGAATACGCAGGTATTCTGCGCGGGTGCCGAGGTCGCGCCAGTCGCCGGCGTCGCTGATGATGCCGCCGAGCGGTTCGCCGGCCTTCAGCATTTCGAGAAACAGCGGGATGACGGAGAGTTTGGTGGCGGGCGGGATGCGGTCGAGGAAGGCGGGGTCCACGAGGTAGATGCCGCTGAAGAGGTAGTCGGTCGGCAGGCCGGTGTTGAGCAGGTTGCGGATGTCGCGGATGCGGTGGGTGGCCGGGTCGAAGGCGATGTGGCGCGGGTCATCCGGATTGCGGCCGGTGCGCAGGACGAGGGTGACGAGGGCGCCGGACGTGCGGTGTTGCGCGAGCGCGGGGGCGAGCGGCAGGTCGGTGAGGATGTCGCCGTTATAGACCCAGAAGGGTTCGTCGCGCGGCAGCAGGTCGGCGACGTTTTTGATGCCGCCGGCGGTTTCGAGCAACACGGGCTCGTGGCGGAAATGGAGAGGGCGGCCGCGGTAGGTGTTGTCGGGGAAGGCGGCGGTGTAAGCCTCGGCGCGGTGGTGCGTGTTGACGACGAAACGCTCGACGCCGGCGTCGGCGATGAGGTGGTCGAAGGCGAAAGTGATGAGCGGCTTGCGGATCACCGGCACGAGCGGTTTTGGCAATGTGTCGGTGAGCGGGCGCAGCCGGGTGCCGAGGCCGGCGCCGAGGACGAAGGCGGTCATGGGGTTGCGGGTTGCGGGTTGCGGGTTGCGGGTTGTGCGCCATCCAACATCCGCATCTAGCATCTTTTTATCAGCAAGACACCCTCCGACTGCGCTCGGGCCTCGCTCCGCTCAGAATGACAAAGGAAGCAAGAGACGCGCAACTCGCAACTCGCAACC
>CAXTRS010000335.1:0-5599 GCA_964246635.1 uncultured Chthoniobacterales bacterium | reverse complement strand
CCAAAACGGCCGCCCACCGCGGGGCCGCGTTATAAATCGCTGACGCCGGTTTCCTGCGTGATGACGGGCCGGCCCGCGGCGAGATAACAGGCACTGCGGTCGCTGACCCAGCCGGTCTTCAGCCGCACGTATTGGTCCTTCGCGACGGTGAATTCGCCCTTGGATCCGCGGATGTAATCGACATACGCGCGCCAGTCGATGCTCATCGCCTCCGGCGACGTGTCGCGCCAGCCTGCAGCGCGATAACGTTCGGCGAGCGCGGCGGCTTTAAACGAGGTCGCCATCTCGAAGGGCTCGCCCACCCGCTCGGGGGCAAGGCGGAATTTCTCGAACTCGGGCAGCTTGCTCCAGAGGTAGGTTTCGCCGCGCCATTCGATGTCTTTTTTGCCCCCGGTGGCGAGGTTCGCGATGGTCGTGAAAACGGCGCCCGCCGCCGGCGCGTCGTCGGTGCGCCAGAAATCGGTGACGACCGGCTGGCGGGTCGGCAGCCAGATCATGCCGTGCAGCGGCACCGGAAAGCCGGCGTCGGGGCGGCCGATGGCTTCGCCGAAAGTCGTCAGCGCGCGGTGACGGCGCAGAAAGTCGAGTGTGGCGGTTTCGCCTTTGTCCACTTTGATCTGCTCCACGCCGGGATCGCTTTCGACATAGAAGATGCGGTCGCTGAGCAGCAGGTCGTCGTTGAGTTCGTGCGAGCCGCAGATGTTCAGCAGGGCGTCGGCGTTTTTGTAGAGGTCGTTGATGGCGGCGCGCGAAAGGCCGAACGTGCGGTCACGTCCGAGGAAGCGCGAGCAGAAGCCCCAGCGGTCCTGGAAGCCGAATTCGTCGGCGAGTTTTTTGAGCGTCGCGACGGCGTAGGCGTCGTTTTCATCGACGGTCTGGCGCACGGGGTCGTAGGGAACGCGCGACAGGTCTTCGATGTAATAGACTTCGTGACCGAGCCGTTGCAGACCGACGATGTAATGGATCGCCTGCCAGATGACCCCGGCGATGGGGCAATTGGCCATGAAGCCGAGGACGGCGATGCGTTTTTTACTCATGGGGCGGCGGCGACAACAGGCGCGCTCGCCGCGACGCTCTGGTTTTGAAACCCACCCGCGCGAAACAGCCGGGCATACGTGCCGTCGCGCGCGAGCAGCGCCTCGCCCGGGCCGATTTCCACGACGCGGCCATGTTCGAGGACAACGATTTTGTCGAGGCCGTGCGTGGTGGCGAGACGGTGCGTGATGATGAGCGTGGTGCGGCCGCGCATGAGTTCTTCGAGCGTGTCCATGATGGCGCGTTCGGTGGCGGGATCGAGCGCGCTGGTCGGCTCGTCGAGCAGGAGGATCGGCGAGTTTTTCAGGAACGCGCGCGCGATGCCGATGCGCTGGCGCTGCCCGACGCTGAGGTGGCCGCCGCGTTCGCCGACGGGCGAGTTGTAGCCGCGCGGCATGGCACGGATAAAGTCGTCCGCCTGTGCGCGACGGGCGGCTGCGATGATTTCGTCCTCGGTCGCGTCGGGCCGGCCGTAGGCGATATTTTCGCGCACCGTTGTCGAGAAGAGCAGAGTGTCTTGCAAGACGAGGGAAATCTGGGCGCGCAGCGATTTTTTCGTGACCTCGCGCAGGTCGCGGCCGTCGAGCGTGACGCGACCCGCTGTGGGATCGTAGAAACGCGGCACCAGCGAGAGCAGCGTGCTCTTGCCCGCGCCGGTGCCGCCGACAAAGGCGACGCGTTCGCCTGCGGCGATTTCGACGTTCACTCCGTGCAAAATCAGCCGCTCGCTGCCGTAGCCGAAATCGACGTTCTCGAACCGGATTGCTCCGCGCGTTTCGGCGGCGTTGAGAACACGCGCGTCCGGCGCGTCTTTCACGTCGTCGGCGTGATCGAGCACCTCAAAGCAACGGGTCGCACCGGCCGACGCGCCTTCGAGCGCCCAGGCGGTTTGCGTAAGCGACTCCACGGGCGCGTAGAGCATGGCCAGATACGAAATGAAAACGGTGAGCGTGCCGAGCGAGAGCTGGCCGTCGAGCACGTGCAGGGTGCCGATGTAAATCATCGCCGCGGTGCCGAGCGCCATGAGCGTGCTGATGACGAGCGCGCTACGCACGCTGGTCATTTGCAGGCGCAGGTTCGCGGCGAGACTCTCCTGCGCCTGGAGTCGGAATTGGTTCACCGTCGCCTCCTCCTGGCCGAAGGCGTGGACGACGCGGATGGAAGAGAGATTTTCCTGCGTCAGCGTGAGGACTGCGCTCTCTTTTTCCTGAATGCTCGTCGATTGGGCGCGGATGCGGTCGGAATAAAACCGGATCGCCCACACCACCGCGGGCAGGATCGCCAGCGCGAGCAGCGTGAGGCCCCAATCCATGCGCAGCATGATGACCAGCAGCGCGAGCAGCGTGAGGGTCGAACCGACGATGTTGGTGAAGCCTTTGTTGTAAATCGTCTGGATGCTCTGCGAATCGTAGGCGACGCGAAACGACGAGTCGGCCGAGCGCCGGGCGTCGTGAAATTTGAGTGGCAGCGCCTGGAGATAGGCAAAGAGATCGGTGCGCAACTTCAACAACGCCTGCAAGCCGGTGCGGACAAAAATGAGGTTGCTCCAAAGCCCGAGCAGACCGGAGGCGAGATTGACGACCACGAGGAAGATGCACAGCGCGAGCACGAGCTGGCGCGGACTCAGGTTCCCGGCGCCCGCAGAGAACCACAGCGAGCCGCCGCCGGACTGAACGTTGCCGCCGCCGGGCAGAATCCCATCGACGATGATCTTGAACGGCCACGGCTTGAGCAGGTTCAAGCCGATGGTCAGAAACGAAACCGCGAGGGCAACCAGCGTCGGCCCAAGAAAGGGTCGGTAATAAACGAGCACGCGGCGGTAGATCGACATCGGGAGTGGCCTTCACTACCGCATCGGACGACGGTTGCCAAGCCGGGCGCCCGCGCGGTTGCGCGCGCTTCCTGAATAGAGTCTCTTCGCATCCGCCCGTCCTCGCCTGCACGTGCCAGCCGGGCGCCAGCGTCCTGCCCCTTCCCTTCGCATGAACCCACCAATGCCCGCCCCTTCCGACCCCGTGGTCGCCGATGCTCCGACCCCGCGCAATCCGCTGCGGCGGCTCTACCTTTGGACCGTTCACTGGGCCGACACCCGCTGGGCGACGCCAGCGCTCGGCGCGGTCTCCTTTGCGGAGTCCTCTTTCTTCCCCATCCCGCCCGATCCGCTGCTGATGGCGAATTGCTACGCGAACCCGCGCCGCTGGTGGCAACAGGCGGCTTGGTGCACACTGGCGAGCGTGCTCGGCGGCTTGCTCGGCTACTGGCTGGGCTACGCTTTTAAGCCGGCGGCGATCAGCTTGCTCCGCGCCGTCGGCGTCTCGGACGTCGAGGGAAAATTCGCCCTCGTGCAAGGCTTCTACGACAAGTGGGGGTTTCTCGCCTTGATCGTGAAATCGCTCACGCCGATTCCCTTCAAAGTCTTCACCATCGCTTCCGGCGCGCTGCATTTCGACTTGGTCAAGTTTGTCGTGGGCGCCACGCTCGGCCGTGCGCTGCGATTCTTCCTCGTGGCTGGGCTGATCCGCGCTTTCGGCGAACGCGTGCGGCCTTGGGTCGAGGAACGGATCGAATGGATCATCCTCGTTTTTTTCGTTGCGCTCGTCGGTGGCTTTGTCGCGCTGAAGTTTCTCCACCTCGGCAGTCATTGATCCGCCGCCCGCGCCGCATCACCCGGTGTCAAATCTTGTTAAGGATCGCGACACTTCTGTAGCCATCGCTACGCGCCAGTTCCGGGTTACGCGCGACGCCGGGGAACATTTCTCTCTATTATTTTGCCCCCTGGCCGCGTTGGCACCGTGATTGCTTTTGAACGGAGACCACCACAACCCGTCTAATCCCGTTATGAAAAAGCAAGACCGTAAACTGAAGAGCTCCACGATGAACCTGGGCGACCTGATCATGGCCGTGAGTTCCTGCTCAAAAAATAGCCGCGAGACCGTTGCCGCGGTGGTCGATCTCCTCGCCAGCGGCCGTGTGCTCGTGCAGCAAGACGGTCAGCCCTCACGCGCGCTCGTCGTGCGTTGATCGGGGCGGACGCGATTGTTTTCGCAGACAGATAGTCAGCAGAAAAGTTCGCAAACAAGGCTCCCGGCCGGCACTTCTCGGTTGTCCTAAAAAGACAACCTGTGCTGACCGGGAGCTTGCTTTTTTTGGTGCGGGACGCGAAGGCTGCGGCGACGACGCTCTCGCCCCCGCTTTCTATGATTGATCGCTATGCGCGCCCGGCTATGCGGGCCATCTGGTCGGAGGAACGGAAATTTTCGATCTGGCTGGAGATCGAGGTGCTCGCCTGCGAGGCGCTGGCGGAATTGGGTCAAATTCCCGCGGAAGACGCTCGCACGATCCGCGAGCGGGCGGCGTTTTCGATCCCGGAAATCCTCGAGATCGAGGCGCGCACTCAGCACGACGTCATCGCGTTTCTGGAGAACGTGGCGTCGAAAGTCGGACCCGCGGCGCGGTGGATTCACCAAGGCTTGACCAGCTCGGATGTGCTCGACACCACGCTGGCGGTGCAGATGACGGCGGCCAGCGATCTGTTGCTGGCCGACGTCGAGGCGCTGCGCGAAGTCGTGGCCGGGCGTGCACGGGAATTCAAAGACGTCGCGATGATCGGGCGCAGCCACGGCATCCATGCGGAGCCGATCACGTTCGGCTTGAAGCTGGCGCTGATGTTCGACGAAGTTAGCCGCGCGCGGGAGCGGCTGGCGCAGACCCGCGAGCGGATCGCGGTCGGCAAGCTCTCCGGTGCCGTCGGCACGCACGCGCACCTCGATCCGCGAGTCGAAGAGCGCGTCTGCGCGCGGCTGGGCTTGCGCGCGGCGACGCTCAGCACGCAGGTCGTCCAGCGCGACCGGCACGCCGAGTTCATGACGACGCTGGCGCTCGTCGCCAGTTCCATTGATCGCTGGGCCACGGAGTTTCGCCACCTTCAGCGCACCGAGGTGCTCGAAGCGGAGGAATTTTTTGCCGAGGGCCAGAAAGGCAGCTCCGCAATGCCGCACAAGCGCAACCCGATCACGGGCGAGCGCCTCAGCGGCCTGGCGCGGGTGATCCGCGGCAATGCCGTGGCCGCGCTGGAAAACGTGGCGCTCTGGCACGAGCGCGACATCAGCCATTCGAGCGTCGAGCGCATCATCCTGCCGGATTCCTGCACGCTGCTCGACTACATGCTCGACAAGCTGCGCAGCCTCGTCGCCGGACTGCTCGTTTATCCTGAGCACATGCAGCGCAACCTGGGGCTGACGAAAGGGCTGTATCACTCGCAATCCGTGCTGCTCGAACTGACCCGCCGCGGACTGGAACGCAAGCCTGCGTATGAAGCCGTCCAGCGCGCCGCGATGAAGACCTGGCGCGGCGACCGGCCGCTCGCGGAAAACCTGCGCGACGAGCCGACCATCGCTGAAGTCCTGACTCCGAAGGAGATCGACCGTCTTTGCTCCATGGAGCCGCACCTGCGTCACGTTGACGACACTTTCCGCAAGCTCGGCTTGCTCCCTCCCCCGTAGCGGCGGTCTGTGACCGCCCATTGCGTCGGAATCCCGACCGGCAAAGGGTGGTCGCAGACCGC
>CAXTRS010000334.1:0-5602 GCA_964246635.1 uncultured Chthoniobacterales bacterium | reverse complement strand
TGCCGGGGGTGTCGCGCCGGGCAGCGGTGGCGGACCCTGGAGAACAGGCGGCGGCGATGCGGCGGGAGTTGCTTCTGCTGGCGGCGGCGATGTTGCCTGCGAAGAAGGCGGCGTCTTCGCGAGTTCGGCGAGCAGCAAATCGGTCACGTCCAACCGAAAGGCCATCGGCTCGCCCGGGCCGCGGAAGTTGAACACGATGCCGTCGGCCGTCTCTTTGGCGAGAAGGGGGAAAGCCCGCTCGCCGCCGACTTTGACGGTCTTGACCTCCGCCGGCGGCGGGAAGTTTTCGTGAAACTCAGCGAGCGCCAGCGCGAGCGCGTCCGCGTGAGTGAAGACCGGCACAAACATCCGGTCGTCGTCGTGCGGCACGTGGATGAGCGCAGCCCCCTCCGCGCGCTGCACGATCGCAAGATGATAGCCGGGATACCGCGCCACGCGCGCGATGTCGCTCTCTTCCTCGCGACCCTTGCGCAGCCGCTGCCAGACCTGTTCGACAGCCACCGCCTCGGCCAACTCCGCGACCTCGGGGAACTCCGCCGCCGGGATGACGAATTCGTGCGCCGAATTGGGATCGAGCACCACCGCACTCACCCCGTCGAGGGCAACGCTGAAGATTTGCCAGCCGGTCGGATTCGCAAAGCCGATGCCGCCCGTCGCTTTGTAGGTTTCGGCGAAAGCCTCCATCACGTCGCCGTCCGCGAAGAGGAGCAGCCGCGCGTGGCCGTGCGCGTCCGGAACCAGATGGGCGAGCGCGAGGGCAAACGGGCCGAACGGATCGACGCCGCTGTCTTCGCGCATCGGCAGCATCCAGTTTTCATACTCCAGCAACTGCCGCAGCAATTGGCCGCGGGTGATGCTCCCGTCCTTCCAGGCGGCGAGGGCGTCGATGGCGGCGTTCATGTCAGTTGAGGGTAAGGAGTTGCTTCCCTGCGCGCGTTCGTTCACCTGCCTGCGACGGCGGCGCCCCTGCTCTACCAATAAGCTTCTTCCTTCCGGCGCTGCTCTTCGTCTTCGCGCTCCTTGATGACTTGCAGCGCACCGCCCACTTTGTCCGTTGGCAGCAGAGCCGTCACGCGACGGCGACGTGCGTAATCCGGCTCCCACTGGATGAACTGCGCCAGCAGATTGATCAGTCGCGACTCCGGCGAGCCGGCGGGATTGGCCAGGCTGAACGTGACGAGGTCGGCCAGCAGCGCGCGCACCCAGTCGAGATTTCCGCCTCCGTCGATGATCGGCATCAGCGAGCCTGCCAGATACAGCGCGAAGCCGTTCCAGTCCCGCGCGCCCGCGAGTTCCGGGCGAACTTCCACTCCCGCGCGAGCGTAATGTTCTCCCACGATGCCGGTGGCGTATTGCGTGACCTCTGCATCGGTGGCGCGGAGCGCTTCGAACCAACCCTGGAGATCGCCCGCGCCGGTGCTGGGCAGCGGAGGTTCAATCGGTGGCGGAAAATGTTTCGTCGGGTCGTGCATGGGTTCGTTTTCCAACTCGCTGGCCGATGGGTTCGCGAGTTCCGCGAGCATGAGCAGCTCCGTGCTCCCCAAGCCGAACGCGATGAGAAGCACGCGCAGACTCAGAAGATGCCGTGGGACTCGAACGTGCCGCCGGTGCCTTCGGCAAATTTCGCGAGCACGGCATTTTTGAAGTTCTTCTTCAAGTTGACGTCCACCCAGCCCTGTCCCGATTGCTGCGTCAGCGGTTTGTCTTTGAAAACCCTGGCGTCGATCTGCGGGTTGTTCGCCGCGGTCACGGAGTCGGCAAACACGAGCTTCGTCGTCGGCTGGCGATCGAAGAGCATGATCACGGCCTGAATTTTTCCACCCCGAAAACCTTCGGTGCCGACCATGACGCCCGGCTGGTGCGAGAGGATTTTCACCGCGCCGATATAGCGCGTCGCGAGCCCGTCGATGAGTTCCTCTTTTTGCTTCACGCGCGCCGTGCCGCCGAGCCGGTCTTCGGGCGCGGTGGCGACACGGAGTTGAGTGAGCACATGGGCGCCGAGAAACGGATCGAGCGGGTCAGGCGTGGGCAGGCCGTAGCGAATGTCCGTGAGTTGCTGGAAAAGGAAGACGGCGGTGTTCGACTTGGAGTCGGTGTCTTTCAGTGCAGGCTTGGGATTGAGCGGCGCGGGCAGACGCACCGCGGCCTTCGGCTCCTGCGCCGCCATCTCGGCGAGCTGTTTTTTGAACGCCTCGTATTGCGGGCGGAAAGGCCGCACCACGTCGGCCTGCTTTTCTCCGCAGCCGGCGAGCAGGAGCGCCGCCAGGGTCGAAACGAGGAAGGCGGAAGCGAGTTTGGCAGGCGCATTCATGGGGGGATGTCACCTGTCATAAGTGGTTCAGGGGAAGAGGACAAGAACTTCCCGGAGTGGACTCCTGCGGGCTTCCGCGCTCTGCGCGCGGCTCAGTTCTCCGCCCGCGCGCGCAGGTAAGCCGTGCGCAGGCGGGTGAAGAACTTGCCGTCGGAGCCTGCCGCGGCGAGCGCCTGCCGTTGGCGGAGCCACTGGAGCTGCTTTTCTTTCAGGGCTTCGCGCTCGCCTTCGTTCAGCCTGGCGCGCAGTTGCCGATACGCTTTGTTCAATTCGTCCTCCACTTTGTCGTTGTCGTAGTTCGACGCGGACTCGGAAATTTTGTGCCCGTTGATGAGGAGGCACCGCGCCTTCTCGCCGTCCGACTTCAGTTGAAACTTGAGACGGTAGTTGTATTCGGGCGGCTTGTTCACCTGGGGCCGCGCCCGCGCGTCGATGACCAAGATGTTGCCGGGCAAGAGCGCCGGCAGGCTGAACGAAATCTCGCCGGCCTCTTTGAGTTTTTCCCGCTTGGCGAGCAACTGGCGGCAGGCTTCGTCCAAGGGCGCGAGCACGTCGATGAAGGCGTCGGCTTCGGTGCGCGTCTCCGGGTTGATCCAAAGGATCGCTTCCGCGCTCCAGCGCGCTTCGTAAATCGCCACCGCCCGCCGGCTGTCCTCGGCCCAACCCACGGCCAGTCCGCTGAAGCGCTTGAAGCCCGACGTGCCCTCGTAATGATCGCGCTCGGGGATCACGGCGAGCACTCCGCCGTGGACGGCGTTGACCAGGTAGTTCGCCACGGAATCGCCGACAGTATCCTTCTCCGGCAGCCATTCTTTGAGCGCTTCGAGCCGCCCTTGCTCTTCGCCCCAACCCCACGCGAGCACGTAAGCGCCATTGGGCGAGATCGTGTCCGCAAAGCGACGGAAACCGGGGCCGCTTTCTTCTGCGCGTCCGCTGCCAAAAGAGAGGGACGCAAACGCGCAGACCGCGGCAACGACAAGACGGGATGCAGCGCAACGCTTCATCATGGCGGTCGTTTCTATTTCATGAATCCGGTGGCGGCGCCGACAAAACCTGCTCGCAGATCGAAAGATCGCAGACAATTTTCGGTCCGGGACCGAACGGGTTGAAAATCATTCCGTCCACGCCCTGACTGGGCAGCAGCGAGAAGAGCTTTTCGCCGTTCACGATTTGCTGTTTCAGCTGCGGATATTTTTCCGTGACAACCTGCGCGCAATCGACCGCCGTGAAAACCATCGCCGGGTTCTGCTTCCCGCCGGCACCCACGGCGGTGACGAGCGCGTCGTGCTCCGGGTTGACGAGCAGGATGTAGCCGACGTAAGCGCGCATCGCGGCGAACTTTTCCGGCGAGTCCGGTTCGCCGAGCCGGCGTTCAATCGCGATGGCGTGTGCCCACAGCGTGGCGACATCAAAGGAGTCGCTCGGGATCCACCAGGTTTCCGCCTGCGGGCACCCAAGGTTGACCCAGAGGGCCTGGTAGTTCGTCGGCAGCGCCGCGAAAAGCTTTGGCCCCGGAACGCCGCGCACATAAAGGCCGAGCGACGCACCCTTGGCGACCGCTTGGTTCGCGGTCGCTTCGTCGGTGTAAAACCAGAGTTCGCCGCTGCGAATATTGACGGGACCGCTGCCCAAAACGTAGCCGCCCGGAAAACGCGATTGCCCGGTAACGTGCGTCGCGTAGGAGGCAATCACCAGCCAATCGTCGTAGCTGACAAGCGCGCGCATCACTTGTTCGCGCGACGCCTTTTCTTGGCTATAGGCGATGAGCGTTGCGGTCGGTGTCACCGGCGTGCAGGCGGTTCAGCCGATCAATTGGGGCGGCCGGCTGCCGCTGCGTTCGCTGCCGCAGCAAGGTCGGCTTCCGTCGGCGAGCCGAGCAACACCGGGCCGGCTTTGGAATAATCGAGTTCGCCCTCGCTCTTGGCGACGATGAGCGTCGCCAGACCGTTGCCGATGAGATTGGTGATCGCGCGCGCCTCGCTCATGAAGCGGTCGATGCCGATGAGGATCGCCAGGCCGGCGGTCAGCTTCGGGTTGTTCGTCGCCGACAACGTGGCGGCGAGCGTGATGAAGCCGCCGCCCGTCACGGCTGCCGCGCCTTTGCTGGTGAGCAGGAGCAGGCCGAGCAGACCCAATTCGGTGCCGAGCGTCAGCGGCGTGTTCGTCGCCTGCGAGAGGAAGACGATCGCCATCGCCAGGTAGATCGACGTGCCGTCGAGATTGAACGAGTAGCCCGACGGCAGCACGATGCCGACGACGCTCTGCGCGCAGCCGGTGCGCTCGAGTTTTTCCATCATCGGCGGCAGCGCCGTCTCGCTCGACGACGTGCCGAGCACGAGCAGGATTTCGTCTTTGATGTGCCGCAAATATTTGAGGATCGAAAACCCGTTCCACCAGGCAATCGCGCCGAGCACGCCAAAGATGAAAATAATGCAGGTCAGGTAAAACACCGCCATCATTTTGAGCAACGCGATGAGCGCGCCGATGCCGGAAGTGCCCACCGTCGCCGCCATCGCACCGAACGCGGCAAACGGCGCCAGCTTGACCAGAAAACCGACCACGTAAAAGAACGCCTGCGAGACGAGCTGGATGATGTGGACGAGCGGCTGCGCGTAGGAGCCCATCTTCGCCAGCGCGACGCCGATCAGCACCGAGATGAGCAGCACCTGGAGAATCTCGCCCTCGGTAAACGCGCTGATCGCCGTCTTCGGGATGATGTGCAGAATGAAATCGACGGTGTTCTGCTGCTTTGCTGCGGCGCTGTAGCCTTCGACCTTTTTCATGTCCGCCGCCGAAGGCGTGAAGTTCACGCCGTTGCCCGGCTGGGCGACGTGCACGACCACCAGCGCGATGAGCATCGCCAGCGTCGTGACGACCTCGAAATAAATCAGCGCCTTGATGCCGACGCGGCCGACTTTTTTCAAATCCCCGACGCTGGCGATGCCGCCGACGACCGTGCAAAAAATGATCGGCGCGATGAGCATCTTCACGAGGTTGATGAAGCCTTCGCCGAGCGGCTTCATCTTCTCCGCGATGCCGGGAATCGCCGGGTGGTCGGCCGTGGCCGGGATCGACGGGAACATGACGCCGACGATGACGCCGAGAATCACGCCGACGATGACCCAAAAATAGAGCAGCTTGTAAAACGGCTTGCCGGGAGCCGGGTCGGTGGCGAGCCGTTCGTGCGGCAGCGGCGAATCGTCCGTGGCCGCCGGGCCGGGATGCGGAGTGGAGTGGACCCCGCGGGCGGGATCGTGTGAGGGGAGGAGGGAAGCCATGGGATGGAGGGGT
>CAXTRS010000333.1:0-5604 GCA_964246635.1 uncultured Chthoniobacterales bacterium | reverse complement strand
CGGTCAAGCCGGACCAAATGCCCCACCAGGCTTCAGTCTCGATGGAGTAGGTGCGGCAGTCGGCGGCGCCCGGGCACTCGAGGCACATATCGCGGGCCAACTCCCTCACCCCCGCCCCCGCCGCCGCGCCCACCTGGCATCTCCTGGAGGAGAGGAAACCCTTCGCCCAGTCGCTGCTCTGGGACTGGCAGCGGCGCTACTTCGCCCAGGCCGGCGTGGATGCCTGGCGGCAGGGCCCGGTGCCCCACTACATCACCAACAACCCGCGCATGGCCGATAGCTACGCCGAGATCGTCTTCGGCTTTCTGCGCGACCGCGACCGGCTCGCGGGCGCCGCGACGACGGACGCCGAGCCGCTGCACCTCCTCGAGCTGGGCGCGGGCTCGGGCCGGTTCGCCTTCCATTTCCTCCGCCGGCTCGGGCGGCTCTGCGAGTTGGGCGGCGTGGCGCCGGGGCGCTTCCGCTACGTGCTCACCGACGTGGCGGAGCGCACCGTGCGCTTCTGGCGCGAGCATCCGCGCTTGCAGCCGTTCCTTGCGGCTGGCCTGCTGGAGGTGGCGGTCTTCGACCTCGAGCGCGCGGACGCCCCCGCGCTGCTGCCGGTCGGCGGCAGCCTCGCGCAGCCGCTGGTCGTCATCGCCAACTACGTCTTTGACAGCATCCCGCAGGAGCTTTTCCATCTCGACCGGGGCGAGTGCCGGCCGTGCCTCGTCTCCCTGGCCGTGGATGCCGACCCGGCGACGCTCGACGCCGCGACGCTCCTCGAGCGCGTGCAGTGCCGCTACGAGCGCGGGCCCGCCGCGCCGCAGCCGGCCTTCGCGGAGCCCTGGTTGCAGGAACTGCTCGCCGGCTATCAGCGTGCGCTGACGACGGAGACGCACCTGCTCTTCCCGGCCGCCGCGCTGCGCTGCCTGGAGCGGCTGCGGGGCCTCTCCAGGCAGGGCCTGCTGCTGCTGACTGCGGACAAAGGCGACCACCGGCTCGTTTCCCTACAGCGCAAGCCGCCGCCCGGCCTGGTGCGCCACGGGTGTTTCTCGCTGAGCGTAAACTACCACGCCATCAAGTCCTACTGCGAGCGCCGCGGCGGGCTGGCGATGTTTCCGGGCGCGCGCCACGCGAGCCTCGACGTGGGCGCCTGCCTGCTGGTCGCCGACGCCGCCGACCATCGCGAGACGCGGCTCGCCTACGAGCGCCACGTGCGGGACTTTGGCCCGGACGACTTCTACACGGTTGCCGCTCATGCGCGCCGGACCATTGGGCAGATGTCGGTGGAAGACCTCCTGGCCTATCTGCGGTTGGGCCACTACGACGCCCACCAGTTCGCGCGTTACCTGCCGCGCCTGCTGGAGCTGGCCCCGCGCCTGGAGCGCGACCAGCACCGGGCGCTCAACGACGCCATCGACCGGGTCTGGGACCTCTACTACCCGCTGGGCGAGGAAGGGGACCTCGCCGACGCGATCGCGCGCCTGCTCTACGAAATGAACGACTACCGGCGAGCGCTGGAATACTTCGGGCGCTCGCTGGAGCTCTCCGGCGCGAAGGAGGACACGCTGGCCAACTTGGCGGCCTGCCGTCAGTTGCTCGGCCGGGAGGAGCAGGCAGCCCATAGCGGCGTTTAACCACGGAGAAGCCGCCTTTGCGCCGGCGGTTCGGAAGTTCCAACTGAGACACTGCTTGGGATCCGATTTCCTTGCTTTCGGCACACGTCCTGACTAAAACTCCTTCCCTTGTGGCAGCCGATGAACCCAACGCTCCCGCAGCCGGCTCGGGGTCTTCTGACTCCGAGGGAGGCGGCTGGCAGCTTCCCTTGCCCAGCGCCAAGGTTGGAGCAGAGAGAAAGGACGACTGGAAGTGGGGTTTCGGATCGAAGAAGGAGGAAACCGGGACGGGCCTGCGACAGAAAAATGCGGACAAAGAAGCTTGGTCGAAAAGCAGGCAGATCGAGCTGGGTCCCATCTACAAGCTGCCCAAGACTCCGAAGCAGGGCAAGGAGGACAAAACGTATGTGGAGTCCAATGTAGAAGATCACCAAGTCGAGTTGGGCAGCATCGGCTATGACTTCGAGAAGAAGAAGGCGACTGCCACGGTCATCGACGCCAAGTTCGAATGGACTGGAGTTCACGGCAAATGGGACATCGCCGACACGCTGAATCTGAATGACGGGAAAGGCTACGGCGTCAGTTATGCCCCGTTCGCCGCTCGCCTGGGGGATCGCACCGTCCACGGCACCTCGCTTTTTCCAGGCTCGGCCAGCCCGAACGTGCGGATCGGCGGCAAACCTGCCTGGCGGACCCGGGTGGACTTCCATGTTTGTCCGAGGAGTCATCCACCCCATGTCGGCGGAGTCGTCGTCAAAGGGGCTCCGACCGTCTTCATCAACCATCAAATGGCGTGTCGTGCCGGCGACGTGGTGGTCGAAGCGGCCGGTGGCAATAATCCCATCGCCACAGGCTGCTCGACAGTCTGGCTCGGGCAGGCCGCCCCGCCGGCCAGGCAGCGCGGCAAGGTCGATCTCTCCATCGAAGGCAAGTTCGTTACCGTAGAAGCAGAGTTGCAAGGCAAAGGCGAAATCGATCTCAAAACCGGGGAGGCCGAGCTGATGGCGAAAGCAGGCTTCAAAGCGGCCTTGGCCACCGCAAAAGCCGAAGGGATCCGCCACATCCCGATCCCCTTTACGGATTACAACGTCGCCGTCGGCGGCTCCGCGGAAGCCTCCGTGCTGACTGTGGCCGCGGAGGGGGAGGCGGCGCTCAATATCAACCACACCGATCCCGCGACCGGGAAGAAGAAGCTCTTCGAAGCGAAGCTCGGCGCGACCGTTGGAGCGGCGCTGTTCGGCGGCGGTTTTCGTTTTTCCTTCGGCGTCGAGAAAGATTGAAATGAACGAGCTGCCCTTCGCCTTGCCCCGCAACGAGCGCGCCGTCTCCGAGACGGTGAATGAGAGCAGCGTGCTCGCGCGCATCGCTGCGGGCATTTGGGGACTGCATTTCCAACTCTATATCCCGCGAGGCTGGAAGATCGTGGAGCGATTCGATGAGCGCGTCGAAAGGCAAGCCGCAGCCGTCCCGCTGGCTCTCTTTCTTGAGCCGGGGGCAGACCAGCCGGCCCTGATCTCCGTCGTCGGCTACCGCCTGGATGCGGAAATCGGGCTGGAGGACTGGATCGATCACGTGCTGGCGCAACGCGAGGAAACGGCCTTTGGCGGCGCGTGGCTGAAGACCCCGGCCGGCATCTGCTGGGATGCCGGTGTGGCCCAAGGCGCCGCGCCGGAGCGCACTTTCAGCCGCGTGACTGCCTACGCGGCGAACGGGATCATTTTCCTGATCACCAGCCAATGCCGCGAGCGCCGGTGGGACCAGCTCAAAGGGAGTTTCCTCGCCGCTCACTTTTCGTTTGAACTGCTCGACCAGCCGAAAGCCGGTCTCGGGCGATTGGAACCGTGGCTGCCATGGGAAAGCACCGCGGCTCCCCGCTGCCGCACGGCCTTCCCGGCGACGTGGAAGATTTTTCCGGTGGAAGCCAGCCAACCGACGACGGAAGCGATCGACGCAAAGCTAATCGACGAGGGCGGCCAGCTGCTCAGTTACCTGCGCTTGAAAATCAGCCGGGGGCGTCTCCCGGCGCCGGCGGAAACCCTGGAAAGGTGGATCAATCGGCTTCGGGCGCTCGGGTTCGAGACTACACGCGAGGATTTCGTCCTGAGCCGCGAAAAAGGTATCCTAGAGACCGTCGCCGGGCTGCAAGGGATCTGGGTGGGAATGGCCGCGCGAGGAGGGGTGCAGGCCGAGGTGCGGATCATCATTCTCCATCGCCCAAACGTGCTGCTCGCCCTGATCTGCATCGGCCCGGCGCAGGGGGCGCAACCGTTCCTCTGGATGCGCACGAAAAGAGCGAGCGAAGTCGCCATCCTCAGCTTTCGAGCGGAATGACACACCTCGGAAAGAATGCGCCCATCCTCTGGATGCGGGGAAAGAAGGCCGGCAACATTATCCTGTCTTGCTGCTACCAAGGGAATTGAGCGGACTACCAACTGCGGATAGGTGACTGGTTTTTAATGACGTCGCGTTCCGTAAGCGGAGAGCTAGTAAGTAAACGAGCGATTGCTGCGGCTGGAGTGCTTTGCCGCAAGGCTACGCGCATACGTCGAAGCTCGAAAATCAGGGATCAAGATCTTCCGGAATCCAATATACCCCGTCCTCGGATCTCGTTGGAAGCGCATCCAAAGTGTTTCTGACGCGGTTATCGTGAGGGATTCCGATAACGGCTTTCCCTTCATCCACGATCGCTTTTCCCAGTTCTTTCCCAGCCCGCACCGCTTTGGTGATATTCTTCGCCGCCAAGATTGCCCGATATTCCGATTTACCCGATACAAGTCCGACAACTCCTTCAATGATATCAACTCCCAAGCGGACAGCGCCATATTTTTTGTCATAATACTGACGCGTCGCTTCACTGATTGGCCGTTTGCCTTTTCGAATTTCACAACGATACAAGATATAGCCGACCACACTGCCGCTCTCTTCAAAGTAATAACCGGCGCGATCAAAGACATACCCAAGAAGCCCGTCATTGCTCGGAATTTGCTCAAGACGCGCAGCGCGTCGGAACTGCTCGATTTTCCAGTTGATTTTAACCTGCTGTGTTCCGTGATCTGATGCTTCAGTAAGCCAATATCTCTCGACCCTGATAACACTGTTGCCGACGATCCATATACCTTTTTTTCGGGATTTATGTTGCAGGCGATTTACAGTCACAATCTCCACAGGATCGGTAACGACATGATAGCCATCATCCACAAGAGGATAATTCTCAGATAATAACGCGATTCCACGGATGCCAGCCGAAGCGGCAGTCCGCTTTTCGACAGCTGCAAGCAGTAAATCCTCTTCCTTCTTTTGTAAGCGGTTCACCCAAATATCCGGGTCTTCGGTCAGTGGAACGCCATCCAAATCATGAACAAAGTCAGCATTAGGATGCTGCAAACCTGCGGCTTGAAAGGCTTCGTGAAGGCTTTGCTGGATATTTCGGCCCGATTTGAAAGCGGAGCTGAAAGTCTCTGTGAAGGCATGCAGCCGTGTTACTGGAACCCGTACATGAGTTCCAAAATCGACCTTCGGTGCCACTTGGAGACCGCTCTGATAACCTGCAGTTTGAGGAGCCTGAAGGCGCGCTCCGGGTCGGTGCGATTGATTGAAGTTTTCTCGTCGTAACCCGCTAGACGCTCCGTCAGAGAATAACGTATTCATACTTGCAAAACTTGATTTTCGGAAAGTTTTTCCATAAACAATGACTAGAGCGCTCCTCATTTGAATCTGCCTTTTTTAGCCCCGGCAGGGGCGCAAAGAGCCTTAGCCCACGGCGTGAGCCGTGGGAATGGCGTTCAGAAACGTCCCAGCCCCGGCAGGGGCGCAAGAACCCTGGGGCAGCGCGGCGAGGGCGGGCTTACCCCGCGCCTGGGCTAGCGCCCCTGCCGGGGCTGGGCTGCTCTGCCGGCCGCCCTCCACGGCTCACGCCGTGGCTAGGGCTCTGCCGCCCCTGCCGGGGCGAACGCAATTGAGCGACGCTCTAAACAACTCGTAAACCAGCCGGGCAAGCGCAGGCAGG
>CAXTRS010000332.1:0-5622 GCA_964246635.1 uncultured Chthoniobacterales bacterium | reverse complement strand
GTTCGCGTTCTCGGAGGGCACCACGGGCCGGTCGTTGGGATTGCGTTTGCGCAGCTTGAAAGTGCCGAGTCCGCGCGCGATGAGCGTGCCGTCAGGCGCGGTGACTTCGCATTCGGAGCAGAAGAGCGAGCGGCCTTGCGGGAAGGCGCGCGCCGTGGCGACGAGCCGGTCGCCAAGGCCGGGGGAGAGAAAGTTGGTCTTCATTTCGACGGTCACGCCGATGAGTTGCGAGGGGTTGAGCGAGCGGCCGGCGAGACTCATGCAAACGTCCATCAGGGTCATCGTGACGCCGCCGTGAGTGACGTTCCAACTGTTGCGCATGAAGGGCTGGACGTTGAGCGCAAGCGTGGCGCGGCCTTCGGCGATATCGACGACTTCGATGCCGAGATGCGCGACGAAATGGATGCCGGCGAGGGCTTCGGAGAAATCGGGCATGGAGCAAAAGTATCCGCGGATTAACGCAGATTAACGCGGATTAATTTGGTCTGTTGGGAAACAGATGGTGATCCGAGATCGGGAAATAAAATCTGTGTTAATCTGCGTTAATCCGCGGATAAACATTCAGACGCCGGCGGCTACGGGTTTCGATCCAACGCAACGCGTGCAGGTGGGCAACTGGCTGATCTTTAGCTGCCATTCCTGCGGGCCGGTCTGGTGGACGGACGTGCCGCTGGCATCGACGGCGACGGTCACAGGCATGTCGTCCACAGTGAATTCGTAGATCGCTTCCATGCCCATGTCCTCGAACGCGAGGACGCGCGAGGATTTGATCGCTTTGGAAACCAGATACGCCGCGCCGCCGACAGCCATGAGATAGGCGGCGCGATGTTTCTTGATCGACTCGATGGCGACCGGCCCGCGCTCGGCTTTGCCGACCATCGCGATGAGACCGGTCTTCGCGAGCATCGTCTCGGTGAACTTGTCCATGCGTGTGGAAGTCGTCGGGCCGGCGGGGCCGACGGCTTCGTCGCGCACGGGATCGACGGGGCCAACGTAGTAGATGACGCGGTTGGTGAAATCGACCGGCAGCCGCTCGCCACGCGCGAGCATATCGGCGATGCGTTTGTGCGCGGCGTCGCGACCGGTCAGCATTTTGCCGGAGAGGAGCAGCGTCTGGCCCGGTTTCCACGAGGCGACTTCAGCGGGCGTGAGTGTGTCGAGGTTTACGCGGCGGGAGCGTTCGATGTCGGGCGACCAAGACACATCGGGCCAATCGGCGAGGCGCGGCGGGGTGAGCACGGCGGCGCCGGAGCCGTCGAGGGTGAAGTGTGCGTGGCGCGTCGCGGCGCAGTTCGGGATCATGCCGACGGGCAGCGACGCGGCATGCGTCGGCGCCATCATCACCTTGATGTCGAGCACCGTGGTCAAGCCGCCGAGACCCTGCGCGCCGATGCCGAGCGCGTTGATTTTGTCGTAAAGCTCGACGCGCAGTTCTTCGACTTTGTTCTGCGGTCCGCGCTCCAGCAGCTCGGTCATGTCGAGCGGCGCCATGAGCGATTCCTTCGCCATGAGCATCGCCTTTTCCGCGGTGCCGCCAATGCCGAGACCGAGCATGCCGGGCGGGCACCAGCCGGCGCCCATCGTTGGCACCGTGCGCAGCACCCAGTCCACAAGCGAATCGCTCGGATTCAGCATTACGAACTTCGACTTGTTCTCCGAGCCGCCGCCTTTCGCGGCGACCGTCATCTCGACCGTCGCGCCGGGCACCATTTGGACGTGGACGACGGCCGGCGTGTTGTCGCGCGTGTTCTTCCGCTCGAACAACGGGTCGGCGACGATGGAGGCGCGCAGCTTGTTGTCGTTGAAATTGTAGCCGCGGCGCACGCCTTCGTTGATCGCGTCTTCGAGCGACGCGCCGTTGGGGAAACCGGCCCAGCGCACGTCCATGCCGATTTTGACGAAGACGTTGACGATGCCGGTGTCCTGACAAATCGGCCGGTGGCCTTCGGCGCACATGCGCGAGTTGGTCAGGATTTGCGCGATGGCGTCCTTCGCGGCGGGCGATTGCTCGCGTTCGTAGGCGAGCGCGAGGTGCCGCAGGTAATCGGCGGGATGGTAGTAGGAGATGAATTGGAGCGCGTCGGCCACGCTGGTGACGATGTCGTCGTGCTGGATCGTGGCGCTCATACGGCGTTCCTTCTCACCCTTGGTATCGCCGCAGCCGTTTCTTCTGCGCGCGAAAACCGTCTCGGCGGCGATATATCTGCGAGCGGGTTGTCTCTCCCCAAACCAAGATGTCTGCCGCCGCCAACACGAATTCATATCAGGACTGGATCGGAAACACGGAGTCGCACGCCGACCTCGTTGCCCTGACTCCCATCGCGTCGCTCTCCGCGACGCTCGATCGCGACGATCCGCCGCCACAGCCTGGCGACCCGCTGCCGCCGCTCTGGCACTGGCTCTATTTTTTAACGATCCGCCGGGCGAGCGAACTCGGGCGCGACGGCCATCCGGCGCGCGGCGGATTTCTGCCGCCGGTGGCACTTCCGCGGCGGATGTGGGCGGGCGGGCGGTTGCAGTTTCACGAGCCGCTGCGCGCCGGTGAAAAGATCACCCGCGACTCGCGCATCGTGAACGTGACGCAAAAGGAAGGACGCAGCGGCGCGCTGGTGTTTGTGCTCGTGCGCCACGAAATCAAAAACGCCGCAGGCGCGATCGCGATCACGGAAGAACACGACATCGTCTATCGCGATGACCCAAAACCGGACGACCCAAAGCCGCCGCCCAAAGCCGCGCCAACCGACGCCGCTTGGACGCGCGAACTCGTGCCCGACGAAACGCTGCTCTTCCGCTACTCCGCGCTGACGTTCAACGGCCACCGCATTCATTATGACTACCGCTACGTCACCGAAGTCGAAGGCTACAGCGGCCTCGTCGTCCACGGGCCGCTCATCGCCACGCTGCTGCTTGATCTCGTGCGCCGCAATTTGCCGGAAGCAAACGTCGCGCGCTTCGAGTTCCGTGCGCTGCGGCCGGTGACGGTCACCGGCGTCCCGCTGACGGTTTGCGGAAAACCCGAGGCGGACGGCAAAACGGTCAAACTCTGGGCGCGCGATCACGAAGGCTGGCTGGCCATGGAAGGGACAGCCACGTTCTCCTCGGCAAGGACGGCCACGCTGGCGGTTTGACCGCGCCTGCCTCGCAAATCACCAATCCCCATTCCGTTTATGCGCCCCCTCGATGGCATCACCGTCCTCGCGCTCGAACACGTCATCGCCGCGCCGTTTTGCACCCGGCAACTCGCCGAGCTGGGCGCGCGTGTCATCAAGATCGAGCGGCCCGGCGGCGGTGACCAGGCCCGCGGCTACGACGAGCGAGTGCGCGGGTTGGCGTCGCACTTTGTCTGGGTCAACCGCTCGAAGGAAAGCCTGACGCTCGACGTGAAAAATCCACGGGCGAACGAGATTTTACACAAGCTGCTCGAACGCTCCGACGTGTTCGTGCAAAATCTTGCGCCCGGCGCGGCGGCGCGCATGGGGCTGGATTACGAAACGCTGAAAGAAAAATATCCGCGCCTGATCGTGTGCGACGTTTCTGGCTACGGCGCGGACGGGCCTTACAAAAACAAAAAAGCCTACGATCTGCTGATCCAAAGCGAGGCCGGTTTCTTGTCCGTCACCGGCACGCCGGAGACACCGTCGAAATCCGGCGCGTCGATCTCCGACATCGCCGCCGGCATGTATTCGCTGGTGAACATTCTCGCCGCGCTGCTCCAGCGCGAACGGACAGGCCAGGGCTGTTATCTCGACATCTCGATGCTGGAGAGCACGGTCGAGTGGATGTCGTTCCCGATGTATTACGCCTACGAGGGCGCGCCGCCGCCGCCGCGCAACGGCTCGACGCACGCGACGATCACGCCCTACGGGCCGTTCCGCGCGGGCGACGGCAAAGTCGTCATGCTCGGGCTGCAAAACGAGCGCGAGTGGGTGAATTTTTGCGAGCAGGTGATCGACCAGCCGGCGCTGGCGAAGGACGCGCGCTTCTCGCCGAATTTCCGGCGCACGGCGGCGCGCGACGAACTGCACGCGATCATCATCAAAGCCTTTTCGTCGCTCACCGCCGAAGAGGTCATTGCGCGCTTGGACAAAGCGGGCATCGCCAACGCGCGCATGAACGACATGCACGAAGTCTGGGACCACGCGCAGCTCAAGGCGCGCGGTCGTTTTGCCGAAGTGGACAGTTCCGCTGGAAAAATTAAGGCGCCGCTGCCGCCGGGTGTTTCGACCGCCTGGCAGCCGCGGATGGAAGCTGTCCCGACAGTAGGTCAGCACACCGACGCGATTCTCGCGGATCTCGGCTACGACGGCGCCGACATCAAAAAATTGCGTGAAGCGAAAGCGGTTTGAACGCACGAAAAATTTCCTTCCCTCTCTGTCATCCTGAGCTTGTCGAAGGACCTCTTACTGACTTCTGGTTGGCCATTGCTCGCGCAGTCAATGTTCAAACAGATTGTCAGGGAGAGGTTCTTCGACTGCGCTCGTGCCTCGCTCCGTTCAGGATGACGAAGAAACGAAGACGCCCGGCAGCACACTTCGCTTTTCTCCCATGGCAACTCCCGTTCCGCGCTCCTACTTGTATGTTCCGGGCAACCGGCCAGACCGTTTCGACAAGGCCTGCGCGGCGGGTGCCGACGCAGTGATCGTCGATCTCGAAGACGCGGTGCCGGCGGCGGAAAAACCGGCCGCGCGCGTGGCGGTTTCCAAGTGGCTGTCGGCGAAGCAGCCGGTGTTCGTGCGGATCAACGCGATGGACACGCCGTGGTTCGCGGATGACATCGAGATGTGCAGCCAGCCGGGGGTCGTCGGGATCATTTTGTCCAAAGCAGAGCATGTCGATGACGCCCGGCTCCAGACGCGGATGAGCGAGACGCGACCGGTGCTGCCGCTCATCGAAACCGCCCTCGGTTTTTCCAACGCGCTCGCGCTCGCGCAGGCGAAATTCGTGCAGCGGCTGATCTTCGGCACGATCGATTTTCAGGTCGATCTCGGCATCCAGGGCGAGGGCGAGGAATTGCTCTATTTTCGCTCGCAGTTCGTGCTCGCGTCGCGGCTCGCCGGCATCCTGTCGCCGGTCGATGGCGTCGTCACCGCGATCGACGACGCCGACCGCATTCTCGCCGAAACCCAGCGCGCCCGCCGGCTCGGCTTCGGCGCGAAGCTGTGCATTCACCCCAAGCAACTCGCCGCGATCCACGCCGGCTTCGGCCCCAGCGACGAAGAGGTCGCCTGGGCGAAGCGCGTGCTCGAGGCAGCCGCCGCATCCGGTGGCGCCGCGGTGAAGGTGGACGGCAAAATGGTGGACCGGCCCGTCATTCTGCGCGCCGAAGAAATCATCGCGGAATCGGCGAGAAGAAGTTGAACTGAGAACCGCCAATCGATCACAGACAGCCGATTCCCCTCTTGTAAGTCGCAAGAAAAGTTCACCCCAACGGTTCCCGAAGGGCTCGGGCCGTTCCTCCCAAACCAAAGAACAAAAACACGAAAAATGATTACCCCCCGTTTCCTGCTCGCTGGTCTGGCCGCGTTGTCGCTGGCCACCCCGGCGCTGGCGCAAAATCCGATCATCATCAAATTCAGCCACGTCGTCGCTGCCGATACTCCGAAGGGCAAGGGCGCCGAGCAC
>CAXTRS010000331.1:3629-5638 GCA_964246635.1 uncultured Chthoniobacterales bacterium | reverse complement strand
GCCCTACCGCTACTACTGCACCGAAGGCTTCGGCATCGCCGCGCTGAGGGATTGTCGGCAGCGCGCCACCGAACATGCCTTTTCGCCTTCTCGTCGCCGGCCTTGTCACGGTTGCCGCGGCCACGCTCAGTGCGTTCGTCGGCGCGTTTGCACAGTCGCTTTCCCGCGGCGTCGGCGTGACGCCGCCGCTCGCCGTGGCTGCGCTGACGCTCGGCGCGCTCGCGGGCGCGCTCGCGTTTCGACAAACCCGCGCTGCCTCGTCCCAACGCCGGGTCTCTCCGTGGTCGTGGGCGATGTTCCTCGCGTTTGCGCTCTTCGCGTTGCGCGTCTTCCCGTGGCTGCTGTATCAGCACGGCGACCGGCTCGAGTTTCTCTCGCCCAACAATACCGGCGACCTGCCGCGCCACTTGCTCTATGCGCGCTACTTCGCCGCCGGCGTGCCGTGGTGGCCGGAGCATCCGCTCCATTCCTGGGCCACGCTGCGCTACTACGCTGGCATCGACCTTTTCCAAAGCCTTCTCTTTTCCGTCGGCGTGCCGGAAATCCCAGGCTTGGTCTGGGTCGGTCTGCTCGGCGCCGCGGCCACGGCGCTGGCGCTTTGGCGCTGGGGCGGCGCGTTTACGATCGCCGGCTTTCTTTTCAGCGGCGGCCTCGCCGGCTTTGCGTGGCTGAAGACTGGAGTGTTTCTCGATTACCAAAAAGACCTCGCCTGGAAAAATCTCGCGCTCGCCGTCTTCGTCACCCAGCGCGGCTTTCTCTTCGCGCTGCCCGCCGGGCTGGTGTTGTTGACCTATTGGCGGGAAAGGTTCTTCGGGTTGCGGGTTGCGAGTTGTGAGTTGCGGGTTGGAGAAGATCCCGAAAAGACGCTGGATGCTGTTTCGAAAATCCACACTGTCCGCAACCCGCAACCCGCAACCCGCAACCCGCTTCCCTTCTGGCTCGAAGCGCTGCTCTACATCGCGCTGCCGTTCTTTCAGCTCTACGCCTTTCTGTTTCTCTCCGCGCTGCTTGGCTGGTGGCTCCTTTGCGAGCCGTGGCGGCGCGAACTGCGGCGGCATGTGATCAAACTCCTCGCCGTCGCGGCGCTGCCCGTCGGCGCAGAAATCTGGCTGATGACCGGCGGCTTCGCGCCCGCGCATTCGTTCTGGCTCAAGCCGGGCTGGATGCACGAGAGCGGCTCGTTCTTCGCGTTTTGGCTGGTGAACTTCGGACTCTTCGCGCCGCTGGCGCTCGGGCTTTTTTTCTGGCTCGCACGGGAATACATCAACGGCTTGGGCGAGCAGCCTGCGTCACCGCGTCGGCGGGAGAGCATCGACGCCGCCTCTTTCGTGCTGCCGGCGGGTCTCGTCTTCGCCGTCACCTGCGTGGTGATGTTTGCGCCGTGGGAGTGGGACAATACGAAGCTCATGCTCTGGAGCTACTTCGTCGCGTTGCCGTTTTTGTGGGAGCGCTGGATCGCGCGCTGGCCGCTCGCGGTGCGCGCGGGTGTGTGCGTGGCGCTGTTTTTCAGCGGCGCGGTCTCAGTCATCGGTGGCATCAATTCGCGACATCAAAACCGCTACGTCATGGCGCGTCGTTCCGAGCTCGACGGCGTGCGCGCCGCGCTGCTCGTCCTGCCGCGCGACACGCGTTTCGCCTGCTCGCCCGACTACGCGCACCCGCTCGTGCTCAGCGGCCGCAAACTGGCAATGGGCTACGTCGGCGCGCTGCACGGCTATGGATTGGACTACAAAGAACTCGAGCGCACGCTGAACACGCTCATGCTCGGCCGGCCCGATTGGCAAAGAGCGGCGGCGCGTCTGCGTGTGCGTTACGTTTTTTGGGGCGTGCGGGAAAAGAAACGCTACGCCGGTTCGACTCGACCTTGGGAGACTGATCACGCGCCGGTCGCGAGTGGAAGTTGGGGAGAAATCTACGAATTGACGACCACAATCGGCGACGCTGCGCCATCTGCGACGCGGTAGCCGGAATGGCCTCGCGCAAAGCCGCAAAGCCGCAAAGAAAGACAA
>CAXTRS010000331.1:0-3619 GCA_964246635.1 uncultured Chthoniobacterales bacterium | reverse complement strand
TCTTTTCTGCGTGGGGCGCGTTGGGGTCTTTGCGCGAGGCCGTGTGGCCGTTCCCTCACACGCTTAGCGCTCGCGCCGCGACCTCGGCTGTCTTCTCCATGTCCGCCGCGCTGTGCGCCGTCGAGATGAAGCCGGCCTCGAATTGCGACGGCGCGAAATAGACGCCGCCGTCGAGCGCCGCGTGAAAAAAGCGCGCGAACGCCGCGCGGTCGCTCGTCTGTGCGCTGGCGAGATCGCACACCGGCTGCCCGGTGAAATACAAACAAAACATCGAGCCGATGCGCTGGAACGTGCAGCGCCTGTCCGCCCGCCGCAGCGCGGCCTGGACACCCTCCTCGAATACTGTGCCGAGTTCCTCCAGGCGTCGCCACGCATTCGTGCGCTCCAGCTCGCGCAACTGCGCCAGGCCCGCCGCCATGGCGAGCGGATTGCCCGAAAGCGTCCCGGCCTGATACACCGGCCCGTCCGGCGCCAGCGCGTCCATGATTTCCGCCCGCCCGCCGAACGCGCCGACCGGCAGGCCGCCGCCGATCACCTTGCCCAAACAGGTCAGGTCCGGCGTGATGCCGTAAATCTCCTGCGCGCCGCCGCGGGCGACCCGGAAGCCCGTCATCACTTCATCGAAGATCAAGAGCGCGCCGTGCTCCGTGCAGAGCGTGCGCAGCGTTTCCAGAAAACCGGGCCGCGGGAAATAGAGGCCCGCGTTCGCCGGGATCGGCTCGAGGATGACCGCGGCGATCTCGCGGCCGCGTCCCGCGAAGACGGCGCGCAACGCCTCTGGGTCATTAAAGGGCAGGGTCGTCGTCAACTCCGCAAGCGCCGCCGGCACGCCCGCGCTGTCCGGCCGGCCGAGCGTCAGCGCGCCGCTGCCCGCCTTGACCAGCAGCGAATCGACGTGCCCGTGATAACAGCCCTCGAACTTGACCACCCGCTCCCGGCCGGTAAACCCGCGCGCCAGCCGCACGGCGCTCATCGTCGCCTCCGTGCCGCTGTTGACCAGCCGCACTTTCTGGATGGACGGCACCCAATCGCAGATCAGCCGCGCCATCGCGACTTCATCGGGATTCGGAATGCCAAAGCTCAGCCCGCGTCCCGCCGCCCCGCGCACCGCGTCGATCACCACCGCCGGCGCATGCCCGAGGATCGCCGGCCCCCAGGTGCCGACGAAGTCGATCAGCTCATTCCCGTCCGCATCCCAAATGTGCGCCCCCGCCGCGCGCTGCACAAAGAACGGTTCCCCGCCCACGCCGCGAAACGCCCGCACCGGCGAGTTCACCCCGCCGGGGATGAAGCGCCGCGCCTCCGCGAAGAGTTCCTGGGAACGGGTGTGATCGAGTGAGGGCGTGGCAACAGGCGTGGTCATGGCTGGAGGAGCATGACCGCAGGACTGCCCGAGAGCAAACTCCTGGCGACAGCAGTGCCCCCGTTTGGTAGTATGGCGTCATGCCGAGCAGTTCCCCGCCGAAGGTCTTCATCAGTTACACCGGCGCGGATCGCGTCTGGGCAGAGTGGATCGCCTGGGAGATTGAAGAGGCCGGCTATCAGGCGGTCATCCAGGCGTGGGACTTCGGACCAGCAAGCAACTTCGTGCTGAAGATGCAGACAGCCACCAAGGACTGTGAACGCACCATCGCTGTCCTCTCGGATGCCTACTTTGCCTCAGACTTCACCGCGCCCGAATGGGCCGCCGCCTTCCGGCTCGACCCCAGGGGTGAGAACCGGACGCTCTTCCCTGTGCGCGTTGCGCCGTGCAAACCGGAGGGGCTGTTCGGAGCCATTGTTTATACTGACCTCGTCGGCCTGGATGAAGCCACCGCCCGCAGTCGCCTGCTGGCCGGCTTGCACAAAGGCCGCGCCAAGCCGGTGACCAAACCGACCTTCCCCGGCGCGACCCCGACACCACCCGCAGCGGCCAAGCCCACGTTCCCCGGCGACCTCCCACGCTACTGGAACGTCCCAACCCGCAACCCGCTCTTCACCGGCCGCGACGACCTCCTCGCCTCGCTCCACGCCGCACTCACCCACAACCGCCGCGCCATCCTCAGCGGTCTCGGCGGCATCGGCAAGACGCAGACGGCCATCGCCTACGCCCACCGCCACCGCGACGCCTACCGCGCTGTCTTCTTCCTGCGTGCCGAGACCGAGACCGACCTCATCTCCGGCTTCGTCGAGATCGCCGGCCTCCTTGGCCTGCCCGAGCGCGCAGAGCAGGACCAGAGCATCATCGTCGCCGCCGTCGGGCGCTGGCTGGGGGAGAACTCCGGCTGGCTGCTCATCGCCGACAACGCCGACGACCTTCCCTTGGTCCGCCGCTTCCTGCCGTCCGATGCCCCCGGCGGCCACCTGCTGCTGACCAGCCGCGAATCGGCCACGGTGAGCTTCGCTCCGCCCAGCAAGGTCCTGCCGATGAACCCAGACACCGGCGCCCGCCTGCTCTTGCAACGCGCCGGGCTGCTCGCCGTCGGCACCTCGCTGGAGACCCTCCCAGCCGAGCACCTCGCCGCCGCCCGCGCCTTGAACACGGAACTCGGCGGTCTGCCCCTCGCGCTCGAACAGGCTGGCGCCTACATTGAGGAGATGCCCAGCTCGCCCGCCGAATATCTGGCCCTCTATAAGAACAAGAAGCACGGCCCCAAGCTGCGTGCCCGGCCGAGCGAAGTCGCCACCCCGGAGCACGCCACCGTCGCCGTCACCTTCACCCTGGCCTTCGAGAAAGTGGCCGCCGCCAGCCCGGCCGCCGCCGACCTCCTGCGCCTCTGCGCCTTCCTGGCCCCCGACGTCATCCCGAAGGACCTGTTCCGCGAGGGGCTGTCCGCCCTCCGCGAGCCGCTGGCCACCGCCCTTGCGGACGATTTCCAGCGCAAGGCGACCATCCGCGCCGCCGCCCGCTTCTCGCTCCTGCACTGCGACTCGGCTGCCCAAGCCCTTAGCCTCCACCGTCAGGTAGGTGATGTTCTGCGCGACAGGATGGCGGCGCAGGGAGAGAAGAGGGCTTGGGCCGAGCAGGCCGTGGCGTGGATGGCACGGGTCTTTCCAAATCCAGGGGAATTTTCCCATTGGCCGATGTGCGATGCCTTGCTACCCCACGCGCTGGCGTGTGCTGCACAGATCGAAACGGAGGGGTTGGTGTCGGAGAACGCTGGCCTACTCACCAACAATGTGGGGGGCTATCTCAACGCACGAGCACGGTATGCCGAAGCCGAGCCACTGTATGAGCGCGCGCTGGCGATTCGCGAGCAGGCGCTCGGTGACAACCATCCCCACACGGCAGCAAGCCTCAACAACCTGGCCGGGCTTTACCAAGCCCAGGGCAGGCTGGCAGGAGCCGAGCCACTCTTTGAGCGCGCGCTGGCGATTCGCGAGCAGGCGCTGGGCGCCAGCCATCCCGACACGGCGCAAGGCCTCAACAACCTGGCCGGGCTTTACCAAGCCCAAGGCAGGCTGACAGAAGCCGAACCGCTGCATGAGCGCGCGCTGGCGATCCGCGAGCGGGCGCTCGGTGACAACCATCCCGACACGGCAACAAGCCTCAACAACCTGGCTCTGCTTTACCGTGTCCAAGGCAGTGATCTTGCCCGGAAAAAGTGGACCGGCGGATGTGCTACAAAGGAGCACAACC
>CAXTRS010000330.1:0-5668 GCA_964246635.1 uncultured Chthoniobacterales bacterium | reverse complement strand
CTGCAACCCTCCCTCTAAACCGTCTCCACTGCAACAGTAAGGATAACACTACCAGCGTTTGCTTGGCTAAGCAGTTATTCACGGGGACTACGGCCCTCGAACACTCCCGGTCGCTCAAGCAACGTCAAGGGGGTTGAAAATTTTCAGCCGCCAACTCCCGTCGGTCTGTTGCTTCATCGCTTGGGTGGCGGTTCCGCGGTTGGGCTACTCTCGGCCGTCGGTCGCCCTTTAAGACCAGTGATCCTGTTTGGCCCTCAGCCTTGGCCGAGAAGTGAGAGGAAGTTCGGTTGCCCGTTGGACGCATGAAGACCACCGTCCACTGGCAGGATCACTCCGTTGACAAATCGCGCGTCGTTGCTGGCGAGAAAGGCGATCACCCCCGCAATGTCGTCGGGTGTGGCGGCCCTGCCGATCGGCAGGCGGTCACGAAAAGCGGACAGCACGGCTTCGTTTTTCTCAAACTCGGCCGTGGCGTCTGTGGCGGTGAAGCTCGGGGCCACGGCGTTGATGCGCACGCCGCGCGAGCCATATTCCAGCGCCAGGGCGCGCGTGAAAATAGACGCCGTCCAAATCAACAGCCATCATCTTGTGCCAGTCTTCGGTCGTAGTTTGCGCAAAGGGGCCGAAGGTGGCGAAGCCCGCGTTGTTGACTATCACATCCAGCTTACCGAACTTGGCGACTGTGTCTTTCACCAAGCGCTTCATGTAAGCCTCCTCAGACACGTCTCCCGGATGGACCAGCGACTTGGCGGCATCAAAGCCTGCGATGGTTTCGTGCAGTTTCACTTCACGATGCCCGTTGAGCACGACGAACGCGCCTTCGCGCAGAAAGCGGCGAGCGGTGCCGGCGCCGATCCCCGTGCCGGCTCCTGTGACGATCACAACTTTGTCTTCGAATCTGTTCATAGTTTCCTCCGTTTGTTGTAGTGAGTGTTTCGCGCTGCCTAGAGCAAGCCGTTATGGTTTTTCCGTTCCTCCTGTGGCGGAACCTTCTCGGGAAATCCCCAGTGCTCGACGACCTTCTCGTCTTCGACTCGGTAGAGGTCAATGTAAACGCACGGGTCGCCCTCATGGGTTCCCCTGGCGGCGATGAACACGAAGTCTCCCTGGCCCAACAAGAGCTTTATTTCATCGATGGTCCGGTGCCGCATGAGAACTTCCACGTCACGCAGAAACTCCGTGACCCCATCTCGGACGCCGGGTTCGTGCCGGACCATAAGGTCTCTGGTGAAATACTGGTCGCTTTGGCTGTGGTCCCCGGAGATGTGGAAGGTTTGGTAGTATCCGCGCATGAATGCCTTGTTCTTCTCCGTGTCCTCCAGGTGCCTTGCTTTCGTTGGCCCATCGGTCTGCGTGTGCCCGCTCTGGTTGGGAAGACCCGCTTTTGCCGAAAAGGTCCAGTGCTCGACGATCAAGCCATCCTCGAATCTGAAGATGTCGAAGAAGATGTTTTGGTCGGAGACCTGCCCTTCTGCCTGAGTGAAGACATAAGGGCCATCTTGGAAGGTTCGCACCGCCTTCAAATGGCTTTTTCCCCGCGACAGTTGGCCAATATATTCCCTCAGTCCGTCAGCGCCATCGGCGGAGCGCGGGTTGTGTTCCACGTATTTCTTCGGGTGGATATACTTGGTGGCAAGGTCCGGGTCTCCAGAGCCGATGCCTTGAAGCATAGTCAACGCTTTCGCGATGTCACTCTTTGCCATTATCTTATCACCAGTGAGTAGTTGAGATGTCAGTTCTTTGCCTTCTCGGCAGCCCGCGCCAGGGTTTCAACCCAGTCTTGGTGGAACTGGTAGAGCGTGCCGGGATGTTTGCGGCCGAGTTCCTCCACAAAGAAAGAACCCTGCTGTGTCTCCTCGGTGAGCAAATGACAGCCGCTGTCCGTCGGCGTGATGACCCAGCCGTGATAGGCGATCGAGTCTTCATGGCCCTCGGCGAGAAATGAATCCCATGCCAGCCTCTCGCCGGGAACAAACTCCTGCACGGTGTTCACCAGCGGAATGTTGGCCGTCTTCCAGGTATATCTCGCACCCAACGCCAACACAGGTTCTCCGGTCACGATCTTCACGTCCTTCGCGTGAGGATAAAACTTCGACCAATGATGGGCGTCGATCAGGAGTTTCCAGACCACTTCGGGCGGCGCCTTCACGTCAATGTCGTTGAGCGCGTAGATGGCCGAACGCCTCGGGTTGTATTGGTGAGGCCAATTCACGTGGTTATACATTTGTTAATCTCTTTCCTGTTGTTGGTGGAAATCGCAGAGTCGATCTGGCGTGATGATGCAAAGTGCGATTATTAGCTCGGGTGTTCACCG
Source organism: uncultured Chthoniobacterales bacterium (assembly GCA_964246635.1). Classification (GTDB taxonomy): domain Bacteria; phylum Verrucomicrobiota; class Verrucomicrobiia; order Chthoniobacterales; family SZAS-18; genus JAFAXH01. The sequence continues at coordinate 3,354 of CAXTRS010000330.1, read as the reverse complement.
AACGGCTGTTTCTCCAGCGCGGGAGCCACCGCGTTCGATCGCGACTTTGGCAAGTTGCGCTAAGAGCTTCTCGTGCGTGCGCCAGAAACCATCGGGAGCCTTCTTTGCCAATTCGATCAGTGTAGGCCCTGCATTGTCTCTTCGGTCCAAAGGTGGCATCCATTCGGCGTGGGTGTAATGATCCAAGCATGATAAGCCTTGGATGCTTCGGAGATCTTCGGGCAGCCGCCCCAAGCGATGCGCGTCATCGGTTCAAACTCCTGCACGGACACGGACACATCCTGACCGGCGAGGTTAGTCTCGAACCGCGTGCCAAGGCTCAGCGACTCATCTCCGTCGAGCAGTTGAACGTGTTCGACGCCTGGGTAGAAGCTGGGCCACGCTTTAGGATCCACGAGCAGGGACCAGATCACTTCAGGAGAGGCTGCGGCCGCTAGCTCATTTGTGAAATGGATTGGGGAGCGGCTGGGAGCCATTTCCTCCGGCCAACGGATTGCTTCGAACATACGATGGACCTCCGGATGTTAGATCGAATTCTGCTGATGAACGGTCATGTCTGAAGTGACTGCCGCGATCAGCTGACCTTCGCCAAGTTCTGAAACAGAAGCCCGCCGGGCTGCCCGTTCACAGCGTGCAGAGAAACTCCGCCTTCAGCGAGCTTGCCGAGTTCGACGGGCGCAAAGCCAAGCTGCGTGGTAACCGCCGCGACCTTGGCGCTGGCATCGGCGTCATCGCTCGAAACGAACACGACTTGCTGCTGCCCGGCTACGGACGGATTTGTTCCAAGCTGTCTTGCCGGCAGATGGTTGAAGGCTTTGACGAGGCGTGCGCCGACAAAGGCTTCAGCCACGATTTCAGAGGAGAGACGGCCTGCCAGCGCTTTCGGATCGGTATCAAGAGCGTTAGTGACATCGACCACGATTTTGTCGTCCCAGTCATGCAATAGCCTGGCAACGTTCCTGTGGGCCGGAAAAGGGACGGCGAGGAAGATCATCTCCGCCTCAGCAGCGTTCTGCACGGATTGAGGAGAGACGCTGGGACCCAGTTCCTTCGCCAAAGACGCGAGCGTCTCGGGTCCGCGGGAGTTTGCGAGGGCGACCTGGATGTTCTTTCGGGCGAAGGCGCGAGCGAGGGCACTGCCGATGTCGCCCGAACCGATGATGGCGTATTTCATAAGGTATGGTGAAACGGTGCGCGCCGTTCGCGGACTTGGGAAATACCACGATTTTTGACTGGTTATAACCAGTGGTTATAGTCACTCCGTGGAACTACGCCATCTGCGCTACTTCGTCGCCGTGGCGGAAGAGGAGAACGTTTCGCGCGCCGCATCGAAACTCCACGTCTCGCAGCCGGGTGTCAGCCGGCAGATCCATGACCTCGAGGACGAAATCGGCTTTCTCTTGTTTGAACGAACCGGCAAATCTGTGCGCTTGACGGCGGCCGGGAAGATTTTCCTCGGCGAAGCCCGCGACATCCTTGCGCACACCGCCGACGCGGTGGAAAAAGCGCGCGCTGGTCTCGAGTCTCCGGCGGAAATGAATGTTGGCTATGTTCCCTCCGGGACGGTGGAGATACTGCCCCGCGCCCTGCGTGTCTTCAAAGGCGACTTTCCCGAAGTGCGCGTCACCCTGCACGATCTGTCCGCAGAGGATATGCAGCCGCTGTTGCTTCAAAGGAAGCTGGACGTTGCCCTCACGGTGCCGCGTCACAAATTGTCGCGCGAACTCGGCATGAAAGAACTGGCACGCTACGAAACGTGCATCGCGGTCGGAAGAACGCATCCGCTGGCAAAATCGAAATTTGTCAGCCTCGATCAGATGGCGTCTGAACCGGTCGCGACCTATACCCGCAAAGATTATCCCGGCTACAATAAACATCTCGAAAAAATGTTCGCCACCATCGGCCGTAAGCCGCGCATCGGCAGCGAGCACGACAGCGGCTCCAGCCTGATTGCCGCCGTCGCGGCCGGCCACGAATTTGCCCTTCTGCCGAGTTGTGTGAGCGGCGTGGCCGGAGCCCGTTTGAAATTCCTGAAGCTGCGTCCCGCGCTGCCGCCGTGGTCGATCGTCGCGCTTTGGCGCAAGGACGCCGAGACAGAACCGGTGAGAGCATTCATCGCCGCTGCTCTCCCAAGCCAACAACAAGATGACCGGGCAGCGCGTCAGGGTTCGACAAAAAAGCCCGCTGGACGCGCCGAGGGACGAGCAGTTGCACAAAAGGAGACAAAACTTGGTTAGCTTGGTGATCGACTCTTGTGGCGCCGCCTCACCACCACGTCGCTGAGCAATCCTCTCAGCGACTCACGCATGCATGGACAATGCTAAACTGAGCTTCGCGGCATGATCTCAGGCTTCGGAGTTGCCACCCCGCGGCTGCTGGCCGGGGAGATCAAAGAGCGAACAGGTAGTCGTCGCGGTCGCCAACACGCGATCGCGCCCGTCGCGAATGGTGCCTTCGGCCGGCGCAGTCTGCCGTCCCAAGTGGACCTTCCTGCCTTCGGCCGTAATCTCTCCGGTGCTTACGCGCACCCCGCGCACGTAGCTCACCTTGATTTCCAGCGTGGTGTAACCGCGACCCAGCGGCAATAAGGATTGAATGGCGCAGCCCATCAGGGAATCGAGCAGGGTCGCCAGCACTCCGCCGTGAACGCTCCCAATGGGATTGTAATGAAACTCGGAGGGTTAAAGACGCATGCGCACCTTGCCTTCCTCGACAGGATCGAGCTGGACCCCGAGCGCCACCAGCGCGGGCGGCGGCGGCAGGTTGCCCGCTTGAATGGCCCGCAGGAAGTCCAGCCCGGCGAGCTCCCTGCCGGCCCTCATCACTTCGGCTGGATCGCTCCAAGAAAAAACGCGACGCCGCGGATTCGCCGGATCTGCCGATTCAGTTGGCGGAGAGAGCGCGGATTCCATGACACATAGGCGTTTTTCGTGTTTTCAGGCAGTGAGCTGGTCGCGGACGGCCGCTAAAATTTCCTCCGAAATCGCGTCGCCCCGCGTGGCGCGGGCGAGCAGGACCGCACCGACCAGAGCCGCCATCTCCGCAAGCGCTTTTTTGCGACGTTTGGGCTTTGTGCCCGTTTCGGGAGGCTGAAGCGCCATGTGCATTTCCGCCCATCGCCGCACCGCGGCGCTATAGGCCGAGCGAACCTTGCCACCGTCTGGATGGCGGGAGACGTCGCCGGCCAGGGCTGCCATTGGGCACCCTTCACCCGGCTGGTCGCGGTGTGCTTCGCTCAGATAATGGTCCACAAACCTCCGCCGGGCGCGTTTGGGATTTTCCTCTCCACCGATGTGCCCGCGCCAGCGAGCCCGCCTTGACTCACACGCCCGCTCGAATGCTTGCACCGTCAGC
>CAXTRS010000329.1:0-5691 GCA_964246635.1 uncultured Chthoniobacterales bacterium | reverse complement strand
AGCTGCCGGGCGGGGACGCCCGCCAGAACAGGCGGGACGCCTGTGCTCCCCAATCCTCAAAGCCAAACTCACTCACTGCTCGAAACGTCCTGCCTGGCAGATTCTCTCGCGACGGCGCGCACTCCGCAAAATGCGGCGGCGGATTGATCGCGGCCTCGGCCGGCCGCCGGGATGGAAAAACGAGCGGGTGAAGGGACTCGAACCCTCGACATTCTCGTTGGCAACGAGATGCTCTACCACTGAGCTACACCCGCGAAACCGCCGCCCCGAAAACCACCGGGCGCGCGGAAGGAAGGACTGGACCCATAGCAACAGCGGCGGGCTGTCGCAAGCGATTTTTGCGCCGGCGGGCGGCCCGTTTTGACAAGCGCTGGGCGTGACGTTAGGCACCGGCCGGGCGCACGGGCGCCGCTCGGTCCATGAATGATCGTCTTTCCCCGATTCTCGCTGCCAAACGCGCCGAAATCGCCGCGCTGCGGCCGCGGCGTGACGCGCTGCGCCGCGCGGCGCTCGAGCGCAACGACTTTCGCAGTCTCGCCCGCGCGCTCGACCGGCGCGCTGGCGGCGGCGCGGATGGCGGGGACACCGGCGGCGCGCTGCGGCTGATCGCCGAGGTGAAGCAGGCGTCGCCTTCCGCGGGTGTCATCGTCGCAGCGGGCGCGACGTTCGATCCCGTTGCGATTGCGCAACGCTACGAGGCGGCGGGCGCGCACGCGGTTTCGGTGCTGACCGACGCGCCGTTTTTCCGCGGTCATCTCGACGACTTGCGCGCCGTGCGCGCGGCGATCGAGCTGCCGGTCTTGCGCAAGGATTTCATCCTCGACGAAGTCCAGATTTTTGAAGCCGGCGCGGCGGGCGCGGACGCCGTGCTGCTCATCGTGGCGGCGCTCGACGACGAAACGCTCGGGCGTCTGCTCGAGGTGACCCGCACCTGCCAGCTCGACGCGCTCGTGGAAGTCCACACGCTCGCAGAGCTCGACCGCGCGCTCGAAGCCGATGCGGAAATCGTGGGCATCAACAATCGCGATCTAACAACCTTCGAGATCGATCTCGCGGTGACCGAAACGCTCGCCGAACAAGTGCCCGCCGGCGTGTTGCTCGTGAGCGAAAGCGGCATCCGCACCGCCGCCGACAGCCGGCGCGCGCAGGCGGCGGGCGCGGATGCGATCCTCGTCGGCGAAGCGTTGATGCGCGGCGGCGACAGCGCCGAAAATATCGGCCGCCTGATCGCAGAAATCACGCTGCGCGCGTGACCGCCGCGCGCACGCGTTGGAACGGAAGCCGCTCTACAGAGCGTTGACGGCTCCGGCCCATCCATGAGCAGCGGCAACGGCAACCTTCGGCATCGCGAAATCGAATATCGTGCGTTGCGCGTGTTCGAGCGCGTCACAGCAGCCGCCGCTGCGCAGAACGACGACGGCAGCGCGACGACGAGCGGGAGCGAGCCTGGCGATCGCTTCATCGCCTGCTTTCGCTCCTGGCCGCGCCCGACCCGCCCCCCCCCCCGGCGGCGCCCGCCAACCCCGCGCGCGCCCACGACCGGCGCTGGCTGAGCGGGGTCGCTGCCGCGGCGGGGACCCCCCCGGGCGGCGGCGCGTCGAGCCGCGCCGACGATTGGCTCAACGCCTTGCACCCCTGGTTTGACGTGCTGATGCCGCGGATCACTCCGGTGGAAGTCCCGCTTCCGAAAGCCTCGGCGGCCGCGCGCCAGCCGGATCGCGGTCGGCAGCGCCACCAGCGCGTCGTCGTGGCGTTGCACATCGAAACGACGCGCGCCCCGTTCGTTTTTCGCGCGGGCGCGCGACGCCTGGAAACGCCGTGGCTCGAACTCAACGGCGCGATGTCCACACCCGGCGATCCGCCCCGCTCGGCGGACCGTGCGGACCTCCTGCGCTTGCTCACGCCGCGGCTCGACTTGCCCGGCTTCGAGGTGCTCGAAGCCCAGCTTGCGTTCTACAAAAATCCGCACAGCAGCGCGTATTCGCGCACCACTTTTCGCTGGTCGCTCGATGCCGCGCTCTACGTGATTCCAAACTCGGGCAACCGCGAAACGTCCCGCGTCGTTCTGCCGCTCCACGGCTGCCGCGGCGCGTTGGAAATCGGCGGCGCCTTTCGCAGCGACGCGGCGGAATTCAACGTGACCCCGGACAAGGCTTCGCCGGCCGTGCGGGTGACGGAAAGCGCGGTGCTCATCGACGATCTCGGCCGGCTGTTTTTGTATCTGTGCGGTGCCACGCAGCACCCGCATCCGCCTTGGCAGGAACCGGCGACGCTCCTGCTCGATCTCCAGCCCACCGGTGCGGAGCGCGCGGTCACTGTGCTGGCCCGCTTGCGGCCGGAGACTCCGACAGAGACAAACCAAGCGGGGCTTTGGAAATTGTAGGTGGATGGCGATCTCCGAGCGCCATGAGTTTCGGCGCAGCCGAGAAGAACTGATTTTTCAGGCAGCTTCGCTGCATCCTAATGGCGCCCGGGGTAGTGGGTCAGCTCGAATGGTTGGGGTGGTGTTCTGCGGGTAGGGCGGGCGTCCCGCCGGCCGTCTTGGGCGTCTCGCCCGAGACATCGCCCATCGCCAGAAAGGGTGCTCCCGGCGAGACGCCGAGAACGGCGGGCGGGACGCCCGCCCTACCCAAAACCACGCGCAAAAAACAAACTGACCCACTACCGCACCCGGAGGTCGCCATCCCCCGGCGTGACGGCGCTCACCTATCTGGCGATTCCCGCCGAGCGAGGTTGGCGACGCACGGCGAATCTCGCCAATGGATTGGTCGCGCGAGATTTTCTTCCGAGGGCGCACCCTTTCGTCCCCTTCCCCTGGCGCGCATCCTGCGTTAGGCTCGCCGCCCTCGGAGAAATGAAACGACTTCGCTACGAATTCGTCGAAAGCTGCCGCATTGCTTATGCGCAAATCGCGGCCAACCGCACCCGCTCGGCGCTCACCGCGCTGGGCGTCATCATCGGCATCGTCGCGGTCACCCTCATGGGCACCGCCATCGGCGGCATCGAGACCGGCTTCAACAAGTCGATGGCGCTGCTCGGCGACGATATTCTTTACATCTCCAAAGTCCCCTGGACGCGCAACGACGACGACTGGCACTTCCGCAACCGGCGCGACATCAAAGCCAATTACGCCGAGCGCCTACAGACCATCATCGACGACACGCCGCGCTCGCTCCTCGTCAAAGCCGTGCCGTCGGTGAACACTTTCAAAAACGTCATCCGCGGCGACTACCAGGTGAGCGCGGTCTTCACGCTCGGCACCACCAGCGAGTATCAGGAGATCACGCAGATCGACTTCACCGAAGGCCGTTTCTTCGACCAAATGGAAAGCCGCGGCGGGCGCAACGTCTGCGCGCTCGGCTACGACGTGGCGCAGGCGCTCTTCCCGGCCGGTTCGCCCCTCGGCGAGACGGTGCGCATCGGCAACCAGCAGTTCCGGGTCGTCGGCGTCTTCGCGAAGCAAGGCTCGTTTTTGGGCCTGTTCTCCTGGGACAACCAGGTGGCGCTGCCGATCGCCGCGTTCAAACGCTATTTCAAAAACAAAGACACCGATACCGACATCCGCGTGAAGGTGCGCGACAAGGAAAAAATGGAAGCCGCGAAGTTCGAGCTCATCGGCCACGTGCGGCGCCTGCGCGGCCTGCTGCCGGATCAGGAAGACGACTTCGCCATCAACGCGCAGGACGCCTTCAAGGGCACGCTCGGCGTGGTGAAAACCGGCATCGCGATCGCGGGCTTGTTCATCACCGGGCTGGCGCTGTTCGTCGGCGCCATCGGCATCATGAACATCACGTTTGTCAGCGTGAAGGAGCGCACGAAAGAGATCGGCACGCGCAAGGCGCTCGGCGCGCGCCGGCGCACCATCCTCTTGCAATTCCTCATCGAAGCGGTGGCGATTTGCGTGCTCGGCGGGCTGCTCGGCATCGCGGTTTCCTGGGTGCTTTTCCAAGGCATCGGCGTCGCCTTTCCGACGTTCCCGATTCAGTTCTCGCTCGGCTTGGTGCTGCTTGGCCTCATCATTTCCGTGCTCACCGGTGTGGTCTCCGGTTTTGCCCCTGCGTGGAGCGCCTCGCGGCTCGATCCGGTGATTGCGCTGCGATACGAATGAGTTTTTTTATCCGCGGATTAACGCGGATTAACGCGGATTATTTTTTGTTCAAACTCGAATGCTTCAGCGTGATGAAAGTTACGCGATTATTGGCGCGGCGATGGAGGTGCATCGCGAGTTGCGGAATGGATTTCTCGAAGTCGTCTATCAAGATGCGCTCGCCGTCGAGTTCACGCAGCGCGGGATCCCATTCGCGCGCGAAGTCCCGCTGCCAATCTTCTACAAAGGCGGCCAGCTCCCTTCGACTTACAAAGCCGACTTCATTTGCTACGAAAGTATCCTCGTCGAAACCAAAGCCCTCGCTCGCCTCACTACCATCGAAGAGGCCCAGGTGCTCAACTACTTGAAGATCACCCGCTATCCCTTGGCACTCCTCCTCAACTTCGGCGCCAAATCTCTCGAACACCGCCGGCTCGTCCTAACCAAACCCGACGCCCCTTCCGACCCTCCAAATCTGCGTTAATCCGCGTTAATCCGCGGATAAATCTTCAGCCATGCCATTCTACGAAACCCTGCGCCTCGCCCTCGGCTCCTTGCGCGCCAACAAGCTGCGCAGCGCGCTGACCATGCTCGGCATCACCATCGGCGTTTTCTCCGTCATCAGCGTGATGACCGCCACCGGCGCGCTCCAGTCCTCCATCGAAAGCGGCCTTTCCTTTCTTGGCTCGAATATTTTCCAGTTCGGCAAATACCCGGTCATCGGCAACGGCGGCCCGAAGGCGATGGCCAGGCTTCAAAACCGCAAAGACGTTTCCTACGAGCAGGCCAACACCTACGTGCGCCTGCTCCACGAAAAAGTGCCCGGCGCCATCGTCAGCCTCAAAGTCTTCGACCGCGGCAAACAAATCGCCTACGGCAAGCTCAAGACCAACCCGAGCATGACGATCATCGGCGGCAACGAAAACTTCACCATCTCCAACGGCTACAACATCGAAGACGGCCGCAATCTCAATCCGTCCGATATCGACCTGGCGCGCAACGTCGTCGTGCTCGGCCACGACGCCACGAAGAAAGTCTTCCCGAGCGAAGACGCTATCGGCAAGGTCGTCAAAATCGCCGGCCGCAACTACACCGTCGTCGGCACGCTCGCGCAAAAAGGCGGCGCCTTCGGCGGCAGCTCGGACGATCTGAACCTGGTGCCCATCAGCCGCTACTTCGAGGACTTCGGCCGGGCGAAAAGGACCGTCAACATCGCCACCCAATCGCCCAGTCAGGCCACCTATCAGATGACCATGGACGCCGGCATCGGCGCCATGCGCGCCGCGCGCGGCATCCAGCCCGGCGCCGACAACGACTTCGAGATTTACTCCAACGACTCGCTCGTCGGCGCCTTTGCCAGCGTGGCCGACGCGGTGCGCGCCGGCGCCTTTGTCATCTCCAGCGTCGCCTTGCTCGCCGCCGGCGTCGGCATCATGAACATCATGCTCGTCTCCGTCGCCGAGCGGACCAAAGAGATCGGCGTGCGCAAATCCATCGGCGCGAAGAAGCGCGACATCCTGCGGCAATTTCTCGTCGAGAGCGTTTTCCTCAGCGAGCTCGGCGGCGTCCTCGGCATCGGCCTCGGCGTTCTCGGCGGCAACGCC
>CAXTRS010000328.1:4244-5716 GCA_964246635.1 uncultured Chthoniobacterales bacterium | reverse complement strand
CCTCAAGACGCCGCTCGTCGGCTTCAGCGGCGACGAACTCTTGCGCGTTGGCGCCCGGCGCCGCGAACACGAGACGCTGGAGGACGCCCTGCATCGCCAGGGCGAAGCGGGCGATGCCGCCGCCCGCCGCGGCGCTGCCCCGCGCCCCCGCTACAGTGGGACAGGCGCGGACCACCGCGACCGTCGGCACTCGTTGGAAAAAACCCGAAACTTCCGCTTCCCCTCTCCGCAGTCTTTGTGTTTTGTGCTTTGCCTCATCGCCGCGCCCTCACTGCTTCTTTTTATGCACGCCGCCCAGGACGCTCTCATCCGCGAAACGCGGGCGCACTTCGATGCCGCGGACGACGTGCGCATCGAGCCGATCGAAAAGGGCGGCAGCGACCGGCGCTTTTACCGTGTGCGCCTGAGCGGTAGCGTGAAGAACGGGCAGCGCATCGGCGGGGGCGCGGGCGGCGCTGCGGCCCCAAGTCCGGGCAAGCCGCGCGATCTTTCGATTATCCTCGTCAAATACACCGCGCAGAAAGAGGAGAACCGTCACTACGTGCGCATCGCGCAGTTCCTGGAAACCATCGGCGTGCGCGCGCCAAAAATCTTTTTTCATGATGAAGCCGCCGGCCTCATCTGGATGGAAGACCTCGGCCATCGCGATCTTTGGACCTACCGACCGGCGACTGCCGGTGGGAGTGCGCCGTGGCCGGAGCGGCGTGCGTTTTATCAAAACGCGCTGGAGGAAATCTGGCGCCTTCACGAGCGCGGCTGGGCGGGGTTGGCGAAGTTCAAGTTCACGCTCCAGATCGAGTTCAACGCCGCGCTCTATCGCTGGGAGCAGAGCTACTTTTTTGAAAACTGCCTCGGCCGCATTTTCGCCGGCAAGGCAGACGCCGACGCCGTCGCGCGCATCGCGGCCGATCCGTTTTGGACCAAGACTGCGGAGAAGCTCGCCGCCTGGCCGCGCGTGCTCGTGCACCGCGATTTTCAAAGCCAGAACATCATCCTGCACGGCGACCACGCGCACCTCATCGACTTCCAGGGCATGCGCCCCGGCCTCGCACACTACGACCTCGCCAGCCTGCTCTACGATCCCTACGCGCGGCTGCCGGCGGAAGAGCGCGCCGAGTTGCTCGATTACTACCTCTCGCTCGGGTCACGCGGCGACCTCGGCCGCACGCGCGCGGAGTTCGACAAAATCTACGCGCTCTGCGCGCTGCAACGTCTCATGCAAGCGCTCGGCGCCTACGGCTTTCTCGGGTTGGTGAAGGAGAAGCCGGAGTTTCTCGCGCACGTGCCCGTCGCGCTCGGCTCACTGAAAGAAGTCGCCGCAACGATTCCGGGGCTGGAGGAATTTCACGCGCTGCTCGAAGCGCTGCCGGTCGCGTCGCCGTTGTAGAGGCGGCAAGCCGAGCCGCTTCATTGGTTTCTGTCTTTTGTTTTGCTCGCGCGCGGATAAGCGACACAAAAAGACAGTCAGAGGC
>CAXTRS010000328.1:0-4234 GCA_964246635.1 uncultured Chthoniobacterales bacterium | reverse complement strand
TTGTTTGGGCGGCGGGGCCCTAACCACAAAAAAAACTTGCGGCGGCGGGGGCGGGGGCCCCCCCGCCTCGCAATGGACGAACGCAAAGGCCGCCCGCTCACCGCGCGCCGAAGTAGCAGCCATGAGCACTGTTTCACCGGCCTTCAAACCCTTGCACGAACAAGTCGTCGTCATCCTCGGCGCGTCCAGCGGCATCGGCCGCGAGGCGGCGTTGCAATTCGGCGCGGCGGGCGCGCGGGTTGTCGTCGCGGCACGCAACGAAGCCGGGTTGCGCTCTCTGGTCGAGGAGATCGAACGCGACGGCGGACAGGCCGCGGGCATGGTGGCGGACACCTCGGATTTCGCGCAGGTGAAAGCGCTGGCCGACGCCGCGGTGGCGCGCTTCGGGCGCATCGACACCTGGGTGCAAAACGCCGCCGCGGCGCTCTACGCCCGCTTCACCGATCTGACGCCCGAAGAGTTCAAGCGCGTCATCGACGTGAACCTCACCGGGTCCGCTTACGGCGCGATGGCGGCGCTGCCCTACTTGCGGGCAAACGAGGATGGCGGTGCGCTGATCTTCGTCGCCAGCGTGGAAAGCGAGGTGCCGATCCCGTTCCAGAGCGTCTATGGCGCGAGCAAGCACGGCATGAAAGGCTTCGTCGATGTGCTGCGCATGGAGCTGCAACACGATGGCATCCCGGTGAGCGTCGCGTCGATCATGCCGGCCGGAGTGAACACGCCGTTTTACAACAACGCGAAGACCAAGCTCGGCGTGCAGCCGCAACCGCCGCCGCCGGTTTATCAACCCGAACATGTCGCAGAGGCAATCGTCCACGCGGCCACGCACGTCGTGGACGAATTCCACGTCGGCGGCGCGGGCAAACTGTTCAGCCTCGGCCAGCGTTTCGTCCCGCGCGCGACGGCGTGGTATTTGAAAAAGACTGCGTTCACGCAGCAGCGCACGGACAAAGCCAAGAGCGCCGACGCGCCGCACAATTTGTTCAAGCCCGACACCGGCGACACGCGCACACACGGCGACTACGACGACCAGACGAAAAGCGTGAGCACCTATGTCTGGCTGCGCTGCCGACCGGTGCTGTGGAACGCACTGAAAATCGCGCTGTTTCTCGGCGTCGTTGGCGCCTTGGCCGAGCGGCAACTCAGTGACGATTAAAGCGGCGCAAATCTATTGCACCGACAATTACCGCAATCGTCCTGCGGCTCGTTCCTGTTGCAACAGCTTTCCCGGTTTGAGCACCTGCAATCGATAGACTTCGGTGTCGAGCAACAAGCCAAAATCCGCGGCGTCCAGCGTCAAGAGCACATCTGCATCTGCTAGGGCGGTGAACAACACGGGTTTGTCTTTGGATGCCACGAGCAGAGTCGGCCGGGTCTCAGTCAACACGTCGGTCAACACGGCGAGCTGTGGGCGCAGACGCTGCCAATCGAGCGTTGCGGCAGGAGGCAACCCCGGCAAATTTGCTACAACTTCTGTCAGGCAATAGGCAGAGGTCAGCAACTGCCAGTGATTGGCAGCAGCCAGCGTGAAGAGGGCGCGAGACGCCCCGCTCGGAGAACCGGCAGCAGCGAGCAGAACGCTCGAGTCCAAGAACAATTTCATGATCTTGGGCGCCTTTGCGGTTTTCGTGAATTTTCGTCAACACTGCGGAAATGCCGGCAGTGACAGCAGCGGCGGAGGAGAGGGCCAACGGCCAGCGAAAACGTGCTCGCGTCAGCGATCTGCGCCGGCACCACCAGCGCGAAACTCGCGCATGTCACGTTCGTCTTCGGCGATCCAGGCCTCCATCTGTTCTCGCGAAAAGCGTCGCGGAGCTGGCAGCGTGGAGCCTGCTGCCTCGACCAGAGCACCCGCCAGACGTGCTATCAGACGCTCCAACTCAGGACGCGGCAGGCGCAGAGCGGCTTGTTCGATTTCCAAAACTGTGCTCATGGCTGTGAAAAGTATTCACGGAAATGAACCCGGCAACAAGCTGGCGTTCCGACCTGCGTAGCCAGCATGGAACGCGGCACCCGCGAACGGAACCGCATCCGAATTTACTTAACACGCCCTATGAACGTCTCCCGCCTGCCCACCGTCGTGATCGAAAACGTGTCGCCCGTCGTGGATGGCGGCAAGCTGCCCCTCAAGCGGGTCGTCGGCGACGAACTCGTTGTCACCGCCGACATGCTCAAAGATGGGCACGACATCATGGCGGCGGCGTTGAAGTGGCGGGTTCGCGGCGCGAAAACCTGGCAGGAAACGCCGATGCGCTTTGTCGAAAACGACCGCTGGATCGGCTCGTGCCGCTTGCTGAAAAACGCGATGCATGAATACACGCTCGAAGCCTGGCAGGATACCTGGGCGACGTGGCGGCACGAGTGGCACAAGAAGTTCGAGGCCGGCATCCGCGAGTTGAACACGGAAACCATCGAGGGCGCGCTCCTGCTCGAAGGCGCTGCAACACGCGCGGGTAAGTTGAAGGCGGACGCGGCGGACAAAAACCGGCTCACCGAACTCGCGGGAACGATGCGAGCCGGCGACCCGGAAACCGTCAACGCGCTCATCGACGATCCCGAGGTCATCGTGCTGATGGAAGTCTACGCCGACCGCAGTTCATCGACGGAAATGGAGCCGGCGATCCCGGTCTATGTGGACCGGTCGGCGGCGCGGTTCGCGGCGTGGTATGAATTTTTTCCCCGCTCCGCCGAGGGCAAGCCGGAGAACGAAGGCGGCTCGACGTTTCGCGATTGCCTGGGCCGCGTCGATGACGCGAAGGCGATGGGCTTCGACGTGATTTATTTTCCGCCGATCCATCCGATCGGTTTCACGAAGCGCAAAGGAAAGAACAACAGCGTCACCAGCCAGCCGGGCGAGCCGGGCAGCCCCTACGCGATTGGGTCACCCGCGGGCGGGCACAAAACGGTCGAGCCGAGCCTCGGCACGCTGAAAGATTTCGATTGGCTGGTGAAACAAATCCGCGAGCGCGGCATGGAGGTCGCGCTGGATTTCGCCATCAATTGCTCGCCCGATCATCCGTATGTGAAAGAGCACCCGGAGTGGTTTTTCCATCGCCCGGACGGCACGATCAAATACGCGGAAAATCCGCCGAAAAGATACGAGGACATCTACCCGCTGAACTTCCACAACGAAAACTGGAAGGCGCTGTGGGACGAGATGAAATCGATCATCCTGTTTTGGTGCGAGCACGGGGTTCGCATCTTCCGCGTGGACAATCCGCACACCAAGCCGGTGTCATTCTGGCAGTGGCTGATCGAGGGCGTGCAGGCGCGCTTTCCCGACGCGATTTTCCTGAGCGAAGCGTTCACAAAACCGAAGATGATGAAGGCGCTCGCGAAGGCCGGCTTCACGCAGAGCTATTCGTATTTCACCTGGCGCACGGCGAAGTGGGAGATCGAGGAATATTTCACCGAACTGACCCAGACCGAGGTCGCCGACACCATGCGGGCGAATCTGTTCCCGAACACGCCCGACATCCTCCCCTTTCACCTGCAAACCGGCGGCCGGCCGATGTTCATGATCCGCGCCGTGCTGGCGACGACGCTCTCGACGGTCTATGGCATTTATTCCGGCTTCGAGCTGTGCGAAAACGCGGCGCTGCCGGGGCGCGAGGAGTATTACGACAGCGAGAAATATCAGTGCAAACAGCGCGACTGGAACGCGCCCGGCAACATCAAAGAACTCATCACGCGGCTCAACCGCGCCCGGCGCGAAAACCGCGCTCTGCAGCTTTACGACAACCTGCGTTTTCACCCGACGACGAACGACCAGATCCTGTTTTACTCGAAGATCACCCCGGCGCGGGACAGCATCGTCCTCGTCGCGGTGAACCTCGATCCGCACAACACGCAGAGCGGATTTGTCGAGGCGCCGGTGGAAGAGTTCGCGCTGCCGGACGGCAACGCGGACGGCGGCTATTTCGTCCACGACCTGCTCACCGGCGAACGCTACCGCTGGCAGGGACGGCGCAACTACGTCGCCCTCGACCCGCACGCCCGGCCGGCGCACGTTTTGCGGCTGGAACGGTGAGGAGAGTGACGGCTGGTAAGCGGCGAGTAACGAGTGACAGGTGGCAGTGGCAATCGACTTTGCGCTTGTCGTTGCCTCAGCCCCGGCAGGGGCAAACTGGGAAATTAGCCGGTGGCTTTAGCCGCCGGAAACCGGGCAATCGACGTCACCGCCCCGGCAGGGGTGCCGGAATGCTCGTGGCTGCGGCGTTCGGCATGCGTCCAC
>CAXTRS010000327.1:0-5758 GCA_964246635.1 uncultured Chthoniobacterales bacterium | reverse complement strand
CGTAGTAGCCGAAGATGTTGCCGTTGGGCAAAGCGAGGTAGTAGATGTTGTTGCCAAGGGCGATTTCGCCCTTAAAGAACGGCGGATGGCTGGCGAGCGCCGGCTCGAAGAGCACGTTGGCCGGATTGCTCAGGCCAGTCGCAAACGTGGTGCGCGCGCCGCTCGGATCGAAGCGATAGATGAGACCCGAATTGTAGTCGGCGGAAAACAGGTTGCCGGTAGCATCGAACGCCAGACCGTGCGGACCATTCAAGCCGGTGGCGAACGTGGTCCGCGTGCCGTCCGGAGTGAAGCGGAAGATTTGTCCCCCCTGAAAGTCGGCGACGAAGAGGTTGCCGCCGCTGTCGAACGCCAGCCCGTGCGGTTTGCCGACGCCGCTGGCGAAGGTGGTCCTCGTTCCGTCCGGGGCGAACCGGAAGACGTTGCCAGTCTGGAAATCGGTCTCGAACAAATTGCCCGAGCTATCGAACAACAGATTGGCCGGCCCGCCGAGGCCGGTGGCAAAAGTCGTCCTCGATCCGTCGGCGGCGAACCGGTAGAGCACGCCGCCGAAAAAGTCGGCGTCGAACAAATTCCCCGAGCCATCGAACACCAGGCTGGCGGGACCATTGAGGCCGGAGGCGAAGACCGTCCGCGCTCCGCCGCCGGCCGCGTATTTGTAGATGATGCCCGTGCCGGTTTCGGAGACAAACACGTTACCGGCGGCGTCGAACGCGAGTCCTTCGGGTCCGTTCAGGCCGGACGCGAACACGCTTCTTGTCCCGTCGGACGCAAACTTGTAAATGATCCCGCCGGTGAAGTCGGCCTCATACAGATCGCCCGCCGCAGCGGACACTTCCGTGGGGCAGAACGTTGCGCCGACGAAGCAGAGGGAACCGAGGAGCGCGAACAGCGTTTTCATCACTGGAGGAAGGATCCTCCAATTACCTTCAACGCGTTGCGCGAATCAACCGGCTTCGTTCCCGTCAGCGTTGGGACGATGACAAGCTGGTTTCGCGCGACCCATTCACGCGGGCACCATCCCGGCCGTTGTTTTTGTGCGCGCCGTTCCTGCCGTTGCTGCCGTTCACCGCGGCATGCGCGGGCACGCCGCCGTGGCGACGCGAGCCGTTGAGCGTTGTCGCCGCGTCCTTGTGAAAGACGGTGATGAACATCGGCGGCACGTTTTGCAGGAAATACTCGCTCGTGGCGCGCGGAAAGAGTCCGTCACCCGTGGCGTGTTTGCGCAGCTCGTTCGTCACTTGGTAAATGATGAACTCGCCGCCGGGGCGCAACGCTTGAAACGTGTTGCGCAAAATCTCGCGCTTCTTTTCCGGCTCTAGGATCGAGAACGGGATACCGGAAAGAATGTAGTCGCAATGCGCGAGGCCGCGCTTGGCGAGCTCCTGCGGCAGCGTGGCGCAGTCGGCGTTGATGACGCTCACGCGCGCGTCGTCGGCGAATTGTTCCTCGAGCGAGCGGCAAAATTCCGTGTCCAGCTCGAACAGGAGAAACTGGCTGTCCGGGTGTGCGCGCTTGAGCATTTCGCGCGTGTGGCAACCCTCGCCCGGGCCGTATTCCGCGATCACCACCGGCCGGGAGAAATCCATCTTGCCGGCCACCCGCCGCACCATCATCGGAGAGCTGGGAATGATGGATGCGATTTGAAAAGGACGCTGCAAAAAGCGGGTGAGGAAAAGGAGCGCGGGCATGGTGCTTGGGGAAAGGGCGGCATCGGCGGCGAACGCCGAAAAGAGGGACGGTTGCGGGCAGGTTTTTTCCCGGCGGCACTTTGACAGAGCTTCGCCGCTTGGCAAGTAATCGAATCGAACGCGGAGCCTGGTTTGCGCTTCGGGGGGTTCGCGCGGCGTCGAGGCGAAAACCGGCCGCGGGCGCTGAACCGATTCGGCTGGCGGTTGTCCGACCCTTCGCCATGTCCCTCCCTGCCGCTCACGCCGCGCTCGATCCTCGCAGATACTGGCTGCGCCCGCGCTCGGAGCGCGGCGTCACACCGGAGGCGGTGTTTTTGAATCGGCGCGAATTTCTCCGGCGCGCCGGCCTTGCGGGTCTCGGGCTGCTGGCGGCCGGCACGGCTCGCACGACGGCGCTCGGCGCCGCGGAGAGCGCCAGCTTCGACCCGCGCAAATTCATCGCGCCGCACCCGCTCAACGCCGAACTGTTTCCCGCCAAGACGACAAGCCCCCGCTACACGCTCGCGGCCGCCGGGCGCGCGCTCACGGGCCAGGATTTCGCGCTGACTTACAACAACTTCTATGAGTTGAGCACGAACAAGGACGCCTTCAAATACGCCGATCCGTATCAGCCCTATCCTTGGACCCTCGAAGTCGCCGGCCTTTGCGCGAAGCCGGCCAAATACGACATCGACGCGCTGCTCAAGCTCGCCCCGCTGGAAGAGCGTGTGTATCGCTTCCGCTGCGTCGAGGCATGGAGCATGGTCGTTCCGTGGACGGGTTACCCGCTGGCGGAATTGCTCGGGCGCGCCGAGCCGAAATCCGAGGCGAAGTTTGTGCAGTTCACCAGCATCGAGCGGCCCGGCCAGCTCAAGGGCCAGCGCGAGTCGCCGTGGTATCGCTGGCCGTATTACGAAGGTCTGCGGATGGACGAAGCCATGCATCCGCTGGCGTTGCTCACGTTCGGCTCCTACGGCATGCCTTTGGCCAAGCAACAGGGCGCCCCGCTGCGGGTCATCACGCCGTGGAAATACGGCTATAAAGGGCCAAAGGCGATCGTGAAAATCGAGTTCGTCACCGGGCAGCCGAAAACGTTTTGGAACGACGCACAATCTGAGGAATATGGCTTCTATTCCAACGTGAACCCGGCCAAGCCTCACCCACGCTGGAGCCAAGCTACCGAGCGCGTGCTCGCTCCCGGCGACGAGCAGCGCATCCCGACGCAGTATCTCAACGGCTACGCTGAGGAAGTCGGCGAGCTATATGACGGGAAGGAGTTTTGAGCGACGATTCCATTGACCCTGCCGCCCGACTGACTAACAATCGTCAATATGAGCACGGTGGTGGAATTGCCCGAAGACCAGCTCGCCGCGCTGGCGTCGCTTTGCGAGCGCGAGGGCATCTCGCGCGACGAAGCCGTGCAGCGCGCGCTGACGGATTTTTTGACGCGGCGCACGGAAAATTTCCCGCGTGACCCGGCGTTCGGCAGCTGGGCTGGGCGCAAAGTTGATTCGGTAGAATACGTGCGGCAATTGCGCGCGGAATGGGACCGCGCTTGAGCCTGCCCAAGCAGAGACGAATGCGATGGCTGCCGGCGCGGTTTTCGACACCAACATCCTGATTGATTACCTGCAAGGCAACCCTTTGGCGGAGATAGAACTTCAGCGGCACACTAGACGCTGCATCAGTTTGGTTACCTGGATCGAGGTTCTGGTCGGTGCGCGCAGCTCCCAACAGGAAATTCTCTGGCGGGAGTTTCTTTCCAAATTCGAGGTTTTACCTCTCGATTTCGTTGTCGCTGAGGCCGTGATTTCCCTGCGTCGACCGCTTGGCCGTCTGAAGCTGCCGGATGCGTTGATTCAAGCGAGCGCGCAAGTCGCTAACTGCATTCTTGTGACTCGCGATACCACGGCTTTTCCGCCTGGCACCGCAGGTGTGCGCATTCCGTATTAAATTAATGGTTACAACGCAGGCCGCCGCTTGTGCCAGTCGGTCGTTTGCTCGTAGGCATGCGCGATTTGCAGGAGTTTTTCCTCGGCGAACGACGGGCAGAGGAGCTGCACACCGATGGGCAGGTCACGGCCAGTGTCGGATTTCGCAAAGCCGCACGGCAGACTCAGGCCGCAGATGCCGGCGAGGTTGCCGGCGATGGTGAAGATGTCGGCCAAATACATCGCCAGCGGGTCAGCGGTGCGCTCGTCCAGCTTGAACGCCGGCACCGGCGAAGTTGGGCAGATCAGTGCGTCGCACATCTCGAACGCTTTCTCGAAATCCTGCCGCATGAGCGTGCGCACTTTTTGCGCGCGCAGGTAATAGGCATCGTAGTAGCCGCTGCTCAGCACGTAGGTGCCGAGAATGATGCGGCGTTTCACCTCGGGGCCGAAGCCTTCCGCGCGCGTCTTGCCGTAATGTTCGAGCAGGCCGCCGACGCCGTCGGCGCGGTGGCCGTAGCGCACGCCGTCGAAGCGCGCCAGGTTCGCCGAGGCTTCGGCGGTGGCGATGATGTAATAAACAGCAACCGCGTATTCGGTGTGCGGCAACGAGACTTCGACGATCTCCGCGCCGAGTTTCGCATAGTGATCGACCGCCGCGCGCACCGCCGCTTCGACCTGCGGGTCGATGCCGGAAATGAAATACTCTTTCGGCAAACCGATGCGCGTTCCTTTGACGTTAAACGATTTCAGCGCCGCCGCGTAATCGGGCACCGGCTCGTTCAACGAAGTCGAATCCATCGGGTCGCCGCCGGCCATCGCGCCGAGAAGCAGCGCGGCGTCTTCGACCGTTTTCGTCAGCGGCCCGATCTGATCGAGCGAAGAGGCGAAGGCTACGAGCCCGTAGCGCGACACCCGCCCGTAGCTGGGTTTGAACCCAACGACGCCGCAGAGCGCGCCAGGCTGGCGGATGGAGCCGCCGGTGTCTGTGCCGAGCGCGGCAAAGGCGGTGTGCGCGGCGACCGTCGCCGCCGAGCCGCCGCTGCTCCCGCCGGGCACTCGCGTCGGGTCCCACGGATTGCGCGCGGGACCGAAGGCGCTGTTCTCCGTGCTCGAGCCCATCGCGAACTCGTCCATGTTCGTGCGCCCGAACGGAATCGCGCCCGCCGCGCGCAGCCGCGCGATCGCGGTGGCGTCGAAGGGCGCCGTGTAGCCGGCGAGAATTTTCGAGCCGCACCCGCACGGCTGGCCGGCGACGCTGATCACGTCTTTAATGGCGATCGGCACGCCGCCGAGCGGCTTGGTCACGTCGGCGGTGTCGGCGGCGCGGCGCGCTGCTTCGAGATCGTAAGAAAGGTAGCCGTGCAGTTCGCCATCATGGGCGGCGATGCGCGAGGCGAGCGCGTCGAGCGCCTCGCGCGGAGAAACTTCCTTGGCACGCAGTTTGGCGCGGAGACTGGCGACGGTTTGGAAAGCGAGATCGGAATTCATGACGGGAGAAAAATCCGAAATCCGAATATCGAAATCCGAAACAATCGGAACCAAGAAATTAGAAAATATGGAACAAGGGGAAACGGAGAGCGCCCAATTCTCGATCCCGCCGTTTTCCGATTTTTAGATTTTCCAGAATTTAGTTCCGATTGTTTCGGATTTCGTGCTTCGGATTTCGAATTTGTTTTTTTACTCGACGACTTTCGTCACCACGAAAAGATCGTTTGCCTTCCGCGGCGCATTACCCAGCGCCGTCTCGGGCGAGAAACTTTCGCGCGGCGAATCCTGGCGGAAAACGTTGAACACCGCGCTGGCGTGCGCGGTCGGCTCGACCGAAGTCACGTCCACCCGGCGCAGCGCTTCGACGTGTTCGAGCACGTGGTCGAGTTGCGCTTGAAACGTAGCGATTTCCTCGTCGCTCAAATCGAGGCGGGCGAGCTGGGCGATGTAGCGAACGTCGAGATCCGGGGCGGCGGCCATGGTTCGCCATTCATAGGGCAGGAGCGCGCGGCCCGCAACGCAGCGCGGCCTTTCTTACAAAAAGTAGTTATAAATCAAATAGCAGACCACGACGATCAGCACCGCCAGCATGGCCATGGTTTTCAACATCGCGGCGCGGCGCTCGTGGCGCAGCACCGGCACCGCGCGCCGGCCGCCGATGGAGCG
>CAXTRS010000326.1:0-5784 GCA_964246635.1 uncultured Chthoniobacterales bacterium | reverse complement strand
TATCCGCATCGAGGACAACGACGAGAAGCTCGGCCTCAACGGCGTGGACAACGGCCGCCTCTGGTTCACCCACGTCCGGGTGCCGCGCGTCGAGATGCTCGACCGGTTCGCGCAAGTCGCGCCGGATGGCGCCTATACGAGCGAGATCAAAAATCCCGCCGCCCGTTTTTTCACCACGCTCGGCACGCTCGTCGGCGGCCGCATCAGCGTCGGGGCGAGTGGAAACAACGTGGCGAAAAGCGGGCTGGCCATCGCGATCCGCTACGGCGCGCGGCGGCGGCAATTTGGCCCCGGCGAAGGCAAGCCGGAAACGCTGCTCCTCGACTATCCCGCGCACCAGCGCCGCCTGATGCCACTGCTGGCGAATGTCTATGCGCTCGACTTCGCGTTTCAGCACCTCACGACGCTCAATCTCGAGCTCGCCGGCAGCGATTATCGCCGGGTGGAAACGATGGCCGCGGGGCTGAAGGCGTTCTCGACCTGGAACATGACGCACACGCTTCAGACCGGCCGCGAAGCGTGCGGCGGCGAGGGCTTTCTCGCGGTCAATCGCTTCGCCGCGCTGAAGGGCGACAGCGACGTGTTCACGACCTTCGAGGGCGACAACACCGTGCTCATGCAGCTCGTCGCCAAAAATCTGCTCACCGATTTCAAAGACTCATTTCGGGGCAGGAATCGGCGGCAGCTCGCGCGCTACTTTATCGGCGAAAAACTCCAAGCCCTCCGCGCGCGCAATCCGCTGCGGACTTTCCGCACGGGCGCCGCGCACCTCCGCGATGCCGAAGCGCAGCTCGAACTCTTCCGCTACCGCGAAGCGCGCCAACTCGTCGCCGCCGGCCAGCGCCTGCGCAAACTGATCGCCAGCGGCCAGGACAGTTACACCGCGTTCACCTCGCAACAAAACGCGCTCATCGCGCTCGCCTTCGCGCACGTCGAGCGCGTCGTGCTCGAGCAATTCGTCCTCACCGTGCAGGTTTGCCCGGAGGTTTCGCTGCGCCCAGTGCTGGGCAGGCTGTGCAGCCTCTTCGCGCTCTTCCATCTCGAAAAAGGCCGCGGCTGGTTTTTGGAAAACGGCTGTCTCTCCGCCGCGAAGTCGCGCGCCGTCACGCGGGCTGTGGATAGTCTCTGCGCCGAGGTGCGCCGCGAGGCCGTCGCGCTCGTCGATAGTTTCGGCATCCCGCCCGAATGCCTCGCCGCGCCGATTGCGTTGGATTGAGCATCGACGCTTTGCATTCTGTGAGACGATTTCCCAACGCGTGGTGCATTGCATTTTGCTTTGTTTGCCGCGTCACCGCCGCATTCGGCGCTTCGCCCGCGGTCGGCGAGATCGCGGACAGATTTGGCGGGGCCGGCAATCTCCAAGTCATCGCGACCGCCGCACACGTCACTGCCAGCCGGTTAATTTCGCCCGGTGATTTGGCTCGTCCGGAAACTCTGGATGCCGGGCAACTCCGAAATCCGCGACGCTACAAAGCGCGCGGCAGCGTGCCCGTCCTCCGAAGGAATCTTCACGCTCTTCGCAGTATCCTGCTGCATCCTCCCCGCCGTGACGCGCCGGGTCATGTTCTTGTGTCGGGATGCCAGCCAATTTACGACGTGCGTTTCACTTTTTTTGGCGACACGGAACCGCTGGTTGTGGACGTCTGTTTTCGCTGCAAGATCTTCTGCGTTTCCCGCGGCGGCAAACTTGTGGGCGCAGGCACGATCAACCTTCCTCGCGCCCAACTTGTCGGGCTGCGCAGGGCGTTGTTTCCGTTCGACACCGAGCATTAGCAAATCACGCCGGAACTGTCACACGTTTGATGGACGACGCGGACGCTACTTAAAAATAAATTCCCCAGTCGTGAGGTTCACGAACACGCGAGGGTTGCTCGTGTAAGAACCGGGCCGGTTGCTGTCGGGGAAATAGTAGAGCCAGGCGTTTCTCGTGAAGTCGTAGAGATAGGGGAACAGCGCCGGAGTGGTGTAGAAAAAGGTGTTCATCGTAAAATCGTAGAGATACACGCTGCGGTCGGTCGTGTTGCCGTCGATGAAAAATTGGAAGCCCATGTCGTTGTGATACAAATAAGGAAAAAATCCGTAAGTGTAATAGCCGTAGAGCGTCCCGTTCGGAAAGACGAGATAGTAAAAGCCAGAGCCCACGCTGGCCTCGCCGCTGAAGAAGAGCGGGTGCGGCGGCAGCTTGAACACGGTGCCGTTGCCGTTGCCGCTCGCGGCGTCGCCGGAGGTGGTGCCGTAAAGCGCGCCGTCGGCGCCCTGCACGAGGGTCGCCTCGGGAAACGCGCCGTCCGTGCTGCCGCCGCCGGCGAAGCTGGCCAGAAACGCCAGGGTGCCGCTGGAGGCGACGCGGAACACGGTGCCGCGACCGCTCAAGCCGCCGGACTCCGTGGTGCCGTAGAACGCGTCATCGCCCCCGCGCACGAGCGCGGCGTTGGGCACGGCGCCTTCGCCGCTGGCGGCAAACTGATACAACGTTGTTAGGGCGCCGGCTGAAGTGATCCGAAAGACCGTGCCGTTGAAGCCGCTGCCGCCGCGCCGCGTGGTGCCGTAGAAATTTCCGTCGGGCGCCTGGATCAGCGCGCCGCCGGGGAACGCGCCGTCGGTGCCGCCGGTGAAGCGGTAAAGCGTGGTAAGCGCGCCGGCGGACGTGATGCGGAAAATCGTGCCGTTGTCCCCCGTGCCGCCGTTGAACGTGGTGCCGTAAAAATTGCCGTCCGTGCCAAGCACGAGCGGGGTCTCGGGAAAGCCGCCGTCCTGCGCGCCGCTGAAGCTATAGAGCGTGGTCAGCGCACCGGCGGGCGTGATGCGGAACACCGTGCCGCGATTGCTGACGCCGCCCGACTCGGTGGTGCCGTAAAAATTTCCGTCGGTGCCGCGCACGAGTGCGGCATTCGGCACGGCGCCGTCCGTGCCGCCCGTGAAGCTGTAGAGCGGCGTGATGCCCCCGGCAGGACTGAGCCGAAAAACGGTGCCGACGTCTTTCGCACCGCCGCCGGCCGAGCAGGTGCCGTAGAAGTTGCCGTCGGAGCCTTGCACGAGGGCCGACTCCGGGAACGAGCCATCCGCGCCGCCGGTGAAATTGTAAATCGGGGTGAACGCACCGGAGGGCGAGATGCGGAACACCGTGCCGCGTCCCGCGGCGCCGCCGCGCTCGGTGGTGCCGTAGAAATTGCCGTCGGCGGCGAGGATGAGCGGCGCATTGGAGTTCGCGCCATCGGCGCCGTTGAAAACGTGGAGCGAAGTCACCGGGGTCGCTTCCGCACGGGCGGTCGCAGCGCTGCCCAGGATGACGAGCGAGGAACTGACGAAAAGAACGCCGAGATGGTGCGCGCCGGCGGAGAAAAATTTTGAGAAACGCATGATGGGATTTCGGAACGGAGTCAGTTGGAAGAAGGATGGGAAGGAGGCAGCAGTTGTAGCGGCAGTCTATGACTGCCTTGGATCGCAGCGCGTGACGAAGGCGGTCACAGACCGCCGCTACAGGAGAGGGTCAACTGCTTAGCGGGAAACCTGGTCGTCGGCGCTCCACATCACGCCGTCGGGACCGGCGGAATGCACTTCCATTTCGGTGCGCGAGATCGCGTGGAAATAATACGGATGGCCCCAGCGGTCGAGCAGTTGGCCGGCGTCGTTGCGCAGCGCATCCGGCGGCAGAAACTGCGCGTGCCGCGGGTTGTCGCCGAGCAGCGCGCGCGTGATCTCCGCGTTGTTGCCCACTGGGTTTTCGCCGAGCGCGGAGCGGTAGTCGCGCACCGTGCCGGCCAGCGCGACGACATCGGGATTAGTCGCGCCGGCGGCCAACATAAAGCCGTCGCTTTCCATGTTATGCGGCGCTGGCTCGCTCGCCGGGACGTAGGTCAACTCCGGCGCTCCGCCGTTGCCCGGAACACCAGCCCGCCGACGAGTCTTGCGGTCGCCGTCCGGCTCGGCGGCTGGCGACGTTGCTGGAGCACTGCCAGCGGTGGCGGCGGCTTTTTCCGCGGCGGCAGACGTGTTGTCCGCCCCTGCGGTTGCCACGCCCGGCGTGGCTCGCTGATTTACTGCGCGTGCTCCGTTTGCCGTCGCGGCATCGGGAGCGTCAGCCCGCGGCATGGCCGGCTCGTTAGAGCGCCAGAACCACGCGCCGAGCAACAGCACGGCGCCCAGCACCAGCGCGGCCACGAACCAGTCCTTCTTCTCGCGCGATATCCAGTGGTTGCTCACCGTCGTCCTCCCCTCCCCGTTTTCGTTTTTATTATTGCAGCGGCAGCGGCGCCGGCGCGCCGAGTGAACTCAGGAAACCCAGATCCGGACGGGCGAAGCGGCCGAGGTTCGGCAGCACGGCGGTTAGCTCGTTGGAATTCGTCACGCCAAACCATTTCGCCAGCGTGGCGGAGTATTCGTCCACCGACGTGGACGGGCACCAGCGGCCTTCGCCCACGTCGTCGGGGCCGTTGAGCGCCAGGGTCGGATAAGTGCCGTAAATGTTCCCGCCGAGCACGGAGCCGCCGACGACGAGCGCATGGCTGCCCCAGCCGTGGTCCGATCCGCCGCCGTTCGATTGGAACGTGCGGCCGAAATCCGACGCCGTGAACAGCGTGACGCGATCTGCGATGCCCAGTTCGACCGTCGCCTGGTAAAACGCGGCGATGCACTGGCTCAGCTCGGCGAGCAGATCGGTGTGCGATTGCAGCTCGTTCGAATGCGTGTCGTAGCCGCCGACCGAGCAGAAGAAAACCTGCCGGCGCATGTTCAACGTTTTCCGCGCCGCGATGATCTTGGCGATCATCTGGAGCTCGCCGCCGAGATTCGAGCCGGCGGGGAACGGCGTGTTGATCGTGATCCCGGTCGTCGCGCTCGCGAGCAAAGCGTTGTTGGCAATGGCGCGGTTCGTGATCTTCGCGAACTCCGCCTCGAACAAATTCTGGTGCGGCAGGTTGAGCAGATTTTGAAATGCCTGATACCGGATCGCGTTGTTCGTGCCCGTGGTGTTGCTGATGCCAATCGCGCCGCCCGAGCTGACCTGATACTCGAACACTTTCGCGCCGACCTGGAATTGGTTCGCGCCCGCGAGCGAGATCGACATCGAGATCGTGTCGTTCTTGTTGAATGCGGTGACGAGGTCGGCAAGGCGTCCGCCCCAGCCGGTTTTCGACGGCTGGTCGGGCCAGGAGGTCTGCCATTCGACCTGCTGGTCGGCGTGCGAAAAAAGCTGCGGCGGCAGCGGCACCGACTTGGCCTTGTATTGCGCTGCGGTGGTCGGCACAGCGAGCGTGCCGACGTTGGCAAGGAGGGCGAGTTTCCGGTCGTTGTTAAAGAGCGATTGCAACTCCGGCATGCTCGGGTGCAGCCCGTAATCGCGACCATCGGTCCTCGCCGGATAGATTGGCAGCAGCGTGTTTTGCGCGATGGCGAGCGGGCCGCGCGCCGCGGCGGAGGCAGCGTAGGTGGCGTCGTCGCGCGGGATGATCACGTTGTTCGCGTCGTTGCCGCCATACAGAAACAGGCAGACGAGCGCGCGAGTCTCGTCCGCGTTCGGATCGGAGAAGACGTCGAGCGATTGCGCCGCGGCGGCGTTGATGCCGCGCAGGTTCCAAACGGTCGAGGCAATGGAAGTCGTGCCGACGGCGGCGCAAGCGGCCTGGCGAAGGAAGGAGCGGCGGGAAAGGCTCATGGCGGAGAGTTGCGGGTTACGGGTTGCGGGTTGCGGGGTGTGGGTTCCTGTTGGCTGGCGTTGGGCGGAGGGCGGGGCGCGCACCGCGCCACCCGCAACCCGCCACGCGTCATTGCTATTTTTCGGCGACG
>CAXTRS010000325.1:0-5816 GCA_964246635.1 uncultured Chthoniobacterales bacterium | reverse complement strand
GGCGCAGGGTCTTCATTCCTTCGCTGAGCGCCTGGTTTTTGATGACCGCGGCGCTGGCGCGCTTGATGATCAAACGGCGGATCGACTCGCTCACCGGCAGCACTTCGAGCAGCGCGGCGCGGCCGAGATAGCCGCGTTTTTTGCAACGGTCGCAGCCGCTGCCTTGGAACAGGATGTCCTGGCCGTTGGACTCGATGCCGAGCTTTTGGAAAATCTCCGGCTCGGGCGTGAATTCCTCCTTGCAGTTCGGGCAGACGCGGCGCACGAGACGTTGCGCGCAGGTGAGCAACACCGAGCTGGCGATGAGGAACGGCTCGATGCCCATGTCGTCGAGTCGCGTGATCGCGCCGGCGGCGTCGTTGGTGTGCAGGGTCGAGAGCACTTGGTGGCCGGTGAGCGCGGCTTTCACCGCGATGTCGGCGGTTTCGTTGTCGCGAATTTCTCCGATCATCACGATGTCCGGGTCCTGGCGCAGGATGGAGCGCAGCGCGCTGGAAAAATCGAGGCCGACCTCCGCTTTCACGGCGACCTGGTTGATGCCGTTGAGCTGATACTCGACTGGGTCTTCGACGGTGACGATGTTGTATTCCGGCTTGTTCAGCTCACTGAGCACGGAATAGAGCGTCGTCGTCTTGCCGGAACCGGTCGGGCCGGTGACCAGGATCATGCCGTGCGGCGCGTCGATGGCCTTGCGGAAATTGGCGAGCGTCGCCTCGTCCAAGCCAAGGTTGTCGATGCTCGTCTGGAGCGAGCCTTTGTCGAGAATGCGGATGACGATCTTCTCGCCATACACCGTCGGCAGAAACGAAATGCGCAGATCGACTTCCTTGCCCTGCACCTTGATGCGGAAGCGGCCGTCCTGCGGCACGCGGCGCTCGGCGATGTTGAGGCCGGCGAGAATTTTGATGCGCGAGGCAATGGCGTTCTGCAGATTTTTCGGCGGGCCGGCGGCCTCCATCAGGTTGCCGTCCACGCGGTAGCGCAACCGGATGTTGCGCTCGGCCGGTTCGATGTGGATGTCGCTCGCTTTGTCCTTGAGCGCCTGGACGAGGATCAGGTTGACGATCTTGATGACCGGTCCGTCCTCGCTGTCGTGCGCGAGCTTGTCGAGGTCGATGTCTTCGCGGCGCTTGGTGCCAATGGCTTCAACGTCGGCCGCGTCCTCCTCCGCCTGCATGTCGGCGGCAGCCTTGCGCATCACTTCGTCGATTGCACCGGCCGCGCTGTGCACGCCGCTGAGCGCTTCGTTGATCGAGCGCTCTGTGGCGATCATCGGCAGGATGTCGAGCTTTGTGCGCGCGCGCAGATCGTCGAGCGCGAGGATGTTCATCGGGTCGGCCATCGCGATGAACAGCTTGTTCGCAACGAGCGCGACTGGCACTAATTTGTAACCCTTCGCCATGTCTTTCGGCACGAGGTTCATCACCTCTTCGGGGATGCGCAGCTTGCCCAGATTGACCGGCGGTTTGTCCAGGCAGCGGCCCATGGAAATCGCCATGTCCTGCTCGGTGACGAATTGTTTGTCCGTCAGCAATTTCAGCAGCCGGCCGCCCTGTTTCTTTTGGAGTTCCTGCGCTTCTTCGAGTTGCGCGGGCAGGAGCAGGCCGTCCTCGATGAGGATGTCGGCAATGCGTTCTCCGAAAGATTTGGCGCTCATGGGAAGTGCGGAGTGCGGAGTGGTTTAATCGCGCGCGTCGAGGCGATAGACGTCGCGCAGGACTCGCGCGATGGACTCGGGTTTCGCCAGATACCACTGGATGTGATAGTCGAGATGGCTCTGCGCGATCTCCTTGGCGATGCCGTCGAAAGGATTGCAGAGCGCGATCATCATCGTGCGGCTGACGATGTCGAAAGGCACCATGAGCCGGCGCAGGGTCAGGCTCTCCGGCAGCATGCGCACGACCGAGCGGTCGATGTCGTAATACTCCAGCGGGATGTAGCCGAACTTCGTCGCGTCGATCAGGCTGCTGAGCACCTGGTCGGATTCCTTCGCGCTGGCGCGCACGAGCTCGTCGAGCAGCGACACGGCCAGCGTCTGGCCGCCGGATTTCGTGAGGTTTTCGTTGGCGCGGCGGACCCGTTCGAGCGCGGACACCGCCTCGTCCTCGGGCACGATGCGATGGTGCACGAGAAAGCGCGCAAACGGCTCGTTGCCGTCGTCGGCCGCCAGCGCTTCGTCGGGGTCGAACGCGTCGCCGCGGCGCTGGCCGCCGAGCGCGATGAGGTTGGACGTTTCCTCTTCTTCGATGGAGTCGAGCGGCATGCCGATGGGCACGCTGTGCCGGCCGTTTGCGCCGTTGACGCCATTCGCGCCCGCGCCCGTCGCTTTCGAGGTCGAAGGAGTAGTAGCCGGGCGATTGTGCGTGCGGCTTTCGATCTCGCCCATCAGGGCGATGATGTCGGGCGACTCCGGCTGCTGTTGCAGGATGCCTTCGCACTCGAGCAGGGCCGAGGAATACAGGCCCATGTGCAGGTAAGCCTCGGCCAGCTTGCGCGAGACTTGCAGCGCCGCTTCGGTCTGGCCGATTTTCAGGTAGGCTTCCTTGAGAATGTCGTAGCTTTGACAGTCCCCCGGCTCGGCCGACGAGATGACTTCAAACATCTCGATGGTCTGCAAAATCTGAGCGTATTCCTCACTGGTGAGTTTGGACTCCATGACGCGCCGTTTCTTTTAGCTAGAAGCATGCCCGCGTTTTCCGCCCTGAAGAATTTGCGCTCCCGCGCGGGTGCGGCGTAGTTGCCCGCCGCGCCGCCGGCGCGAGCCCGATTATGCAGACGCTTCGACCCGACCTCGACACCCTGAAATTCAACGCCGACGGCTTGGTTCCCGCCATCGTGCAAGAGGCGTCCGACGACCGGCCCGAAGGCGGGCGGGTGTTGATGATGGCGTGGATGAATCGCGAAGCGCTGGAGCGGACGCTGGAAACTGGCCTGCTGCACTTCTGGAGCCGCTCGCGCGGGAAGCTCTGGCTGAAGGGCGAGACGAGCGGCCACACGCAGGAATTCGTCGCAGGGTTTCGGGATTGCGATGGGGACGCGCTGCTCTTTCAAGTCCGGCAGCGCGGCGGCGCGGCGTGTCACACCGGCTACGCGAGTTGCTTCTTTCAGCCGCTCGCGCGCGAAGGCTCGCCGGCGGCAATTTCCGAGCAGCCGGTGTTCGATCCGGCGGCAGTTTATCCATCCTCCCGCGAACCCGCGGTTCAGCAGTGAAGACCTTGCATGCGGGCGACCTGCCGGTGCAGCCGGGGCGCGCGGAATTCCTTGAGCTGGCGCGGAGCGGACGCTACAACCTCGTCTCCCTCGCCGTCGAGCTGATGGCGGATTGCGAGACGCCTGTCGCTGCGTTCCAGAAGCTGCTCGACGCCGACGAAGACGAGGAGGGTTGTGCGTTCCTTTTGGAATCCGCGGAGAAGAGCGACGCGATCGGTCGCTATTCCTTTCTGGGCAACCGGCCGGCCGCGATCTTTGAAAGTCGCGGGCGGGAAATCCGTCTCACCGAAACCGGCCGTGCGCCGCAGATTTTCCAGACGGCAACCGACCCGTTGCGCGAGTTGGAAACCTTTCTGTCGCGCTATCGGCCCGCCCCGCCGGCCGACGGCGACACCACGCCGTTTCTCGGCGGCGCGGTCGGCTTTCTCGGCTACGACGCCGTGCGTTTTTTCGAGCCGACCGTCCCACCGTCTCCAACCGACGAACTCGGCTTGCCGGAGTCGCTCTTTCTGATCACGGACACCCTGCTCGTCTTCGACCATCGCCACCGGCGGCTGCGGCTGGTGGCGAACGTTTTTCTGCGCGACGCCGCCGACCCTGCCGTGGCTTATGACGAGGCGCGCAGCAAGCTCGCGCGGCTCGCGCGGCGGCTACTTTCTCCTGGCACTCTGCGGCCCGTGGCCATGCTGCCCAGTTTGCCCACGGATGGATCGGCATCGGAGCCAGTCGCCAGCAACATGAGCCGCGCGGAATACGAAGCCGCTGTCACGCGCGGACAGGCGCACATCCGCGCGGGCGACATCTTTCAGTGTGTCCTTTCCCAGCGTTTCGAGACGCCCTATCGCGGCGACGCACTCTCGCTCTATCGCGCCCTGCGTTTCATCAACCCGTCGCCGTATATGTTCGTCTTGAAATTCGGCGCGCGTTTCGCGCTTGTCGGCAGTTCGCCGGAGGTCCATGTGCGGGCCCGCGGAGGCACGGTCGAGTTGCGCCCGCTCGCCGGCACGTATCGGCGCGGGCGCGACGAAGCCGAGGACGCCGCGCTGGCCGCCGCGCTCCTCGCCGACCCGAAGGAGCGCGCCGAACACCTCATGCTCGTCGATCTCGGCCGCAACGATGTCGGGCGCGTGGCGGAGTGGGGGAGCGTGCGGGTGCCCGATCTCATGGTGATCGAAAAATATTCGCACGTGCAGCACATCGTCAGTCACGTCACCGGCCGGCTGCGCGCGGGGTGCAGTGCGTTCGACGTGATGCGCGCGACGTTTCCGGCTGGCACGGTCTCGGGTTCGCCGAAAGTGCGCGCGATGCAGCTCATCAACGCACTCGAAAAGAGCAAGCGCGGCGCATATGCCGGCGCGGTGGGTTACTTCGGTTTCGACGGCAATCTCGACAGTTGCATCGCGTTGCGCACCGTCGTGTTGAAAGACGGCCGCGCGTTCGTGCAGGCCGGCGCCGGCGTGGTTGCCGATTCGACACCAGCGGGCGAATACGAGGAAACGGTCGACAAGGCGCGCGGCGTGTTGCGTGCGGTCGAATTTGCGCGGCAGATGGAAACGTAGGAAAAGTCCCACGCTCACCCATGTTTCAGCGCACTTTTCTCAGCGGCAAAATTCATCGCGTCACCATCACCGACGCGGACCTCGACTACAACGGGTCGATCACCATCGACACCGATCTGCTGCGCGCCGCCGGAATTTTGCCGCACGAAAAAGTGCTCGTCGCCAACGTGACCAACGGCAACCGGCTGGAAACCTATGCACTGGCCGGCGCGGCGGGCAGCGGGATTTGCCAGATCAACGGCGCCGGGGCGCACCAATTTCAGAAAGGCGACATCGCCATCGTGATGGCGTTCGTGCACGCCGACGAAGATACGCCCGGGTTGGATCGCTGGGAGCCGCGCGTGGTGCTGGTGGATGAGGAGAATCGTGTGACGAAAATCGTGTGAGAAAAAGGTTCAAGAACCTTCCCCGCCGTGCTTCTCGTCTTAGACAATTACGACTCCTTCACTTACAACCTCGTCCAGTATTTCGGCGAGTTGGGCGCGGAGCCGGTGGTGCGGCGCAACGACGAAATCAGCATCGAGGAAATCGCCGCCCTGGCGCCGGCGCGCATCTGCATCTCACCCGGGCCCGGGACGCCCGCGGACGCCGGCGTCAGCCGCGAGATCATCCGCACGCTGGGCGCGCGCGGCACGCCGATCCTCGGCGTTTGTCTGGGCCACCAATGTCTCGGTGAAGTCTTCGGCGGCGAGGTCGTGCGCGCGGAGCGTTTGATGCACGGAAAAACCTCGCCCATTCTGCACGACGGCAGCGGCGTTTTTGCTGATTTGCCGAGCCCCTTCGAGGCCACGCGCTACCATTCGCTCATCGTCCGTCGCGAGAGTGTGCCGGCGTGCCTGACGATCAACGCCGAAACCGCAGAGGGCGAAATCATGGGCCTGCGCCATCGGGAGTTTCCCATTCACGGCGTGCAGTTTCATCCGGAGAGCATCCTCACCGTCGAGGGCAAGCGGCTGTTGCGGAATTTTCTCGGCCTGTAGCGGGGGGGGGTGTCCAACCCCACCCCCGCCGGGCCGGAAAAACACCAGGCGAGAGGAGCACCCCCGC
>CAXTRS010000324.1:0-5860 GCA_964246635.1 uncultured Chthoniobacterales bacterium | reverse complement strand
GCGGCCCCCGCGGCGCCGCTCGCCCGCCACCCCACGGCGCACCCCCCGTTCCCCTGCGTGATGTGTGCCGAAAACAACGCGCCGTAGCCGCGCAGATAACGCGGCGGCGGCGCCTTCCGCGCAGCGCGTCGGCGGGCGAGTTCCTCGTCACTGACCTGCAGCGTCAAGCGGCGAGCGGGGATGTCGAGTTCGATGATGTCGCCATCCTGCACGAAAGCGAGCGGACCACCGACATACGACTCGGGCGCGACGTGCAGCACGCACGCGCCGTAGCTGGTGCCGCTCATGCGCGCGTCGGAAATGCGCAGCATGTCGCGCACGCCTTTTTGCAGGAGTTTCTTGGGAATCGGCAACTGGCCCCACTCCGGCATGCCCGGCGCGCCGAGCGGTCCCGCGTTCTTGAGCACGAGCACGGAATTTTCGTCCGCCGGCAGATCGGGATCGTCGATGCGCTCGGCCATCGCGTTGTAATCCTCGAAGACGACGGCCTTGCCCGCATGCCGGTGCAGGTGCGGCTCGGCGGCGGGCGGTTTGATGACCGCGCCGTCGGGCGCAAGATTGCCGCGCAACACCGCCAGGCTGTCGGAAGAAACCAGCGGTTTTTCGAGCGTCCGGATGACGTCGTCGTTGAAAACTTTCGCGCCCTCGACATTTTCGCCGAGCGAGCGGCCGTTGACGGTGAGCGCCTCGCGCTTCAGGCTGCCGTTCAGCCGCGCGAGGAGCGCGCGCAAGCCGCCGGCGTAGAAAAAATCCTCCATCAAATACGCGCCCGACGGCCGGATATTCGCGAGCAGCGGCGTCGTGCGGGCCAGGGCGTCGAAACGGTCGAGATCGAACGGGATGCCGGCGCGCCGGGCCAGGGCGATGAGGTGAACGACCGCGTTCGTCGAGCCGCCGATGGCGAGCACGGTGGTCACGGCGTTGTCGAAGGAAGCGGCGCTGAGAATGTCGGACGGCTTGAGATCGTCCCAGACCATCTGGACGATGCGTTTGCCGGTGAGCGTCGCCATCGCGGCGTGACGCGAGTCGGCCGCGGGAATCGACGCCGCGCCGGGCAGCGTGAAGCCCAGCGCCTCGGCCGCGCTCGTCATCGTCGAGGCCGTGCCCATCGTCATGCAATGGCCGGGCGAACGCGCGATGCCGTTTTCGATTTCGTCCCAATCCTGCATCGTGATGTTGCCGGCGCGCAGCTCGGCCCAATACTTCCAGGTGTCGCTGCCGCTGCCGAGCACCGCGCCGCCCCAGTCGCCGCGCAACATCGGCCCGGCAGGCAGGAAGATGGCCGGCACGTTCATCGAGATGGCGCCCATGAGCAGCGCCGGCGTCGTCTTGTCGCAGCCGCCCATCAGCACGGCCCCATCCGCGGGATAGGAACGTAAGAGTTCCTCGGTCTCCATCGCGAGGAAGTTGCGATACAGCATCGAAGTCGGTTTTTGGAACGGCTCGGCCAGCGACATGGCTGGCATCTCCACCGGAAATCCGCCGGCCTGCCAGATGCCGCGCTTCACCTCTTCGACGCGCGCCTTGAAATGCGTGTGGCACGGGTTGATGTCGCTCCACGTATTGACGATCGCGATCACCGGCTTGCCCGCGTAATCGGAGCGGTGATAACCCATCTGCGCGGTGCGCGACCGGTGGCCGAACGAGCGCATGTCGTGCACGCCATACCAACGGTGGCTGCGCAATTCTTCGGGGCGTTTCTCAGCCATCGGCGTATCCGGGTTATTTCGCCGCGCCAGGAGCTTCCATTCCCTTGGCTTTCATCACCGGCGCCGCGGTGGGACCGGTGAGAAAATCAACAAACGCTTTCGCCGCCGCGGGCTCTTTCGCCGCTGCGTTGGTGCCTGCGGTCAGCACGGTGTAATTCTGCAAATCGCCCGGCAGCGGGCCGACAAAATCGGCGCCGGGCACCGCGAGAATCTCGCTGATCAACCGCACGCCCAGCTCCGCCTCGCCGCGGGCCGTGACCTCGATGGGCGAGGGGTTCATGATGAGCTGCCCCTTCGCTTTCATTTCGTCCGCGATGCCGAGCTTTTGCAGCAGGCTGGCGAAATACACGCCGCTCGCCCCGGTCTCGGAATACGCGACGGATTTTGCGTTGAGCAGCGTGCGCTTGAGCGCCTCGGGCGTGCTGATGTCGGGCTTCGGCGCGCCTTTTTTCACCGCGATGCCAACTCCGGAGCGGGCAATGTCCTTGCGGCTCGCCGCCGTGAGTTTGCCGGACTTGACGAGTTCGTCCACCATCGGCGCGGTGAGGATCGCGACGTCAAACGCGTCGCCGGCCTCGATCTTTTTCTTCAAGTTCGCGGCGGTGTCGAACGTGAAGGCCACTTTGTGCCCGGTCGTTTTTTCAAATTGCGGCAAAACCTCGTCGGTGACGGCCTTGATGCCGACCGAGCTGAACACTTTGATTTCGGCTCCTTGCACCGCGAGAACACTCGCGCAGAATAAAATCGTCGCGCCGAGGGCCCCGCAGGCGGCGCGGAGGGGATGAGGCATTCTCATAGTCCCCAAGTATCGGGATTGTTGGTGCTGTCGCGCGCGGGCGACACGCAAATTTCTAATCCGCCGCTCCTTTGGAAAGACCGAACACTTCGGCCAGCAATTCGTAAGAGCGCCGCCGCGCCGCGTGCGCGTGCGTGGTGGTCGTGACCATGATTTCGTCCGCGCCGGTCGCCGCGGCGAGTGTTTCGATTTCCTGCTTCACGACCGGCGGTGTCCCGATAATGTGCTGGCTGCGATAGCTCAGCGCCTGCTGTCGTTCCCAAGGGGAATAAGGATACGCGAGCGCTTCCTCCGGGCTGGGGATGGGTGCGTATTCGCCGTTGGCCCGCCGCATGCCGGCGAGTTCGAGCGACGCGGCCAACCGGTCGGCTGCGGCGTCGGTGTCGGCGCAAAGGACGGAGACGGTGAGAATGAGGTGGCGGCGCGCGAGACCGCTGCTCGTGGAGCGTTGGAACTTTTCGCGGTAAAGCCGCGTGGCGACCTCCGTCATCGCCGGGCTGAAATGGTGCGCGAACGCGAAGCCGAGGCCGAGTTCCGCGGCGAGGCGCGCGCCGTAATCGCTGGAGCCGAGAATCCAGACCGGCGGCAGTGCGACATCTTCGGGAAGTGCTTCCACTTCGGAAAACGGATTGCCTTTCGGAAATCCGCCGCCGGCAAACCCGCGCATCTCCTCGATCTGCGCGCCGAGATCGGAAGGATTGAAGCGCCGGCTGCTGTCGGAGCGGCGCAATGCCAGCGCGGTGAGCTGATCGGAGCCCGGCGCGCGGCCGACGCCGAGATCGATGCGGCCGGGGTGCAGCGATTCGAGAACCCGGAAAATCTCCGCCACGTGCAGCGGCGCATGGTTCGGCAGCATGACGCCGCCGGAGCCGACTCGCATTCGGGTCGTGACGTTGGCGACGTGCGCGATCATGACCTCCGGCGCGGTGCTCGCGACGCTGGGAATGTTGTGGTGCTCAGCCAGCCAGTAGCGCGTGTAGCCAAGTCGGTCGATCAGTTGCGCGAGGTCGAGCGTGTTACGCAGCGCCTGCGCGCCGCCAATGCCCGCACTGATCGGCGACAGGTCGAGCACGGAAAGCGGAAAAGTCATGACTACAGAAACCTGCGGTCGAATCCGGCTGTGCTCAACCGCGCGGACTGCCGAAGGCGCGGTTGCCATCGCCCTCCACCTCGGCTAGAAGCAACCGTTTTCTTTCCAAGCAGCCGCGTTCCCATGTTCAACAACCTTCATCATGTCCACTTTCTCGGCATCTGCGGCACCGCGATGGGCGCCGTTGCGGCGGCGTTGCGCGACCAAGGCTACACGGTCACCGGCTCGGACGAGGACATCTACCCGCCGATGTCCACGTTCCTCGAAGAGAAAGGCATCGCGCTTTCCAAAGGCTACCGGGCGGAGAACATCCCGGCGGAGACGGAGCTCATCATCGTCGGCAACGCGATTCGGCGCGGCAATCCCGAAGTCGAGGAAGTGCTCAACCGCAAGCTGCCGTATTGCTCGCTGCCGGAAGTGTTGAAATTCTTTTTCCTGCGCGGCCGGCACAACCTGGTCATTACCGGGACACACGGCAAAACAACGACGACTTCGCTCACCGCGTGGCTGCTGCAATCCGCCGGCCTCGCGCCCGGCTACATGATCGGCGGGCTGCCGAAGAACTTCGGCCAGGGCGCGCACTTCGGCGCGTCGCCATATTACGTGATCGAAGGCGACGAATACGACACCGCGTTTTTCGACAAGCGCAGCAAATTCGTCCACTACCTGCCGGAGCTGCTCGTCATCAACAACGTCGAGTTCGATCACGCCGACATTTTCGGGAGCCTCGACGACATCAAGCTGAGCTTCCGCCGGCTGGTGAATATCGTGCCCTCGAATGGGTCGATCCTGCTCAACGCCGACGATCCTAACTGTCTCGACGTGACGAGCGCGGCGTTCGCGCGTAAGGTGCCGATCGGCTTCGGTGAGGCCGCGTCGAAAGAGGGAAAAATCGCGGACGTTCGCTACGAAGGAAACAGCAGCCACTTCACGCTCGGCGGCGAGGAATTCGCGTTTCCGATGACGGGAGAGTTCAACGTGCGCAACGCCTGCATGGCGATCGCGGCGGCGCGGTTCTACGGCGTCGAAACCGGAAAAATCCGCGCCGGCCTGGCGAGCTTCACCGGCGTGCGCCGCCGGCAGGAAGTGCGCGGCGAAGCGGGCGGGGTGAAGGTCATCGACGACTTCGGTCACCACCCGACCGCGATCCGCGAAACGCTGCGCGGCATCCGGCAGCAGCACGTCCCGGAGGAGGGGCGGCTGTGGGCGCTCTTCGAGCCGCGCTCGAACACGACGCGGCGCGCGGTGTTCCAAAACCAGCTCGGCGCGGCGTTCGCGGAAGCCGACGGCGTGGTCATGGCGCGCGTCGCCCGGCTCGAACAAATCCCCGAGGCCGAGCGCCTGAAACCCGAGCGCGTGGTCGAAGACATCCGCGCGCTGGGCCGGCAGGCCTTTTACGAAAACAGCACGGAAGAAATCGTCGCGCGCACGAAGGAACTCGCGCGTCCCGGCGACGTGGTCGTCGTGTTCTCGAACGGCGGTTTTGACGGCGTGCACGGCAAGCTCTTGAGCGCGCTCGGCGGCGCGGAGTCGAATCCGGCGGCTCCGCTTCCCGCCGCACCATGAGCCTCGACGCCGATTCCCAGAAACGTCTCCGCGAAGAATCCAAATCCGGGGCGCTCTTCTCCCGGCCGCTGACGGAGTTTCGCGACGAAGCGCACCACGTCCACGATTACGGCCGGCTCGTGCAGCGGTGGAAAAAAATCGCGCGCGCCTGCGGCTTGAAACTGGAACCGCTCGCGCAAGCCGGCGACTTCACGCTCTACTGCCTGCAAACGCGCCCGGCCGCCGAGGGCAAACGTGGCGGCCTCTACGCGTCAGCGGGCATTCACGGCGACGAGCCGGCGCCGCCGGAGGCGCTCGCGCAATGGGCGGAAACGCACCTTCCCGCCATCGCCCGCGCTGGCGAGCTGCCCGTATTCATCGTGCCGTGCTTGAACCCGTTCGGCCTGACGAACAACCAGCGCACCGACGCTGCCAACGCCGATCTCAACCGCCTGTTTCGCGAGGAAGACGTGACGCCGATCCGCGAGCTGAAAGCGCGGTTGCAGGGCCGCCGCTTCGAGCTTGCGCTCACGCTGCACGAAGACTTCGACGCGCAGGGCGTTTACATTTACGAACTGCGCGGACTCAGCGCGAGCTGGGGCGCGGATTTGCTCCGGGGCGTGGAAGACATCGTGGCCATCGAGCCGCGCCGGCAGATTGACGGCCGGCGCTTCAAAGGCGGCGTGCGCAGGCGTGGGGTCCGCCGCGGCCGGGTGCCCG
>CAXTRS010000323.1:0-5892 GCA_964246635.1 uncultured Chthoniobacterales bacterium | reverse complement strand
CTCTACCTGCCCTGATGACACAAGAGGAAAAGTGGGATGCCCCGCTCAAATTTGCGCAACAAGTCGCGCGCAAGCTGCGACACGGCCACAGCCTGGTCCCTTTCATCGGCAGCGGCCTCTCGACCCCGTCGGGGATCATGACCGGCCAGACCTTCGCCGATTACCTCGCCTGGACGACCTACCGGGTAATCACAGAATTCTACGACATCAAGCAGCGCGGCTGGCCAAAGCAGCCTAACCAAACGGAAGTCAAAGCTGCGAAAGATGATATTTTGAAGTGGCTCAGATCCCTCTGCGATGATGTTAAGGCCAAGCCTGTGATACCCGAATCGGGAGAAGACAAAGGCAAAGTTCTGGACATCGTCCCGGCGACCACCGTGGCGGAGCAGTCATCCGGCACCGTCGGAGTTCTCAATCCCAGGCAAGAACTCCGCAGGCAGGCGATCTGGTGGAAAATACCCCGCATCCCTGAGGTCCTGCGCGATACCTCGACGGCCAGGAAAAATGATGCCGAGATGCAAGATTTTCGCGCGACCTTTACTCCGAACGCGCTCCAACAACTCCATACTCCGCCACCGGGGATCTCGCGAACGAGTCCCGCCTTTATTCAAGGGGCGGCGGTGCGTGCTCTGTGCGATTGGATGAGCACCCTGGTGTTCCTCGCCAGGCTCCGCCCGATCAATTCTAAATATCACGACATCGAGGAGGAACCAGATCAAGGTATTATCGATGCATTCAACTTATTTATTACGAAGGGGAGAAAACACAATCTGGGCCATGTAATGCTGTGCCACCTGGCGCGGCAGGCACGCACGCGCACGATCCTGACGACGAATTTCGACAACCTGATCGAGGAGACCTTCGCAGAGGCCAACGAGGAGCTGCGGGCGATCCCGGTCAGCGTCGCCGGCGCACTGCCGGAGGTGGAACTCGTCCTCGCCCAGCCCACGATCGTCAAATTGCACGGCGAACTCCACGAGACCCGCGCAGATCCTACCATCAACCAGCGCCCTACTCGGAGAGATCTCGATCGTTTCGCGAGCTTCATCAATGGACCCTACCGAGAGGACGCCAATACCTCGAAGGGCACCATCACCTCAAGTCCCGGCCTGCTCCTCGTCGCGGGCTACTCTGCCGGCGACATGAGATGCGTCGAGATGATGAAGCACTATTTGGATACCAATCCCGAAGAAGCGCAAATATTTTGGGTGGCGTTCAAGCAGAGTGATGTGGACGTGGTTCGACACCATTTCGGCCGCTACGACGAGAAGAAATTTCATCTCACGTGCACAGACCGGCCCGACCTGTTGTTTTATGCCATCCACGAGCAGCTTGCGCTCGGATTGCCCCGGCCGGGGCTCGTGTATGCATTTACCCACAAAGGGCCGCCGGAGACTTCCCTGCCTCCACCGGCCGAGAAGGCAGACCGCAAGGCAAACCAGGAGGGCGAAAACGGGAACGACCTGCTGAAAGACGATAAGCTGCTGCTGGACTTGAACGAAAAGCTGTCGAGATACTCGGAGAAGCCAAAGCCGATTCTCGTGCATGGAGCCCATGGCATGGTGCGCCGGCTGCGCAAAGCCGTGGAGGCTCGTCCCTACAGCGTCTGGATTGAGCTCGAAGACTATCCCGACAGCGCGGCCGTGCTCGGGGAGATCCTGATGACCATTGCCTTGCAGACCGGGCGGTTCCACAAGGATCACTGCCCAATTGCGTTGCCGGAGTCCCTGGTGCCCGTCGAGAAGAACGCCAGCAAGAAGGGCTACGTCAGGAAACTGGCAAAGTATCTCTCGGAACTCTTGGCGCATTGGAACGTTGATGCCAGCCGATGGACTTTTACCCTCTACGGCCGGAATGGACACGGCGGCTCCGCCAGTTGGGAGGGAAACTGCTGGAAAGTCAGAGAATTTGAAATTTTCACTTTGGTCCTGCGAGCACTGGCGACCATCCGTGGAGCAGAGGGCGGCAAACCGAATGGCATCCGGCTTATCTATGCGCCGTATGATTCCGAGCATAGCAAACATGATGAAAAGGCGATTACCGAGATCAAGGAGGCGCTGGCGGAACGAGCCAAACTTCCGTCGTCGAATGTCAACCCTGAATTTAACACCATAGTCAGTGATAAGTTTCACCTGCCGGAGTCGCTCGAGATCGAGAAAAACCCAGCCATCAAAGATGCCTTCCACGTTTGTGATCGGCTCGACACCAAACCTGATGAGTTATTCAAAGAAATCTTGCGTGAAATCGCGGAATCCAGGATCTTTCGACAAGGCATTCCGAACCGCGAGCAGTTCCGAGCAGACCGGGCGCTTTTCGCCTCCACGCTGTTCCGGCGATCACGCCAGTTTGTGTCGTTCTTTTGCGAAGGGGTGACTCCGTTCATCCATCCATTCAGTTGCGAGGGTTACGACAACGATTGGGGAAGATCGCGCCTGGCGGAGAAGTGGCTTGAACCCAGAGGCGCGGGGAGCTTCAGCCCGGACCGGCCCATTTTTCGTCTCAAGCCGGGGAACTTTTGGTGGATGTATGGAGATACCTACCAAGGCATCCAGGCGCTCTACCACGCCAAAACGGCGTTTTACCCTCCTGAAGGTAACAAATCACCCGGCACCGCGGACCAGGAAAAATCGTCCATCACCGCGGAGCAGGTGAAAAGCCGCATGCACTTTTTTATCGGCGACTGGTTTGCTCGCGCCCATCGCTCGAGCGGACACTCGGAACCGTATCTGGAAGCTCTTTATCACTTTGGCCAAGCCATCATTCATGCGGTTAAAGCCAATTCGCCGAAATTGAACTCCCCCAAGAAAGACTGGGCAAGAGCGGCGTATCAGCGGCGGCTCGCGCGGAGAGGCTATTTTGAGCTTAGCCGTCTGCTGGAATTTGGCTGCTTCCAGCTCCGCAGCTGGCTGCAGGGCCACATGGGCGATACCTGGTTTCGGTTAAACTCTGCGCGGCACGACGAGAAGGCGGTGGGCGAGTTGCAGGAGACACCGGCCGAGAAGTTCGGCAAGGAAGTGAAAACCAAGTTTGAACAACTCTATTCTCCTGCACAAGCACAGAATGCGCACAGTTTCCTATTGGCTCAATTCCGGCGCCAGCCTACGAGCCGGGGCACGCAGATGCGCAACCGTGGTTTTCACCGGGTGGCAGATCGGAAACTCTTCCTGCTGGAGGCGCCTCTTCCGCAGACTGGCGACGCGACGAAAACCCAGAAGCCTGCAGACACTGCTGAAGAACCTTGGATGCAGCCGATTGATGTTTATGCCTCTGAGTCCGAGACATGGTGGAAGGAATGGCTAGAAGTTGACGCGGACCATTTACCCGAATCGGTCAGTCGCATCCTCGGAGGGAGCGTCGAGCCATTCAGTTGGCTCCTGCGGCGGATCAGACTTTCAGTTCTTTCAGTTTCAAGGCGGTTGCCCTCGGAAGACCTTTTCAGGTGGTGTCAGAAGGCGCGCGACCGGTTTGTGCGGCGCTATGAATATACAGGATATCCTTTGCGGCCGCTGGCCGTCGCCCTGCTCGATAAAGCCGATGCCTTGGCTCAACGGACGAATTTTGAAGAAATCACCATTACTGAAGACCAAAGCACCGCCGCGGAAGAGCGAAGAACAAATAGGCTGATGTGGCGCGGGGTCTGCGCGCTCTGCTGGGTGGCGCTGGATGTGTGTTTCGAGATGGCGCCGTCGGAAAGTATCACCTACATGGAAGTGCGCGCCTCCGCGGAGGCGATCTATGGCCTCGGCCTCGCGAAGCTGGGCTGCTTCTTCGATGCGAACCGCAGGATCGTCGATGCCTTGGGCTATCTCGCGGGACTCGACGCGGCCAGAGCCGAATACCTTACGGCGATCATCGAATTGCGGCAGGCAGAAGCCCACCTGCTGGAAGGAATGCGCCTAAAGGCGATCTTTTCCCAGTTTGCGTCTCAACCAGCTGCCGGCCGATTCATCGGCCTCGGCAAGGTTCTCGAGCAAGCGTATTGTTCGCTCTATGACGTGGCTCCTGGGGCTAAGCTCTCCATCGAACAAGGGGAAGTCATTGGCCAATGGAAGGTGATTTACTTCGAAGGGTCTGATGCAGGCGAAGAAAACCTGCCCGGCTTGCAACGCCAGGCCGAGCGCATCTGGGCGGCGAAACTCCACGATGCCTGGCTGGCGCTGGACCGGGCGGAGCGCGCTTTGTCCAATCGCTCTCACTCGATGAGATGGTGGCGGATGCTTTACCTTCTGCGTTTGCGAGTCATTGGCGCGGGGTTTGTGACTATTCCTCAACATAAAAAGGACCAGCCGCTATGCTGCCGGAACCTCCCCTTTACGATGCGGACCGACTTCGTCGCGCTCATCGAATCCTACTACCGCGGCGCCAAATTTGCCGCCGAAGGCGAGAGAACGAAAGAAGATCGCGGAGCAAAGTCTGCCGCCGAAAGCGAGAGAACGAAAGAGGTAATGATTGGAGCTTGTGCTTTCATCGAGGCTTATCGGGCAATTGTTGCTCTGGAGCCTGGTGAAACCATGGCCAAGAGTTCGCCTGTTCAAAAGGAAGTTCGCAAACTGCACAAACGTTTCCCCTGCGCTGACGAAGGGCGCTGGCACAGCCTTTTGAAAAGGTTCAAAGAATCTTCTGAAAAGGTTTGACAAATCCTGGCGGCAAGTCTGCGACGAAGGAGACGAGGTTAGCCTGTGGGATTTTGCGCTTTTCCCCCACCGGCGGCAGCACGCGGCTGACCCTTTAGACATAAAACCACAGAAGCGCGCCTGTGCGTTCTAGAGGCATGCAAACCAACGCTGACGCCAACTCCGCATCGCCATCGTCACATCCTGAGACGCCGCCGAACCAAGACGCTGACGACACTGCCCCCGGAGCCGCGATGTCGCGTCGGCGCATGCTCGCGGCTTCTGCCAGCGCGCTCGTCGGAGCGTCGGTGTTGAGCAGTAGCCGCGCACAGGCCGCGACGACTTCGACCGATGTCGGTGACAAAACGCCGCACGTGAATTTCAGCCTGCAAGGCAAGTCGGCGCTCGTCACTGGTGCGGCGCGTGGGATCGGGCGGGCGATTGCGGTGGCGCTGGCGGCGGCGGGCGCGGACGTGCTGGGGCTCGACATCTGCGCCCAAGCGGCACCGAACCTCGTTTATCCGCCGGCGACGCCGGACGATCTCGACGAAACCGGCAAGCTCGTCCAAGCGCAAAAGCGGCGCTGGATCGGCGTGAAGGCGGACATCCGCGACCTGCCGGCGTTGAAGGCGGCGACGGAGCGGGCGATCAAGGAATTCGGCAAGCTCGACATCGTGATTGCGAACGCGGCGATTCAAATCTACGGCCCGCTCGCCGAGATGTCGGACGAGAATTGGAAGAACGTCATCGACGTCAACCTCACCGGCACGGCGAACACGCTGCGCGCCGTCATCCCACACATGCTCGCGCGCAAATACGGGCGCATCGTGATCATCGCGTCGAGCCAGGGGCGGCGCGGATTCAAGAATGGCTCCGCCTATTCGGCCTCGAAATGGGGCGTGATCGGGCTGATGAAATCGGCCGCCTGGGAACTGGCCAAAGAGGGCATCACGGTGAACTGCGTCGAGCCAGGCTTGGTCGATACGGCGCTGACGCGCAATCCCGGCCGCTGGAAGGAAGCGCTGAAGGAAGGCGGCAAGGAAGCGAAGGAGAATCCGACCGAGCAGGAAGTCATCGCCGCGCGGCTGCCGCAAGCGGTCATGGCTATCCCGTGGATGCAGCCGGACGAGGTCGCGCCCTCGGTGGTTTTCCTTTGCACGGACGCGGCGAACCGGGTCTCCGGCGCGACTTACGATGCGACGGCCGGCGACAGCGTGAAAAATTCCTCTTGAGAGGAACTAAG
The DNA here is from genome assembly GCA_964246635.1 of uncultured Chthoniobacterales bacterium. Taxonomy (GTDB): domain Bacteria; phylum Verrucomicrobiota; class Verrucomicrobiia; order Chthoniobacterales; family SZAS-18; genus JAFAXH01. Next base: position 36 of record CAXTRS010000323.1, on the reverse strand, counting down.
TATGGGAGCAATCCTGACGCGGCAGATGTTCCGGGG
>CAXTRS010000322.1:0-5900 GCA_964246635.1 uncultured Chthoniobacterales bacterium | reverse complement strand
GGCGGGGGGCGGGCGCTACCCCGGGGGTGGGGCGCCCGCGGCGCCTGGCGCGCGGGCGCTTCGAGGCCGGGGTGGAAAAACTCGTCGCCGGCGCGGCGTGACGATTTTCGATGATGCACGCTCCGCCGCAGCTCGCCACGCTGCTCTACGTGCATGATCGCCCGACGGATCGATTGCTTTTGATCCGCAAAAAACGGGGCATCGGCGCGGGCAAGATCAACGGCCCCGGCGGCAAGGCGCACGCGGGCGAGAGCGCGCTCGAGGCCGCGGTGCGCGAGACGGCCGAGGAGACCGGCATCACGCCGCTCGCGCCGGAGCCGCACGGCGAGCTGGAGTTTCGATTTCCGCTCGGTCTGACGTTGCGCTGCATCGTTTTCCTGACCCACGCCTGGAAAGGCGAAGCACATGAAACCGAAGAGGCGATTCCAGCTTGGTTTCCAGTCTCCGCGCTACCGTTCGACGAAATGTGGGACGACGACGCGATCTGGCTGCCGCTGTTGCTCCAGGGCAAAAAATTCCGCGGCACCGTCGTGGTCTCCACCGATGGCCAGAGCACAACGGAGCGGGAAATCGTCGTGTTGGAATAACGTCATGCTTCCGCCGAGGCGGCCTCGACGTCGGCATTGCCGAGCGCGGGCCTGCCCTCGCGACCCGAGGCTTTGATCAGCGCGCGCAGTTCCGCCAGTTCGGCTTCCATTCGCTTTACTTTATCGAGCAGTTTCGGCAGCCGGCGCACGTTGACGAGGTTGGCCCGCGCTTCTTTGATCGGTTCGCCGATCATGCCGAAGAGCACGCTGTCGGGCGGCACGTCTTTGCTCGCGCCGCCTTTGGCCGTGATGATGGCGCGGTCGCCGATCTCGATGTGGCCGACGATGCCGGCCTGACCCGCCAGTGTCACATACTTGCCCAGCCGCGTGCTGCCGCTGATGCCGACCTGCGCGACGATGAGGCAGTGCGGGCCGGTGACCACGTTGTGCGCGATCATCACGAGGTTGTCGATCTTCGTGCCCTCGCCGATGTGCGTGAAACCGAAGCGGGCGCGGTCGATCGTGGTGTTCGCGCCGATCTCCACGTCGTCGTCGATCTTCACGCCGCCGAGCTGCGGGATTTTCGTATGCCGGCCGTCGTGCAGCTCGAAGCCAAAGCCGTCGCCGCCGATCACCGCGCCGGGCTGGATGATGACGCGCCGGCCAAGCTTGGTTCCTTCGCGCAGGACGACGCGCGGGTGCAGCAAACAATCCTCGCCGACGATGACGCCGGGGCCGACGACGCAGCCGGCGCCGATCACGCTGCCCTTGCCGATTTCCGCGCCGTCGCCGATCACGGCATTTGGCTGAATCGACACGCCGGCGCCGAGTTTTACGTCGCGCCCGAGCACGGCGCTGGGCGCGACGCCGGGCGCATACGCGGGCGCGGCGGGTGCGAATTTCTCGATGAGCTTCGAGAAAGCCAGCGTTGGGTTGGCGACACCGACCAGCGCGGCGTCCTTGGCCGGTTCGCCCGGCTCAAACGGCGTGTCAAAATCCGCCGGCACCAGGACGAGCCCGGCGCGGGTGCGGCGCAACGCGGGCAGATAGCGCGCGTTGCCGAAAAAGGCGGCGTCGGCGGGCGTGGCGTGTTGGAGCGACGCCACGCCGGAGATGGCGCGGTCAGCCGGTCCGAGCAGATGTTTTCCGCCGACGGCGGCGACGATTTCAGCGACGGTGAGAGGGAGCGGTCCTGGCATGACGGCGGATTATAGCGCGTCCTGTCAGCGCGGGCCAAGCGGGCGTCCGTGACTTTCTCTGTCCGGAACAGAGAACTCCGAACAACGAACATCGAACGCCCAATCTTTCAGAACTTCTGAATGTTTCGACGTTCGATGTTGGATGTTCGGAGTTGTCCTCTTCGCCACCCAACAGACGCGGACGCCCCGGAGATGCGTCCCTACCTTAAAAACGAAAGGACGCACCCATCTCTGGATGCGTCCTTGTCGCCAAGCGAGTCGCTCGCTTTGCTTACGGCTTCTTCGGCGGAGCAACCGGGGCCGGCGTGGCGCCACCCTTCGGGCCGGAGGCTGCGGGCGCGGCAGCGGGCGGAGCCGGGGCGACGGGAGCCGCGCCTTCGGGCGGCCGGTTCTTGTTCAACTGCTTGATGATGTCGTCGCTGAACTCCATCTGGTCCTTGCTGAACACGACAACCGGCACGCCGTTCATGCTGCTGCCGCTCTTGTCGAAGATCATATCGAAGTTCTCACCTTTCACCTTGTCCTGGACGATCTTCATGATGTCCTCGACCATCTGGTTGCGCAGGCGGACGATCTGCTCCTGAATCTGCTTTTCGCGCGTCATGCGGAACTGCTCGATGTCGCGCTGCTGACCCTGGTTTTCCGCGATGAGCGTTTCGCGCCGTTTGCTCTTTTCCTCCTTGGCCGAGGCGCTCAACGCCTTGTTGCTCTCGAGGTCTTTGTTGATCTGGGTGATCTCATCGAGGCTCTTGCGGTAGGCGTCCATGCGCGAGTTGAATTCGCTCTGCGCAGCGGCCTTCTGCTCGTTGATCTTCGCCTCGGCGTCTTTGGTTTTGTAATACGAGGAGAAAATCTTGTTCATGTCCACCGTGCCGACCTTCATGTCCGCGGCGCGCGCCGAAGCGGACAGGGCGGGGGCGGCGAGGAGAGCAGCGGCGGCAATGGAAGCCGACAAAAACGAAACGGGAGTGTTCTTCATGTGTGGGTAACGCGGAATGAGTAAGGGAATAAAGCGGACGGACTGACAGGCTGGCTGACTGAATGGACTGCTGGACCCAGGGCGGGTCGCCTCGCCGCATCACCGACCGGTTGAGCGGCAGCGCCGGTGCGTTCGTTGGCTGCAACAGCCGAAGCCGTTACATACGCGCGAACCGCAGGCGCCGCGCCAGGGCGGGGCGGCGGAGAGGGCTTAGACTAAAGGCCGGGTCGCCTGTTCAATCAACCCCTAAAATTGGTAGCCCACGTTGAAGGAAAACTTGCCGTAGGACGACCGGTTGAAACCGTCGTTGGTCAGCGGATAGCCGTAGTCGATGCGCACCGGGCCGATGGGCAGATCGAGGCGCACGCCGATGCCGATGTCCATCATCAGGCCGCCGCCGAAGAGCACGTTGCGCTGGTCGTTGCCGGTCGGGTTGGGATTCGGCGTTTTCGGATCGTCGTCGAGACGATTCGGGTCGATGCGGAAGCTCTTGCGCGCGTTCTCGGGATCGTCGGGATTGAAGTTGAACGACGCTTTGTTCACGAAGCCGATGTCGTAAAACGCCGCCCCGCGCACGCGCTCGATGATCGGGAAGGTAAACTCCGCCGTCGCGCGCGCCAGCGTGCGGCCACCGACCGGGTTGCCGTTGAAATCCTTCATGCCGACTTTGCGGAAGGCATAACCGCGCAGGCTGTTGGCGCCGCCGAGGTAGAGGCGGTCATACACCGGCACGCGGTCGCCGTCGGCGAAAGTATCGACCGTGGCGACCTCGCCGTTGAAGAGCAAAATCGTGTCGCCGGGAAACGACCGGTAGTGCGACGCCGTGAGGTCGAGCCCGTAGATGCTCGTGCTGCCGCCGAGCGGGCCGCCGGCGATGAAGGGCGAGAAATCGACTTTCGTCCCGCGCCGGGTGAGGAAGACGCTGTCGCGGGTATCGTAGGTGAAGCCGCCGCGCACGGCCGAGCGCGAGCGCGTGCCGGTCTCCTGCTGGAGAATGCTCGACGAGCTGGCGGCGTTGTTGATGGTGATTTCTTCGACGCGGTATTCCAGGCTCGCCGACGTGTAGCGGCCAAGGCCGCGGCGGGTATTGATGGCGGCGCCGACGTTGCGCTGATTGAAATCGTTCGACGTGTAATTCGTCGTCCGATAATAGGCACTGCCGCCGAGCGACAGGCGGTAGTCGAGGAAATAGGGCTCGGTGAGCGAAATCTCGAAGTCTTTTCGCGTGAGACCATATTGCAGCGAGGTGCGGAACTTCTGGCCGCCGCCGGTGAAAGTCGGGAAGTTGAACAGGTCGAAATTGCTCTGCGAAAGCTCGACCTGGCCGATCAAGCTATCGATGGAGGAGAAGCCGGCGCCGAAGGAGAGCGAGCCGGTTTTCTTTTCTTCGACGAGCACGTCGAGGTCTTTGCGGCCCGGCACGAGCGTGTCGCTCGGCGCGGTCTCGACCTTGGCGAAGTAGCCGAGGTTTTCGAGCCGCTTCTTGCTGGCTTCGACGAGCACGCTGTTAAACGTGTCGCCCGGCGCCACGGCCAGCTCGCGGCGGATGATTTTGTCCTTCGTGATGATGTTGCCGCTGATGTTGATTTTCTCCACCGTCGAGGGTGTGTTCTCCTCGATCCGATACGTCACCGCCACCTGGCCGGGGCCGACCGGCTGGCCGTCCGGCGCGGCGCGCATGTCCACGTAGCCGCGCGAGCCGTAGTAGTCCGCGATGGTCTTCACGTCGGTCTTCAAGCCCTTCGGTGTGTAGAGCTCGCCTTCCTTCATTTTGAGGAAGCGGCGGATGTCGGCCTCGGTGAAAACGCGGTTGCCGTCGAAGGCGAGTTTGGAAACCCGATACTGAGTGCCTTCGCGCACCGTCACGTAAAGCGTCACCCCGCCGCCGGGGTCTTTCTCCGTGCGCGTCTGCACGATCTCGACGTCGATGTAGCCTTTGTTTTGATACAGCTCGCGCACCGCTTCGAGGTCTTCGCGCAGCTTCACGTCTTCGAGCCGGCCGCTTTTGTCGAGGAACGAGTAGAGCGTCTTGCCGCGCGTGCCTTTCATTGCCTTGCGCAGCTCGCTCGTTTTCACCTTCTGGTTGCCCTCGAAGACCACGCGCTTGAGCACCGCTTTCGTTCCTTCGGTGACCGTGAACGTGACCGTCGCCGTGCCCGCTTGCTCGTTCACATCGACCTGCGCTTGCACGTTGATCTCCGAGAAGCCGCGGTCCTGGTAGCGCGTGACGATTTTCTGCCGGTCGGACTCGACGACTTCTTCATTGAGAATGCCGCCGACCCTGCTGGTGAGTGTTTTCTTCAACGTGCGCGCGCGGATGCGCTGCGAGCCGACGATCTCGATCTGCCGGATGGTCGAGCGCGTCTGCACGACGACGATCACCTTCACGCCATCGCCTTCGGGTTCGGAAAAAATGCGCACGTTGGTAATGTCGCCCGTGGCGTAAAGGCCGCGGATGTCGTCCTCGACGGCTTGCTGCGTGAACGGCTGGCCGACCGTGGTGCGCATGTTGCCCAGGATGCGCTCGCGGCTCACCGATTGCGGGCCGGCGTATTGAATCTCGATCGAGCGCACGATCGGGCCCTGGACTTGCGCATGGGCGCGCGGGACGAGCGAAAAATTCAGCGAGTCGGAGGCGTTTTCGACGAGGCCGGGAACTAGGAGACCCGCCGTGAGACCGGCGGCCAGCAGCCGGCCGGCCAGCCGACGGCGATGGCGGCGCGAAACACATACGGCGGCGTCACCCGCCTGGGTCAGTGCGGCCGTCAAAGAAGAGCAAAATTTCATAAGGCAAAACCGGCCGGTCGCGCGCCGCCGAAACGGGTGAGAAGCGCGAGGGGCCGTCAGGTGGCGCCGAAAATGGAAAAACGCTGGGGAAACGTCAAGAAGCGATTTCCCTCTGTCGCGACCCGCCTTCGGCGGGGCGTTTGCGCCGGCTGCGCGGACGCTCCGGCGAGCGGAATTTCCCCGCTGGCGGCAAACAGTTTCCAACCGTTCGGAGGGACAAATCCGAAACAGGTTCGTCCGGCACGTCTGAACTGCCGACGTGCCGGCTTCACAACCACCAAAACCGACCCAAACCTGCTATGACCAAGACCCTGTTCCCTGTTTCTCTCGCCTCGTTCGCCTGCGCCGCCTGTCTGCTCATCGCCGCGACCGCCGCCAGCCAAGCGGCTGCACCAGACAAGTATCAGG
>CAXTRS010000321.1:0-5909 GCA_964246635.1 uncultured Chthoniobacterales bacterium | reverse complement strand
CGGCTACACCCTGCCCCGCCAGGTGCGCCAGCTGGGCCTGGGCATGGCGCTGTCTGCCCGCCAGGGTGAAGGCAAACTGATCGCCGTGGACGGCTTCGACCTCGACGGTAAGACCAAGGGCTTCCTGAGCTGGGCCGCGCTCCTGCAAGCCATCCAACCGCTCGAGCCGAAAGCCGCCGCGCCGCGCGACGCCGGCGCGCTCGGCGAACAGGAACGCCGCGCGCTGGAAACGCTCACCGAAGCCCGCCGCCGTCAGAAACGCGCTCTGCTGCTCAGCGGCCTCGCCTTCTTCGTCCTGCTCTGGGTCGTCGGCGCCGCCGTTTATTGGAAATTTTCCACCGCGCCGCCGGCCCGGGACTTCAACATGGAAGTCGTCGAAATCCCCGCCGGCGAGTTCATCTATCAGGATGGCCAGACCGCCACCTTGGAAAAGCCGGTCTGGATGGACAAATACGAAGTCACCATCGGCCAATACGCCGAGTTCCTCGCCGCCTTGGAGAAAGACCCCGCGCTCGCCGCCCGCGTCGATCACCCCGACCAGCCGCGCGGCAAGTCGCACCGCGATTCGCACTGGCCGCTCTTCTACTCCGCCGCCAAGGCCGGCGCCAACTACAACGGCGCGCCGCTCACCCTCAACTGCCCGGTCTTCTACGTCGATTGGTTCGACGCCTTTGCCTACGCGAAGTGGCGCGACCGCCGCCTGCCGACCGAGAAAGAATGGGAAAAAGCCGCCCGCGGCGCCGATGGACGGAAGTATCCGTGGGGCAACGACGAGAGAGCCATTAAAGAAGTTAACACCGCGGCTGACTACCACGCCGAAGACGCGCGTCGAAAAGGCGAGCTCGATGGCTACAACCGCTGGTCCCCCGTCGATGCCATGCCCGGCGACCGCAGTCCTTACGGTGTGATGGACCTCGCTGGCAACGTCGCCGAGTGGACCGCCGACTTCGCCGACAAGCTGCACCCCGTCATCCGCGGCGGCAGCTACGCCTCGCGCGGCTTCGAGACCACCAAGCGCACGACGGGTTTCCTCATGACATTACAATCCAGCGAACAAGTCGGCTTCCGCACCGTGGCGGATATGCATTCTGGCACACAGAAATAGGCGGAAAATGTTCGCCTTTGATTACGAACGTTCGTCTAGTTATGAGTTAGGCGCTCGAACGTTCACTCTGCCGGCACGCAGAAAAACTTAGCCGTGTCTTGCATCCGCCTTTCAGAATTTTGCTTTTTGTTATCCGCTTCTTGTTGGAGGTGCTTTTCTGCTTCGGTCAAGAAGTCAGACAAGACCTGTGCTGGCTCCCGTGTCCACCGAGTGCTTCTCATTGTTCTAACTTGGTCATTGGTGACCACGAGCTTACCGCCACGTTGAGTAAAATGGCGGGTGGTATCATCATCGCGACGGTTGTATTCGTCCATTATTGCTTGGGTGAGCGGTGGATCAGTCTCGAAGACAAATTCGGTATCTGTTGACTCTAACTTCAGGAGCTTAGTAATCTTCCTAGCCACAGAATACCCACATACGGATTTACATCAACACGCAACCGCGTCTAACCCGGCGCTGCAGCGAACAGGTCGGGGCGAGTGGCGACGGTTGTGAACTCACCGTTTGCTTCGTCCCAGCCTGTCGCTGAGCTTGAGGCTCGTTGGACGACCTCGCCCCTTGGTGCTTGCCACGCCGCACGGCCGCGTCCATGCTGCCGCAATGTCCTCTCCTTTGAAGATCGTGGTCGAGAAGCACCCTGATGCTTACGTCGCTTACCCACTTGGCCTAGCCCGCGGGGCCGTGCTCGGGCAAGGCGACAGCTACGAGGCAGCTTTGGCAGATGTGCGCTCTGCCATTGCCTTCCACGTCGAAACCTTCGGTGCCGAGTCGCTGGCCCCGGCCGAGGATGGTCCGGTGCTGGAAGCATTCGTCGCCGAAGCGGCTTTGCCAGCCTGAATCGGGGATTTCCCCTGTGGCAAAGTTCCCGGTTGATGCCCCGCTGGACCGCGTCGTCCGTGCCCTCCAAGCGCTCGGCTTCACGGTGGTGCGCCGCGGCAACCACGTCTCGCTGGCGCGTCGGGAGACAGACGGCGCGCAGACGCCCTTAACTTTGCCCGGTCACCGCACGCTTAAGAGTTCCACGTTGCGCACGGCGCTCACGCAGGCTGGCGTCGCCCGCGAGGACTTTCAGCGTGCCTATGAGCAGGCGTAAGGTTCCTCGCAAACAGACCGGTCGCCTGATCCGGTGCTGTAGCGAACAGTCTCTGCGAGTGGCGTCGGTTGTGAACTCACCGTTTGCTTCGTCCCAGCCTGTCGCTGAGCTTGGCGTCCGCCATGCAACCCCGCGCGCTCCGATGAATCTTCGCCCGGCCGTTGGCGCGGATGAGGACGCCATCTGGGCTATTTTCCACGCAGTCGTTGTCCCCGGCGACACCTACGTTTTCGACCCAGACACCTCCCGCGAGGAGGCGCTGGCCTACTGGTTCCGCTCTGACACTCACACTTACGTTGCCGAGAGCGACGGGCGCATTGTCGGCACCTATATTCTCAGACCCAACCAGCCTGCGCTCGGCAGTCACGTCGCCAACGCCGCCTTCATGGTCTTGCCGTCGGCTCGCGGTCTCGGAGTAGGCAGGCGTATGGGCGAGCATTGTCTCGACGAGGCGCGCCGGCTCGGCTTTCGCGCCATGCAATTCAACTTCGTCGTTTCCACCAACGAGCCAGCCGTGCGCCTTTGGCAGCAGCTGGGTTTCCACATGGTCGGCACTCTGCCCGGAGCGTTTCGCCATTCGCAACGCGGGTTCGTGGATGCTTATGTCATGTTCCGAACTCTCGAAACTTGATCTTGTCAGCCATAGCTCGCATTGCCCCAGAAAAACCATCAACTCCAACTCCCATGACAACCGAACCAAGAACCCTCCCGCCCGATGACTCCAGCCGAAACCTGGCCGTGGCGCGACCGGACGCAGACCAGAACCTGCGCCACATCGGGTTGGCTGGCGACACTTACACGATCCTTCTCACCGGCGAGGACACCGCCGGACGCTATTGCCTGATCGACATGCACGTCCCGCCCGGTGGCGGACCAGCGCCCCATCGCCACGATTTCGAGGAGATGTTCAGCGTCCTCGAGGGCGAGATCGAGGTGACTTTTCGCGGCAGGAAGTCGGTCTTGCACGCGGGCGAGACGGCGAACATCCCAGCCAACGCGCCACACGGATTTCGCAACGTCTCGGCGCGAGCGGCACGGCTCTTGTGCTTGTGCTCGCCGGCCGGACAGGAAGAGTTTTTCCTGGCCGTGGGCGTCCCCGTGGCGAGCCGGACGGCGCCGCCCCCAAAACTCGACGCGGAGGCGCAGGCGGCGCTCAAAGCGAAGGCAGCAACCCTCGCCCCGCGATACCGGACGGAGATTCTGCCGCCTCCTCCAGCGCAATGACCGGCACCGTCCAACGATGTTTCACGATGCAGCGAACGGGTTCTGCGCTGGGCGCCTCTTTCGTCTTTCACGTTTGCATCCGCTGAGCCTGTCGCTGAGCTTGGCTCCGGCAGGCCATTTTGCCTATCTTCCGATGAGACGATCACTTCCGCTGCTCCTCGCTGCCGCGACGCTCTTCGCGCAGGGCAGCCTCGCCGCCGCCGGCTTTCAGCGGGACATTCCCAAAGCTCCCTGGGAGCCCACCTTTTTCCAAGCGATCGATCAGTTGACGCGCCAAGCCGGCTGGACACCTCTCCGCCGGCGGCCGGTGCCGCCAGACTCGCTCGAAGTCCGCCTTTGGATCGGCTTTGGTCGCTTGCCCCTGCAAGGCTACTCACTGCGACGAGACGGCTCGCAGTGGCGTGCCCGCTCCATCGGCGGCTACTCGCCGGGGAAGCCCGCCGAGGCGCGGCTGCTTGCGCCGAAGTCCGGTTGGGAGCGGCTTTGGAGCCGGCTCCTCGAGCTCGGCATCCTCACCCTCCCCGACTCGTCCAGCCTGGCGAACGAGGTGGCGGTTTTCGATGGCGTCAGCTACGTGGTCGAGATCAACCAAAACGACCGCTATCGGACCTATGCGTATCGCAATCCACAAAAACAGAAGTGGCGCGAAGCCCGGCGGATCAGGGCAATCGTAGAAACCCTGCAGAATGAGCTGACGCGCAGCTAACCGGCCGGCCTGCCTTGGCGCAGCGGCGAACCCACCACGCGGCGCAAAACTGGCCAACGGAACGCAAAATGTGTTTTGGCGCTTCGTAAATGACCGTTTCCCCTGCGTAAATGACCGGTTGAACCTCGTAAACGACGGGTTGGGGGTCGTAAATGACCGGTTGGACCTCAGAAATGACAGATTGTCACACCGAAACGACTCCGCAGGGTGTGTAAACGACCGCTGGGGGGTCCGAAACGACGGTGCCGAGGGTGTAAACGCCGGGTTGGCGCTCGGAAACGCCGGTTTGGCCCGAGGAAACGATTTCCGCGCCGCTCGGCGGCGTTTCCGGCCTCCTCGCGGTCACACGGCTCTCCGAAACGGCGGGCTCCCGACGGTGCGGCCCCCCTTCGCCCCGCCGCGGGCGGCTTCGCGCGGGCAGACGGGGGAAGGGCGAGGGGAAACCACACGTTGCGGGGATGCCTGTGGCCACTGCGGACTCCGCCAAGGCGGTCTGCCCACGGTCACGGCTGCTTCTCCAGCTCCGTGAGCCGGTGCGGGGTGCGCGTGGCCTTGGGGTCGGTGAAGAAGGGCTGGAGGATTTTGTGGCTCAGGTTGATGTCCTTGCCGGGAATCTTGTGCTCGGAGTTCGCGCCGGTGTTGTGGCAGGAGAAGCAGTTCATCTGCGGGCTCTGCACGAAGGTCTCCAGCGTGGCGTTGGCGAGGTTGACGGAGCCGACGGCCTGGGTGTCCAGGTCGCCGTCGCCGGGCTGGAGGGTGTTGGGGCGAATCCAGACGGTGCCGATGAGCTTGTAGTTCGCCCAGATGGCTTCCTGGGGTTCGCCGCGGAAGCCTTTGACCGCGCTCTGGGACTGGCCGTTGATGGAGTCGATCTCCGTCATGCCGACCTTGTTCTCGCCGCCGTAGGCGAAGCGCCGGAAGACGTTGGTGATGGGCGTGAGCGTCTGGCTGCCGGCGTCGGCGACGGACTCGTTGGTGAGCACGTTGCAATCGGCCGCCAGGGTGCCGGCTTTGTAGAAGGTGAAGTCTTTGTCGCTGACCGGCTGGCTCGGGGGCAGCACGGTCGGCGGCAGGTCGGGCGCGTTTTGCACCTGCTCGAAGGTGCCCCACAGGAACTCGGGATGGTTGACCGTGATGCCGACGACGTGCAGGCCGACCAGGGCAACGGTGACCTGGCGCGTCTTGCCGCTGGGGTCCACGACGATGCCGCCCTTCTTCTTGTCGGGGTTGTCCATCAGCAGCGGGACGGTGGCCTGCGTGGTGAAGAAGGTGCTGGCGTCCTCGCCCGCGGGCACGATGCGCCAGGCGGCCTTGAAGACGGCGGCGCCGAGCGGGAACTGGAGCGTTGGGCTGGCTTTCTGATAGTTGGCGATGCCGTAGTATTGCTTGACGAACCCGTAGTAGATTTCGTTGGCGTGTTGAGAGTAATAGACTGCCTGGCCTTTTTGATCGACGAGGATGCCCTGGGAGCCGGCCTGCTCGAACTCGCCGATGTCCTGCTGGGAGCCGCGCGGCTTGAGCGTGCGCGGCTTGAGCACGAGCGGCTTCGGGCCGACTTTGGCCAGCTCCGGTTTGCCGGCCTGGTCGAGCGCGTCGAGGTTGGGCAGGGTGAGGAAGCGCGGCTGCTTGGTGGTGGCGTCGATGGCGGTGGCCCAGACGAAGGCTTCCCAAGACCACATGTGGAAGATGCAGTCGGACGTCGGATTGTTCTTGGTGTCCTGGGTGGGGAAGGGGGCTTTCGGCCCGGTGTATTGCACCAGCCCCTCCGACCAGCCGGGGGG
>CAXTRS010000320.1:3634-5922 GCA_964246635.1 uncultured Chthoniobacterales bacterium | reverse complement strand
GGAGAACAAGCGCTCGACGCCGCCCTCCTCGCCGATCTCGAAATCCGGCAGCGCCCACATCGCGAAATCGCCGCACGGCTCGATGCGGTGCGCGTTCGCTTTGAGCGTCGCCTCGGGCACGCCGCCGAGAAACGTCCACTCGGCGTCCTTGCCCGCCGCTGGGCTGTTTGGCGCCGGCCGCACCCAGGCTGGGTGGTCCATGTGCGCGGCGAAAGCCCAGCGCGCCACGTGGTCGCCGCGCCGGTAGCGGGCGATGAGGTTGCCAAAGTCATCCTGGCGGGTTTCGACGTGCGGACAATTTTCCGCGAGCCGCCGCGCGATGACCGCGCGCATGCCTGCTTCGTGAAATGGCGCGGTCGGCGTGTGCATGAGCGCGCGGGCGATGGTGAGGAGGTTTTCGTTTTGCATCGGGCGGTCTCCGCGGGAATCTAGCGCGTGCGCAGGAATTGGAAACGCTTTCGCTACCGGCTGGAATTTCTCGGCGTCTCGCTGCTCGCGCGCGCCGTGCCGCTGCTCTCGCGGCGCGCGTGCGTCGCGGTTGCAAGGTTTCTCGGCCGCGCGCACTGGCGGCTCGACGCGCGGGGCCGCGCGGTGACGCTGGCAAACCTCGCAGCCGCGTTCGGCGAAAAATATTCGCCCGCCGAACGCGAGCGCATCGGCCGCGCATCGTTTGAAAATTTTGCCCGCGCGCTGATCGATCTTTTTTGGGCAAGCCGGCTGACGCAGGCGAACCACACGCGCCACCTGCGCATCGTCGATTACGACCGCATGAACAAGATCGCCGCCGAGTGCGGCGCGAACATTTTTCTGGTGACCCATTTCGGAGCCTACGAATGGGTGTCGCTCGCCGGCGGCTTTGTCGGCGTCACCGGCACGATCGTCACGCAGGAATTCAAGAACAGCCGGCTCGACGCGATCTTCGCGAATGCCCGCGGCCAGACCGGCCAGAAGATGACCGGCCGCGCGCAGGCCGCGTTGAAGCTGCTGCGTGCGTTGAAGAAAAAAGACGGCGGCGGCGCGGGCTTGCTCATCGACCTCACGCTGCCGCCCTCGATGCCGAGCGCGGTGCTCACGGTTTTCGGTGGCTTGAAAATCTGCGCGACGATCCTGCACGCCGTCCTGCACAGCCGCACCGGCGTGCCGATGACGCCCGCCGTCGGCTTCCCGCGGCCCGACGGCACGTCTGTCGTCACGGCTTACCCAGCGTTGAGTTTTCCGAAGGACGCGCCGCCGGCCGGGATCGCGCAGGCCGTGTGGGATTTTTTCGAACCGTTCATCCACGAGCATCCCGAGCTGTGGCTCTGGAATTACAAACATTTCCGCTACCGCCCGGCCGACGCGCCGCCGGGCACCGAGGCGGGGAAACGTTATCCGTTTTACGCCCGCGAATGCGGCCCCTTCGACCGGCTCATCGCCACGCAAGCCGCCGAGCGCGTGCCCAAGAGCGCGTGAAAAACTGCTTTGCACCCGCGCCTCTCCCATGTTCTCATCCCTGCCGTCCGCTTCAATTTCCCAACCATGTTGAACCGTCTTCTCCGCTCACTCCCGCTGATTTGGGGCGCCGCCGCGGCGCTCGCCTTGCTCCCCGCCTGCACCTCGCCGCAAGTCGGCGGCGGCGGCAGTTATAACCCCGTCGCGTATCGCCCGCACAACGCCGGCAACGTGCGGGTCAAAGTCTCCCTCGCCAACCAGGCCGTCTATGTGCTCGAAGGCGACAAGCCGCTGCTCGTCGCCGCGACGAACGTCGGCATTCCGTCGAAGCCGACGCCGAAGGGCAGTTTCCACATCTACAGCAAGATCGAAAAGAAGCGCAGCGGCTCCTACGGCTTCCGCGTCCAAAGCGGCGGCAACGTCGTGCCGGCCGAGGCGGGCAAGCCGATCCCCGGTCAATACGTAGGTTACCCGATGGCGTATTGGTGCGAGTTCGCGCCGGCGTATGGCTTCCACCAAGGCTACGTGCATCCCGCGCCGCGCACGCACGGCTGCCTGCGGCTGCACCACAACGTCGCGCCGAAATTCTTCGCGCTGGTGAAAAACGGCACCCCGGTGAACATCGCGCAGACCCAGCCCGAGGACGCCACGATCGGCGCGAACATCCAGCGGCCGACCGATTATAACGACCCCGATCCGCCCGCCAGCTACATGGTGTCGAACAAAGTTTTCGAGCGCCCGCCGGACAGCGAGTTGCTGCGGTCCTACTGAGTCGCGCTTGGCCATTTACGTTCCGAACGGAGATGCCGGGTGGGTGGATTTAAGCCCCCGGGGTTTTAGTTTTTAGTTAACGAGCG
>CAXTRS010000320.1:0-3618 GCA_964246635.1 uncultured Chthoniobacterales bacterium | reverse complement strand
CCCTAACGGAGAGCCGGCGTGCTTCCTTTGAAGCCGCCGGCTTTTTCGTGTAGCTTTCCGGCTCGATTCTTCCCTTATGAGCGCCCCTGCACCCGCCGTTGCCGAGCCGAAAAAACGCGTGAATCTGCGCACGCCCGACGTGATGGCGGCCGTGCAGGCGCAGGTGGAAAATCACTATCGCTCGGAACTGGTGGAAAAAATCCGCGCGCGCGGCGGCGTGATTTCCGCAGGCGGATTGACGGTGCGGCTCGCGAAGCAGTTTGGCTTTTGCTATGGCGTCGAGCGCGCCATCGATCTTGCCTACGCGGCGCGTCGCGTGTTCACCGACAAGCGATTGTTCATCCTCGGCGAGATCATTCACAACCCCGAGGTCAACGAGCAAATCCGTTCGATGGGGATCAAAAATCTCATCGGCCCGCGGCGTGAAGCGGAACTCGACGAACTCGCAGCCGACGATGTCGTGCTCGTGCCGGCGTTCGGCGCGGAGGTCTCGACCATCGAGCACATCAAGGCCAAGGGCTGCCAGATCGTGGACACGACTTGCGGCGACGTGATGAGCGTCTGGAAGCGCGTGCGCCAATACGCCGCCGAGGAGGCGACGAGCATCATTCACGGCAAGGCGCAACACGAAGAAACGAAGGCCACCGCCAGCCGCGCGCTCGGCAAAAACGGGCCGGGGCACTACCTCGTCGTGCTGACGCTGGACGAGACCGATTACGTTTGCGACTACATCCGCAAGGGCGGCGACCGCGCGGCGTTTTTGCAAAAATTCGCCGGCGCGCACTCGCCCGGTTTTGATCCCGACCTGCACCTGAAGACCGTCGGTGTCGCCAACCAGACGACGATGCTGCGCGGCGAAACCGAGGAAGTGCAGCGCCGCATCCGTCAGGCGATCCTCGACCGCGACGGGCCGGAAGGCGCGACGAAGAACTTCCGCTTTTTCGACACGATCTGCGGGGCGACCCAGGAACGGCAGGACGCGTTGCGCGACCTGCTCGAATTGCCGATGAATTTGATGCTCGTGGTCGGCGGCTACAATTCCTCGAACACCTCGCACCTCGCCGAGATGGGCGCCGCGAAACTGCCGACCTATTTCATCCGCAACGCCAGCCGGCTGGAGAGCCGGGAGCGCATCACGCACTTCGATCTCCATGAAGGCCGCGAAGTCACGAGCGACGGCTGGTTGCCGGACGGCAACATCGTCATCGGCGTGACGGCTGGCGCGAGCTGCCCGAATCACCTCATCGAAGAAACGATCAAACGTCTCTTCGCGTTGCGCGGCATCAATTTCGCCGAACTCGTGTGAGCGCAGCGGGCTTTCATCTCGCGCAGGTCAATATCGCGCGAATGCGCGCGCCGCTGACCGACCCGCTCATGGCTGGCTTCGTCGCCGGCCTGGAGCCGGTGAACGCGCTCGCCGACGGCAGCCCCGGCTTTGTCTGGCGGCTCAAGGATGAAGCGAGCGGCAACGCGACCGATCAGCATCCGTTCGACGACTACACTATTCTCATCAACCTCTCAGTCTGGGAATCGCCGCAGGCTTTGCAGGGATTCGTCTATCACACGCTGCATCAGAAATTTTTGCAGAACCGCCGCGATTGGTTCGAGCGCATGGCCGAAGCTTGGGCTGCGCTCTGGTGGGTGCCCGCCGGTCACCAACCCACCGTTGCGGAAGCCAAAGAGCGCCTCGAACACCTGCGCGCCCACGGCGACACCGCGCGCGCCTTTTCCTTTCGCAACGTGTTCCCGCCGCCGGTGGCGACAGATTAGCCCGACAACCTCGGCTATGCGGGCACGCGACTGCCGGCGAGGTGCCGTCGGTTCAGCAAGCTCAGCACCGTCAGGTTCCCCGCGATGAAGACCGCAGCAAAGATTCCAGCCAGCCAAAGCCCGATCGTGCGGAACGTCTTTTCCGCAATCGCCACCGGGACGGCTTCCGGCACGCTGACAATTTGCGCGCCGATGATCTCGTTCACCTTCCAGCCGAAGCCGTTGGCAGCGCCGTAAATTTTCAGCATCTCCGCGGGCGCTTTGTCGGGCGTGCTGTGACAGGTCAGGCAGGAGCTGTCGGTGACCCGAATCGGGGCACCCAGAAAAAGCGTGGCGCCGGTCGGCGTTTCGCGGCGGCCGGTTAATTCGGTCTTCGCCGGAAACTGGCGAAAATTGTTCACCACGTCGGCTTCCCAATCGACGGTGCGGTCGCGCAAATTCGTCGGGTTGAGCGTGGCTTCCTTGTAGGCGTAGTCGGAGTATTTCGCGCGGAAATAATTGAAGACTTCCGTCGCCGCGTAGGCCGGGACGGAGTGCGGATGAAACTCGGCCTCGGGCACTTCGCGCGGACGCCCGCGCAGCGTTTCGACGACCTGTTTGCGGGCGTCGAGCACGGCCTGTTTTTCCGCGGCGCCGGGCAGCGATTCGCTGGCGACTTGCAGCGCACTGGGGAGGCGCTGCTCGAAGGTGACGCGCAAATCGTCCTCGGCGCGATCGACGCGGAAGCGTTCGTGTTCGAGCAACGGCGCGATTTGCTTGCTCGTGTAGGAACGCATCGCGCTGGCGGTCTCCATCATCACGCGGGCGTTTTGCAGGACCTCCTGTTCCGCCGCGCGCCGCAGCGCCTCGCGCACCACGTAGCCGCACGCGCCCAGCGCGAGCAACAGGAGCGGCAGGAAAAGGATATTGAACCGGAACAGAAGGCGCATGAGAGGCAGCGGAACTATGAAGGATAAATAGTGAATGGTGAAGTCGGGAAAAGCTTGGCGCCCGGCTCTTCCGTTTCAGCATTTATCATTCACCCTCCCTAGCTCAAGGTTGCGTGGCCAGCACGACACGGAAGCCGATGTCATCATGACGAAACGCCGGCGCATAGCCCCCGCGCGCGCCGAGGCGCAATTGCGCGCGCGTGCCGCTCAACCACGAGCCGCCGCGGACCGTGCGCCAGTCCGCCCCGGCTTTGTATCGGTCCGAGCACCACTGCCAGACGTTGCCGCCGACGTCGCAGAGGCCGAGCGCGTTCGGCGGGAAACTGCCCACCGGCGCGGTGCGCGGGAAATCGTCGCGACGATTTTCCAGGCGGTCTGCGGCCGGCAGCTCGGCGAGTTCAGCGCCAGCGTAATTGCCGGAAGCGGTATATTCCGGTGGCGGCCAGGCATCGCCCCATGGGAAAATCTCGGCCGTCGCCGCGCGGAATCCGCGGACCTCGGGCAAGAGATCGCCGGGTTCTTCGCGCAGGCCGGCGAGCTGACTCCATTCAGTGTCGGTCGGCAAACGGTATCGATGTGTCGCCGGCAGCAGCCCGGCGTCGTGCTCGCGTTGGGTCAGCCAGGCGCAAAAGGCATTGGCATCCTCGAAATTGACGCCGACCACCGGATGCGTCGCCACCTGGCCGAAGCCGGGGTTCTCCCAACTGAGACGCGCATCCTGTCGCCGCCGGCCATCCGCGCCGAGTGCTAACATGCCGCCGGTGGCGTCGTAGCGGGTCGCGCGCACGAAAGCCGCGAAATCCTGCACGCGCGTCGGCCAGATGCTCGCGAGGAACAGGGTTTTATTGCCCGCTACAGCAACCACGGGCGCGAACTTCATCCCGAGGCTGTTTTCCCACGCGGTGTCGGGGCGAAACGG
>CAXTRS010000319.1:0-5937 GCA_964246635.1 uncultured Chthoniobacterales bacterium | reverse complement strand
CCCCCCCCCCCCCCCCCCCTTTGGGGGCCCCCCGCCCGCTCCCCTTTTCGCTGGAAGCTCGCGCTCCCCTTTTCGCCGGCAAGCGCGGGCAGGGATGCCCGCGCTCCCCCTTCCCCTCGCCGATGGGGCGACTGGAGCCATTATCCTGCGCAGGCTTGCCTTTCGACCCGCAACTGGCTACCACTCTTAGCGCGCCTGCCAGCCTGGCGCGCGTATGTCCCTCCATCTTCACAGCCTGTGGCGGCGCATCCTGCATCCGCGGCGGCTGCGGCGCGCGCTGCAACGGCGTGCCCGCATTCCTGCCGCCACCCGCCAGCGCCTCGTCAACATCGAGCGCGGCTACCGGCTGCACGGTCTCGCGCCCCTGGGCCATCCCGGCGGCTTCCGGCGGGGCGATTGGGCGGGACTCGACTTCAGCGACACCGACTGGAGCGGCGAAGACTTCTCCCACGCCGACCTGCGCGCGACCGACTTCTCCCGTTGCGCCTTCAAGGACGCCGACCTCACCGACGCCCGCTTCTGGAACGCCACCCTCGTCGAGGCCGATCTCTCGCAGGCCCGCGGCCTCGTCCCCGGCCACCTCGCCGGGGCCGACCTCACCCTCGCCCGGCTGCCCAAAGACCTCGAGAAGTTCGCCGCGCTCGACTACATCAAGAGCATCTCCGAGAACTCCGCCCGGGTCTTCCTCACCCTGCTCGCCCTCGCCGCCTTCATGCTGCTGACCATCGCCAGCGCGCAGGATTCCCAGTTCTTCCTCAACACCGCCAGCACCAGGCTGCCCGTCATCGGCATCGACATCCCCATCCTCGGCTTCTACGTGGCCGCGCCCCTGCTGCTGCTGCTCTTTCACGTTTACCATCAGCTCTATCTCCAGCGCCTCTGGGACGCCCTCGCCGCCCTGCCGGCCGTTTTCCCCGATGGCCGCCGGCTGGACGAAGCCACCCACCCGTGGTTGGTCAACGACCTCTGCCGCGACCGCCATCCCCTCCTGCGTCGGCAACGCCCCCGCGCCGCGCGGCTCCAGAGTTTCATCTCCGTGCTGCTCGTCTGGGCGATGGTCCCCTTCGTCCTGTGGATCGTCTGGGCCAACGGCCTGCGCGCGCAACTGCCCTTGCTCACCGCGCTCCACGTCGCGCTCTGCACCGCCAGCCTCGGCTTCTCGCTCTGGTTCCGGCGGCTGATGAAGCACACCTTCCGGGCGCGCTGCTTCCCCCGGGCCGCGCTGCCTCCCGGCCGCCCGCGGCTGACGCTCCTGCTCGGCTCCCTGGCGACCCTGGGCTGCGGCCTCTTGCTCGCCGGCTGGTCGCACGGCGTCTTCACCGCCGAAGACGTGCCCCAGCGCTGGACGCCCATGGAGCGCTTCGAGCGCGAGCTGGAGTGGCCCTTCAAGGAGAAGAACGAAGCCGACTCTGCCTGGGCCCGCCCCTGGCCGCGGCAGGGCATCGAAGGCAGCGTCTGGCAGCGCTGGGGGCCGCAGTTGCTCTACTCCCTGCGGCTGAAGCCCTACGCAGAGATCGGCCGCCTGGACTTTGCCGGCCCCGCCAGGGACCAGGGCGTGGAAATGCCGGGCCGCCACCTCCATCACCTCGCGGCCCGCGGCGCTTCGCTCACCGGCGCTTCCCTGCTGCGCACGAAGATGCACCACAGCGACTTCACCGACGCCGTTTTTCGGGCGGTCGTGTGGGACGGCGTGGATGCGCGCCGGGCTTGCTTCGATAACGCGAAGTTCGTGCAAGGCCCGCGCGGCACGACCGACCGCTGGCAGGTGGTGGATCTGGTGCTCGACAGGCGAAAAGCTGCCGGAGATCCCACGTTCCTGAGCTGTAAATTCCAAAAGGCCAGTTTCATCAATGCGCAGATGGAGAAGCCGGAGTTTGCCGCCTGCGAGTTCGACGGCGCCCTCTTTGCCTTCGCCACCCTGGCCCAGGCCAATTTTAATATATGCACCTTCGAGAAGACAGACTTTGAGTGGACGGATCTGCGCAACGCCACCTTTTCCGCCGAAACCCTTCTCCCAGTGATGAACTCCCGGATCTCGAATTTCAAAAACGCTGCCTTCGGGAGGGCGCAACTTCGCGATGTCGATTTTGGCTACTGTGACATGACCGATGCCACCTTCTTCGTCGCCAGCCTGGAAGGCGCCGATCTTTCGAAGGCCGAAGGGTTGACATGGAAGCAACTCGAAGCCGCTCGCTGCCTGCGCGACCTGAAGCTGCCCACATCAATGCCGGCCAAGCCGGAGGATTTGGCGGCCGAGGTCCGCCAACGCATCAAAGACGACCCCAGCCGGTTTCCAGAACCGGGGCTGCCCCCGGTGCCGAGACGCGCCCCGGAGCCGCCACCACCGCGCTAGGCGGCCAAAGGACGGAGACCGACGCGCAAGACCGCGGAATGGAGCGTGAACAGGAGATTTGAGCGGCTGCACGGCGGTTGGTTTTCGCGGAATCGCCACCGCAGGCGGCCTGAGGATGGAAACTGCCGGGAAAGACCGCAGAACAGAGCGTGAACAGAAGACTTTCGCGGCTCGACGGCGGTTTGTTTTCGCGGATTGGATCGCACATGCCCTAGAAGCTGCATTTTAGCGACTGGACAGACCATTTTATTGCCTTGACAAACCATTTTATCGCCTGCACAGTCCCTTTTAGCTCCAGACAACCATGGCAATCTCCGGCCCCGCCTCCTACGTCCCGACGACCTCGGACTTTGTTGACCATTGGACCGACGTGAACACGGCGCTCGGGGCGGCGGGGCCGCTCGTCTTGCGCAAGGAATCCATCGAGGCCGACGCCGACGCCACGGTGGCCACGCTCGATGGGCTTTACAATCAGTTGCGCAGCCAGCACCAGACCTTGCAGGGCCACGTGATCGATGTGGACCTCGCGCGCGGCACGCTGGAGGACTTGAAGAGCGCGCTGCTCGCGCGCTTCAACATGTTCAACGAGCGGGTGCGCGCGGATTTGGGCAACACGAAGTGGGAGCGCGCGCTGCCGCAGGTGCCGGGCCTCGGCGCGGGGCAGGGGGCGTTCACCGAACCGCTCAACGGCGCGCTGGCGCTCTGGTCGCGCATCGACAGCGACCATGCGCTGGGCGCCAACAAGACGCTCAAGCTGCGCGACGGCACGCCATTTGACGATTTCGAGGGGCAAATCGGCCAGCTCGACCCGACCTATCGCGCGCTCAACCGGGCCGAGCGCACGCTCAAGCTCGAGCGCGAGGAGCGCAACGAGATTCAGAACCGGATTTATCCGATTTTAAAGCAGTTCCGCGTGGCGGTGCCGGGGTATTTCGCGCCGGAGCATCCGCTGGTGACGACGCTGCCGCGCCTGACGCCGGAGCCGGGCCACACGCCGGAGCCGGTGGAGGCGACGGCGACCTGGGACGCGGCGGCCGGCAAGGCAAAGATCACCTGGGAGGCGAGCGAGGACGAGGGGCTGGATCATTACGAGGTGCGCCATTCGCCGGGCAGCGAGTATCACGAGGACGTGGAGGACGTGCTGGGGCGCGTGGAGCCGGACGAGGCGCGGGAGTTCCTGACCAGCCACGCGCTCGGGCAGCCGGGGGCGAAGGCGCTCTTCCGCGTGGTGGTCGTGCTCGGGACGGGCAACGAGCGGGGCAGCGCGACGCTGGCAGTCACCCGGCCGCCGTAGGCGCGGAGCCGAGGCGTGGTGGCTGGCGACAGGCGGGCGGCCTTGGGATGTGGCGGCACGCCGCCTGGAACCTGGCAAGGAAAGAAGAGGCCTCACGCAAAGGCCGCAAAGGTCGCAAAGGAAGGAGAAAAGGCAGACTGGGCAGAAGCTCCCTGACAACCCTCCTTCTTTTTCTGTTCCTTTGCGGCCTTTGCGGCCTTTGCGTGAGGCCCTTGTTCTTTTCAGGCAGCTTCGCTGCTTCCCAAGGGCGCTCGGAGATCGCCCTCCACCTGCGAGGAGGCCAAGCCGCGCGGGGCGGCGCGGGCTAGACGTGTTGGTCCACCAGGATCGGGTTGCCGTCGGGATCGATGAGCATGAAGCTGGCGGGGCCGGTGGTGTTTTCGTCGGCTTCGCTGGCGAGCGGCAGCCCGGCGGACCGGAGCCGGCGCTGGTGTTCGCGCACGTCGGTGAAGTCGGCGACGGGCTGCGCCTGGTCGTCCCAGCCGGGGTTGAAGGTGAGGGCGTTGCGCTCGAACATGCCCTGGAAAAGGCCGAGGGTGACGGCGCCGTTGCGCAGGATGAGCCAGTGCTGCGCGGGGTCGCCGAGGACGGCTTGAAAGCCGAGCTTGGCGTAGAAGTCGCGGGAGGCCGGCAGGTCTTTGACGGCCAGGCTCACGGAGAAGGCGCCGAGGGTGGTGGGTTGTGTTGTCATGGACGCAGAGGCTACGCTGCGGGGCGCGTGCCCGACTTGCCAAATCTTGCGAACTTCGACTGCCTCGCCCGCGTCAACCGGGCGGTGGATTACATCACGGCGCATCTCGACGGGCCGTTGCGGCTGGAGGAGGTGGCGCGGGCGGCGTGTTTTTCGCCCTTCCATTTCCATCGGGTCTTTCGGGCGCTGCTGGGCGAGACGCTGGCGGCGTTTGTGAAGCGTGTGCGGCTGGAACGCGCGCTCTACCTGATGTCGCACCGGGAGGGCGCGCGGCTCACGGATGTGGCGCTGGCGTGCGGGTTCGCGTCGAGTTCGGATTTCTCGCGCTCCTTCCGGGGACACTACGGGGTGTCGCCGCGGAAGTTCGACCTGGAAGGCTTCCGGCGCTCGCGTCGGGAGGCAATGCAGGAAGCGCTCGCGCCGCCCGACGAACAGCACCGGCTCCAGCGCCTGCCCGCGGGGGAAAACCCGGATGGTTTCGTGGTGAAGATCCGGCGCCTCCCGGCGCGGCGCGTGGCCTATCTGCGCGTGCAGCGGCCTTATGAGGGCGACGGGGTGTCGCAGGCTTACGCGCGGCTGCTCGCGTGGGCCGAGGCGCGGGGGCTGGCCGATGGCCAGTGGCTCGGCTATCAATGGGACGATCCCGAGATCGTCGCGCTCGCGCAGTGCCGGTATGACGTGGGGCTCGAAGTGCCCGGCAACACGCTGGCCGAGGGAGAGGTGAGCCTTACGGTGTTCGCGCCTGTGTCCATCGCCGAAGTGGATGTCGCCGGCGCTGTCGAGGTGGAGCTGCGCGCGCTCGATTGGTTTTATCGCACGTGGCTGCCGCGGAGCGGTTATGCGCCCGCCCACCAGCCGATGTTCGAGGCCTGGAACGGGCGGCCTTTTGCCCACGGCACGGAGCATTTCGAGCTGCGCGCCCAGCTTCCGATCGAGGACGCGAGCGTGCCCTTGTGAGCGGGCGCCTGCTGCAAACGGCGCACCCAGGAGCGGTCACTCGATCGGCGCGAAGCCGGCGAACATTTCCTGCGCTTCGGACAGGGTGTTGAGCGGCACGCAATCGCACACGACGAAGAAGCGGGCCCAGAGCGCATGCACGTTGGGGTTGCGGTGCGCGGCGTCGATGGCGGCGCGCGACTTCCACTCCGAGACCTCGATGATCGTGCCGTCCCGGGCGCGCATCAGCACGGGGGTGCGGTCGGTGACGAGGCCTTCCTGGCGCAACGTCGGCACGCGGCTGCGGACGACCTCCAGCAGTTCCGCTTCCTTGCCCGGCTTCGGCCGGTAAGCCACGATCACGCAAATGCCATTCATGCGGCGCAGCTTAACGCGGCGGCCGGCGGCGCGGCAATCCGCAAATGTGTTTGCCCGTCGGGCAGGGGCGCAGTTCGGGTTGCAGCGGCGGCGCTCCCACGGACGCCAGCAGTCAAAACTGCGCCGCTGCCCGCAGTCAGCGGGGACTTAGCCGAACAGGCCGCCGCCGCGGTTGCCGCCGCGGTTGCTGAGCAGCTTGGTCGCCGCCATGGCGAGCGCGCCCATGACGACCGGGTTGCCCAGGGCCTTGACGAACCACGGTTTGTCCTGGACAACCTGCTGCAT
>CAXTRS010000318.1:1783-5942 GCA_964246635.1 uncultured Chthoniobacterales bacterium | reverse complement strand
TTGTTCCGCGTCGCGTCCGACGCCCGTCGCCAATAGACCGTGTTGTAAAGCAACAGCCCGCGAAGAAATTCGCGGATCCGCGTCCAGCGAGTTTGGCGAAGCGACTTGGGCAAGGGAAGGAGGCGGGTTGCGGGTTGCGGGTTGCGAGTTCGGAAAGGCGAGACGCTAACCCATCGGAGCGCGGCTTTCTCAACCCGCAACTCGCAACGCGCAACTCGCAACTCTCAAAGTCCCGCGTCTTCGGGAGGAAGGAATTTGCGGAAGCGATTTTTGTCAATCGCTTTCATGTAGGCTTCGTGCGGGCTGCACACCCCTTGTTGCAGCACGCGCCAGATCGCGTCGTCCATGAATTGCATCCCTTGGGCGCGGCCGCCGACGATGACGTCCTCGAGTTTTTGCGTGGCGCCTTCGCGGATGATCGCGCTCACCGCCGGGTTGGCGACGAGGATTTCGTTCACCGCGACCCGGCCGCTGCCGTCGGCTTTTTTCAAGAGCAGTTGCGCGATGACGCCGCGCAAACTCGCCGCCAGCATCGTGCGCACCTGCGCCTGCTGATCGGCGGGGAAAACGTCGATCATGCGGTCCACGGTTTTGCGCGCGTTGTTCGTGTGGAGCGTCCCAAAGACGAGCAGGCCGGTCTCGGCTGCGGTGAGCGCGAGCTGGATGGTTTCGAGGTCGCGCATCTCGCCGACGAGCACGATGTCGGCGTCCTCGCGCAATGCCGCTTTCAGCCCGCTCGGAAAACTCGCCGCGTGCTCCGGCACTTCGCGTTGCGTGATGACGCTGCGCTTGTTCTGATGCACAAATTCAATCGGTTCCTCGATGGTCACGATGTGCCGCGCGAAGTGCGTGTTGATGTAATCGATGAGCGCCGCCAGCGTCGTCGATTTGCCCGAGCCGGTCGGGCCGGTGACGAGCACGAGGCCGCCGCGCAGGTGGCCGAACGTTTTGATCACCGCCGGCACGCCGAGTTCTTCGAGCGTGGCGATGCGCGTCGGGATCAGGCGGAAGACCGCGCCGCAGCGGACGCGCGACTCCGCGTTCATCTCGTAGGCGAAGTCGAGGTCGCCGCCGCGCTCGAATTTTTCCCACCGCTCCGGCCCCGCGATTTCGCTGAGCATGTAAGCGGCTTCCTCGTTGGTTACCGGCTCGTCGCGGATCGGCACGATCTCGCCGTGCCGGCGGATTTTCGGCGGCTGCGACTCGCCGATGTGCAGGTCGCTTGCCTTGGCTTCGATGAGAACGTCGAAGAATTGGTCGATGTAAGCCACGGAGAAAAAAGTGAAATCAAGCGGGCAGGGAATGCATCCGCGAAAAACGGTTTCCTTTCCCGCCAAATGCCGCCGGCAGCCAGGAACGAACGGTGTCGTGATGCGGCGCCCAGGCCGACCACGCCGAGTCGGCCCACGCACGCACGAGTTCCAAATGCTCCGTGTCATCCTTCGCGCGAAAAACGTCCGCCGCGGTCACCGCACCGCGCGTCGGAGGCGGTGGCAGCCAGACAAACCGCGCCTTGGTTTTGGCCGCTGCGAGCATGGCGTCATTGGCCAACTGCATCGGCAGACCGCGCTCCAAAATCAGGCAGAGCCGGATGAGGTGAACGGCGACCGACTGGATGCTTTGCGGAGACGGCCGGCCGGGATGCTGCACGGCGTAAGCATCGACGGAGAGGCGATGCACCGGGCTGAAGAACGCGTAGTCGCGGTATTCGCGCACGAGCACTTCGCCATAGGCTTTCCAGCAACCCGGCGAGGACTCCATGTAGCGATGCGTTGGGCCTTCGCTTTCGGGAAAAAGCCCGCCGCAGCCGATGCAGGGAACGGAGGACATGGCGGGGTTAATCAAGATCCCAGCAGTTGCTGCATGAGCAATTTTTGCTCGGCGCGCGCGACCGCTTCCTCCGCCGTGATGACGCCGGCCGTGACGAACTCGCGCAACGAATCGTCCATCAACTTCATCCCCTGCTTGCGGCCGGTCTGAATGATGCCGGGGAGCATGAACGTTTTCGCCTCGCGGATGCAGTTGCCGACCGCGGGCGTGTTCGTCAAAATCTCCAGCGCGAGCACGCGGCCGGCGCCGTCGGCGCGCGGGACGAGCTGTTGCGAAATGATCCCGCGCAAGCTCTCGCTGACCATCACGCGAATCTGCTCGCGCTGATCGTTCGGGAACACGTCGAGCACGCGGTCGAGCGTGCGCGCCGCGCTGCCGGTGTGCAGCGTTCCCAAAACCAAATGCCCGGTCTCGGCGGCGGTGATGGCGAGCGAGATCGTCTCCAGATCGCGCATCTCGCCGACCATGATGACGTCCGGGTCCTCGCGCAACGCGCCGCGCAACGCCGTGGCGAACGAGCGCGTGTGCGTGTGCACTTCGCGCTGCGTGACGTGGCAGCCCTTCGGCGGAATGACGTATTCGATCGGGTCTTCGAGCGTGATGATGTGGTCGCGCCGATCGGCGTTGACCTGATCGACCAGCGCCGCCAGCGTCGTCGATTTGCCGCTGCCCACCGCGCCGGTGACGAGCACCAGGCCGTTGTGGTATTGCGTGAGCAATTTCAGGCTCGGCGGCAACCCGAGCTCGTCCATCGTGCGCAGCGTCGTCTTGATGATGCGGAACACGAGGTCCAACCCGAGCCGGTGCCGCACGACGCTGACCCGGAAGCGGCCGTCGGCGTTCGTGTAGGCGAAGTCGATGTCGCCGTGCTCGGCGACGCGCGCGGCTTGTTCTTCGTCGAGAAAACTGCGCGCGAGGCGCTCGGTGTCGGCGGCGGCGAGCGGCGGCGCGTCCCCCTCCGGCCAGATCGGGCCGAGGTGGCCGTGGCGCCGCCAGAGCGGCGGCATGCCGACGGAAAGATGGATGTCGGAGGCATCCGCTTCCTGGCCGACGCGCAGGAAATCATCGACGTGTTCGGGTGCGGCTGCCGCGGTCTCCGGCTCGCCTGCCTTCGCGAGCCCGGAGGAGTGTGCCGACATGGCCGAGAACTTGGCGACGGCAGAGGAGGGAAGTCAAGCCGGCGCGTGCGGCTCGTCGGTGGCTGGCGGCCTCTGGGCGCTGTGAGGAGGCAGCGCTGGCCCGGATTCAAGAACAAGGGCCTCGCACAAAGACGCAAAGCCGCAAAGGAAGAGAAAGGCAGGATGGACAGAAGCGCCTGCCAGCCCCTTTCTTCTTCTGTTCCTTTGCGGCTTTGCGTCTTTGCGCGAGGACTCTTCTTTTCCACGCAGCCAGCGCTGCATCTCAATGGCGCCCGGAGGCCGTCAGCCACCTGGAAGCGCCCGCGAAAGCAGTCGGCGGCAAGGCCACGGAAAGTTTTGCCACGAACTGACAAGAAGAAATCGCCCGGCGGCATCCGCTCGCTCCTCCGCCGCACGCACCGTTATGAACTCCCCATTGTCACCTGCTGCCGCGGCGGCCACGAAGCATCCCGCCTACATTTTTCGCCAGCAGGACCCACCAAATGGCGGGCCGCCGCCGGACCTCATCTTGCGCGAGTTCATCACGCCGGCCGAATTATTCTTCACCCGCAACCACGGCCCGATCCCGCGGCTCGATCCGGGCGCGTATCGGTTGAAAATCGTCGGCGAGGTCTCGCAAGCACTCGAACTCACATTGGATGAACTCCAGCGCGACTTCCCGAAAACGACGCTCCCGGCGACGCTGCAATGCGCGGGCAACCGGCGCGACGACCTCATCCGCGTGCGGCCGATTCCCGGCGAAGTGCCGTGGGGCGGCGAAGGCATCAGCCACGCCCTCTGGTCGGGCGCGCGGCTGGCCGACGTGCTCCGCGCCGCGGGCGTCGAGGCCGGCGACGGGAAAACCGGGCGCGAAACGCACGTTGAATTCCTCGGCCTCGACAACACGGTCAAACCCGACGGCACGCCCTACGAATTCGGCGGCTCGGTCCCGCTGACGAAGGCGCTCGCCGGGGAAACGCTGCTCGCTTACGAGATGAACGGCGCGCCGCTGCCAGCCATGCACGGTTTCCCCATGCGCGCCGTGGTGCCCGGCTACATCGGCGCGCGCTCGGTCAAGTGGCTCGGCACGGTGCGCGTGCGGCCCGACCCATCGCCAAACCAGTATCAAGCCAAAGCCTACCGGCTCTTCCCCGCCGACGAGCGGCCCGAGACCGCCGACCCGAGCCGCGGCCTGCCGCTCGGCGAGCTGG
>CAXTRS010000318.1:0-1773 GCA_964246635.1 uncultured Chthoniobacterales bacterium | reverse complement strand
ACGATCGCGAGGCGCTGCTCGCCTATGCGCCAGCGGCGGCGCGGCGAGCGGTCGGTCATTTCCTTCATCTGCACGGGCGCGCGCCGCCCGGACGGCGCGACACTTCTCGCCGGCTGGGCGATGGCCGGCGGCGGTCGCACGGTGGCGCGGGTGGAAGCTTCCGCCGACGCCGGCGCGCACTGGACCCAGGCGCGGCTGCGGCCTCGACACGACGCCGTCGAAGCAGCGCACTGGTCGTGGTGTTTCTGGGAAGCCGAGCTGCCGGCTGCCGCCGCGGGCGCGGAATTCGTCGTGCGCGCCTGGGATTCCGCGTCCAACACCCAGCCCGAGAGCGCCGCGAGCCTCTGGAATTTCAAAGGCTACATGAACAACGCCTGGCACCGCGTGCGCCTCCCCTCCGCGCCGGGTGGCTAACCGGACGATGCCTCCGATTCGTCGGCGCTGTTCGTCATCACCAGGCACGAGGCTACGTCGGGGCTGGCGGGGTTCACGTCCACCCGCCGGTCGCGCAGGTTAATCACCAAGTCCAGGTCCTCCATCGGAATCGCCCCCCAGCAGAACTCGTTCTCCCACGACCAGCGCACTGCCGTAGGCGACCCGCTTCTTGAAGCGCACCTCCACCGGCCCCGCGTAGGGCACCGATTGGCGGCGGCCATCGGCCAGCACAGCCTCCTTACGGTCGGCCACCGGCTCCAATCGCAGTGCTTCCGCGATGGCTGCGGGCACGCACAGGAAAGTGGAGCCCGTGTCGGCAAGGGCTTCGACCTCCACGGGCGGCGGGTCAGGGTAACGGGGATTGCGCAGCGTGAGCATGGCGAAAGCGTGACCCATCGGCGAAGAACAGACTACCACCCGAGGGATGGGACGCAACAAGGAGCGAGACGACGGCTTGGCGCAAGGTGATCTAACGACCCCAAGCTCCGCGACCCCGGAGGGCGGCGCGGCCCGTGCGCGGGCGCAGGTGGCAAAGGGGGGAGAAGGCGGTGGGCAGCATGATGGGCCGTGACGCCCAGAGCGGTTTGCTATAGCGCATGGCCAGGCGCTTTGGCCGGGAAGCCTGCACTCATAGAGTTCTCCCTGTGGGCCATCCTTTGGATGGTTGGCCATCCCATCCCAAGCTTGTGAAGCTCCGAAAGTCCGCAGAAAAATCGAGTTCCGCCGGTAACCCGTTGTGCCACAAAAAGACCGCTTGCAGTGGACTAATGACCCGCCACGTCGCAGTCCGCCAGGCAGGCACTAGTAAAAGTTTTCCGGAAATGCCGAATCCAAATTCTACTGATCCACCAGGCCATTGATATACCCAAACTGTTCCTGCAAGTGCGTCATAGAGCGGTTTGGCGTCCGGCACGATTGCTGGATACTCCAATGCGATTCGCGACGGTGGGGATAGTGGCTTCAGAATGTAGGCAAACCAACTATCGCGATGCAGCTTGAGTTCCTTCGGCGAAAATCGAGTGCCTCTGGGATGCCTTGGATTATAGTGCCCTGCTTCGGCGTGGCAATTGAAGCAAAGTGGGATGCAATTCTCATACGCATCGGAACCGCCCTCCGCTACTGGAATGATATGATGGCACTCTATCTTGACGCCGCAAAAGGTGTGGCAAACACAGCAGCATCGACCGGCTGAAACCAAAGCTCGGTCTTTAACAGTTCTCGAAAACGGCATAGTGGATCCGGTTGTTTTTTCCGCGTGGTTTTGGGTAGGGGGGGGGGGGGGGGGGGGCGGCCCCCCCGGGGGGGGGGGGGGGGCGCGGCGCCGCCCGGCCGGCGGGG
>CAXTRS010000317.1:5706-5957 GCA_964246635.1 uncultured Chthoniobacterales bacterium | reverse complement strand
CGCTCGCGCGCTTGTGCGACCGGCACCGCGGCGTCGGCGCCGACGGCGTGCTCCTCGTCGAGCCGCCGCAAAGCGCGCACGCCGATTTCCGCATGCGCTACTACAACGCCGACGGCGGCGAGGCGGAGATGTGCGGCAACGGCGCGCGCTGTTTCGCGCGCTTCGCCGCGCACCTCGACGCGGGCGGCGGCGGCGCGAGCCGGGAACGCGAGCACCTGACTTTTGAAACGATCGCCGGCCCGATTCGCGCC
>CAXTRS010000317.1:0-5668 GCA_964246635.1 uncultured Chthoniobacterales bacterium | reverse complement strand
ACCCACGGACGGGGCCGACCTCGGCGAGCTGACCACCGCTGGGGAAACCCTCCGCGTTTGTTTCCTCAACACCGGCGTGCCGCACGTCGTCGTGGCCGTGGACGACGCCGAAGCCGCCGAGGTCCACCGGCTCGGCGCGGCGTTGCGCTACCACGAAAAATTCGCGCCGAAAGGCACCAACGCGAACTTCATCCAGGCCGTCGGCTCGCGCGAGATCGTTGTGCGCACCTACGAGCGCGGCGTCGAAGCCGAGACGCTCGCCTGCGGCACCGGCACGGTCGCCAGCGCGCTCGTTTTCGCCGAGCTGAGTGGGCTCGCAGCCGGCCCGGTCAGCGTGCGGGTGCGCGGCGGCGACACGCTGCACGTCGGCTTCACCCGCACGGGTCCGTTTTCCTTTGAGAATGTGACGCTCAGCGGTCCCGCCGACTTTGCCTTCAGCGGCGAGATCGCGGTTTGAAAAAAATCTCTGCCCCATTCTCATGCCTTATCGACCAGTGCCTGCGTTCCCTCCATTCTCCCGGCAGCCACGCGCGTGGCTGATCGCGCTCGTCCTCGTGGCGTTCTTGTGGTGGATCGCGTCGCCCGCCGGCTTGGCGCAGAGCGGTTCGCCTTCGCCCTCCGCCGCTCCGTCACCGTCGCCGCCGTTGCTTACAAAAGAAGCGGCGCTGCGCGCCATCGACAATTTTATCGCCGACCCGACGGGCGAGCGGGCTCTCGCCGCGATGGCCGCCTTCACGCGCTTCGGGCAGATCAGCAAAGAGGTCACCATCGAAATCTCGCCCGAAGTCACGCCGTGGATTGTGGACAAAAGCGATCCCCAAGCCGTGGTGCGCAGCCGGCTGGTGGCAGCCTACATCGCCGGCAACATGCGCGCGCAGTTGCAGCGCGGCGTCGCCCAGGACGACCCGCTGGCCGGCTGGCTGCAAACGATCGAGACTTACAAACGCATGCAGGCCGCCAACAAGGAGCTGAAGATTCCCGAGATCGAGTCGCTCATCAGCGAGCAACGCGCCGGCGCGCTGCAAGCTCGCGCGCAAAACATGACCAAGCCGGGTAAATAATTTCCCGTCCCTCGCGCCCGCCCGCCTGCCCATTCACTACCAACTCAACCCAAAACCGTATGTTCCAAGGCACCCACACCGCGCTCATCACTCCCTTCCGCGACGGCGCGGTTGACGCCGAAACGTTCCGAGCGCTTATCGAACGGCAGATCGCTGCCGGCATCGATGGCATCGTCCCGGTCGGCACCACCGGCGAGTCGCCGACCGTTACGCATGAGGAACACGTGCGTCTCATCCGGCTCGCGGTCGAAGCGGCGCGTGGGCGGTGCAAAGTCATCGTCGGCACGGGGTCGAACTCCACCGCGAAGGCGGTCGAGATGACGCGCGAGGCCGAAGCGGCCGGCGCCGATGGCGCGCTGATCGTCGCGCCGTATTACAACAAGCCCTCCCAGGAAGGACTCTACCAACACTTCGGCGCCATCGCGAAGGCGACGAAATTGCCAATCGTGCTTTACAGCATTCCGGGCCGTTGCGGAGTCGAGATCGGCGTCGAAACGGTGCGCCGGCTGGCGACGGATTTTTCCAATATCGTCGCGATCAAAGAAGCCGGCGGCAGCGTCGAGCGTGTCAGCCAGCTTCGCGCCGCCGGCCTGCCGCGGAATTTCCAAATCCTGTCCGGCGACGACTCGCTCACGCTGCCATTCCTGGCGGTCGGCGCGGTGGGCGTCATCTCGACTTGCTCGAACCTGATCCCCGCCGAAATGAGTCAGCTCGTGCGTGCCTTTCTTATGGGCAAACAGGATGTTGCCCGCGGGCTGCACGAACGATTTTACGCCTTGTTCAAAGACCTGTTCATCGAGCCCAATCCGGTGCCGCTGAAAACGGCGCTGCACCTTTGTGGCCACCTGCCGAGCGCCGAGGTGCGTCTGCCGCTGTGCGAGATGGGCGAGGCGACGTTTGCGCAATTGCGCGGGACGCTGGAGATGCTCGAATTGATTCGACGTTAAAGCATCGGCGCGCGTCCTTCCCTCCCTTTGTCATCCTGAGCGGAGCGAGGCACGAGCGCAGTCGCAGGACCTCCCCCTGACAGTCTATTTGCGCGTCGTTAGCGCTGGCAACGCTCAAACGGATTTGTCAGGGAGCGGTCCTTCGACTCCGTTATACTCCGCTCAGGATGACAGGAAAAAGATGCGGTGCGCCGAGTTTGTCACTCCCCCTTCCTAGCTTCATGAGCGATCCGCTTTTTATTGCTTTGTGCGGCGCGCACGGCCGGATGGGGAGCGCCATTCGCGCCGTGGCAAAGCGTGACCCAGCAGTGTATAGTATCACCGCGGAAATCGCGCGCGGCGAAGACATCGCCACTGCGACCCGCGGCGCCGATGTCATCATCGACTTTTCGCTGCCCGCCGCCACCGCCGGCGTGCTCGCGGCCGCTCGCGCCAATCATCTGCCGCTCCTTCTCGGCACCACCGGCCACGACAACGCGGCTCGCGATGCCATCGCCGAGACAGCGCAGGAAATCGCGGTCGTTTTCGCCGCGAATTTCAGCGTCGGTGTGAACACCCTTTTCTGGCTCACCCGCCGCGCCGCGGAAATCCTCGGTCCCGGCTTCGACCCCGAAATCGTCGAACTCCATCACCGCTTGAAAAAAGACGCGCCCAGCGGCACCGCGCGCCGGCTGGCGGAAATCGTCGCAACCGCGCGCTCTCTCGATTACGAAACGGCCGCGCGCCACGGTCGCGCCGGCGTCGTGGGCGAGCGCACCGAGGCGGAGATCGGCGTTCACGCCGTCCGCGGCGGCGACATCGTCGGCGAGCACACCGTCTTCCTCGCCGGCATCGGCGAACGGCTCGAACTAACCCACCGTGCGACCAGCCGGGAAACCTTTGCCGCTGGTGCCCTGCGAGCCGCCCGCTGGCTCCAGGGGCGCGCGCCGGGTCTCTACGACATGGAAGACGTGCTAGGTTTACGAGAATTATGAAACTGTTTTTCCGCCTCGCCTGGATGTCCTGTCTTGCCGTGCTGCTCCTTTCGCCGGCGCCTCTCCTCTTCGCCCAAACGCCACCTGCCACGGCCTCGCCCTCTGCGCAGGGAGTAACCGACGTCCAGTCCGGACGCACCGCCGCGGACGCCTGGCTTACACGACTTGACGCGGCCGATTACGCCGGCACCTGGCGCGACGCGGCGCCGCCATTTCAAGCCGCCGTGGACGCGGCGAAATGGACCTCGAGCATGGGCGGCGAGCGCGGACCGTTCGGCAAGATGCTCACGCGCAAATTGATCGTCTCGCGCTTCTCCACGACGATGCCCGGCGGGCCGGAGGGTCGTTACGTTTTCCTGCAATACCTCACCGATTTCGAGAACAAGAAAGGCGCCATCGAAACCGTGGTGCCGATGCTCGACAAAGATGGGCGCTGGAAGATTTCTGGCTATTACATCAAGTGACGAATCGTCCGCGTGCGGCGGCCAGCGCCCGCTCGGGATCGGCATTGCGCTCGGCTCCAATCTCGGCGACCGCCTGGCGAACTTGCGGCGCGCTCGCGCGTTGATTCGTGCGCTGCCGGAGGCTCTGCCGGGACAGTGTGATTCCGCGCCTGTTTTTGAAACCGCACCGGTCGGCTGCGAGCCGGGCGCGCCGCCGTTCCTGAACACGGTGATTGAGGTCTGGCCGCGCTCGTCAGCGGTCTCGCCCGAACGTCTGCTCGCGCTCTTGCGCGCCATCGAAACGGCGCTGGGCCGCGCCCCGACGCAAGCTCGCAACCGCTCGCGCGTCATCGACCTCGACCTGCTCTTTGTCGGCAACCAGCGCGCACGCTCGGAGACGCTCACGCTGCCTCACCCGCGCCTAAGTCAACGCCGTTTCGTCCTCGCGCCGCTGGCAGCGCTCCGGCCGGCGTGCGTGCTGCCGGATCAACGCGCTTCGGTCAGCGAATTGCTGGCCGCGTTGACGGTCGATCCGGCGGCGATGCGCAAGTTCGCCGAGGTGTGGTAACGTCGTCGCGTTCTTCGCAAATTTTTTAACGTGAACTCCGCCTTCCAAAGCATTGCCGCCGCGAAATCCGAGGGCCGCAAAATCGCCGCGCTCACCGCTTACGATTATCCGACCGGCCGGTTGCTGGACGAGAGCGGCATCGATCTCATCCTCGTCGGCGACTCGCTCGGCATGGTCGTGCTCGGGTTGCCCGACACCGTCGATGTGACGATGGACGACATGCTCCATCACACGCGCGCGGTCGCTCGCGGTGTGCAGCGCGCACTGTTGGTCGCCGATCTGCCGGCGCACAGTTACGAAACCGCCGACGATGCCTTGCGCAACGCGCGCCGCCTAATGGACGCCGGCGCGCACGCGGTGAAACTCGAAGGCGGCGTCGCGGCGCAGGCGCAAATCTCCGCCATCACGTCTGCCGGCATCCCGTTCCTGGGCCACATCGGCATGCTGCCGCAATCGGTGCGCGAGATCGGCGGCTACAAAGTGTATGGGCGCTCGGAGGAAGGCGCGCGCGCGCTGGTCGAGGACGGCCGCGCGGTGGAGGCAGCCGGCGCGTTTGGAGTGGTCATCGAACTCGCGACTCCCGAAGCGGCGCGCGCGGTGACGAAGGCGTTGAAAATTCCGACCATCGGCATCGGCGCCGGGACGGACTGCGACGGCCAGATTCTCGTCACCCACGACCTTGTCGGTTTGTTCCCGTGGTTTCGGCCGAAATTCGTCAACCCCGCCGCGGAAATCGGGGCGGAGATTCGGGCGGCGGCGGCGACTTATATTGCCCGGGTGCGGGACACAGCGAAACAGACAAACGGCGCGACGGCCGGCGCAACCCGTGAAAATCAAGCGAGTTAGCGTGACCGCACCGGGACGCGGCGCGGGCGGCTGATTTCCCAGCCGGTGTTCCGGGAATTTTCCCGGCGTCGCCCTGCGGCTTGCCGCTTGTCTTCCGTGCGGCGCGCGAATAGGCTCGAAAGGATGCTGAGCGTTTCCTGTGGGTTATCCCTATGAGCAGCAAAACCGTCGTCCAAGCTCAAGTGCGAGCCGTGTTGCCGACGAAGGAAGGCTGGGCGGTCTTCCTGGGCAACAAGGAGAAGACGTTCACGATTTACGTCGATCAAATGGTCGGCACGGCGATCACGATGTTCATGCGCGAAACGCCGAAAGAACGGCCGATGACGCACGACCTCATGGCGCACCTGCTCACCGCGGTCGGCGCGAAAGTGGATCGGATCATCATCAACGAGTTGAAGAGCGCGACGTATTTCGCGCGCATCATCGTGAGTGCGGAAAACGAGCTGACGGCGCAGAAAAAAATCATCGAGATCGACTCGCGTCCAAGCGACAGCATCGCCTTGGCGATCCAGCAAAAAGCGCCGATCTACGTGAGCCGCGACGTGTGGGACGAAGTCGATGACATGAGCGACGTGCTCAAGAAGATGGAAGAGGGCGGGTTTGAGATCGAGGGTTGAACGGCAGGCACGAACCCGTGGCAGAAATCATCTTTGAAGTGCGCGAGGATGAGATCGACGGCGGCTATGTGGCTTCTGCCCTCGGTTATGGAATCCACACGCAAGGTGACACGTTGGAAGAGTTGCGCGCGATAGTGAAAGACGCCGTGCAGTGTTATTTCGATGATGAAGCGGCGATGCCTGCAATGATCTGATTGCCTTTTGTGCACGAC
>CAXTRS010000316.1:290-5959 GCA_964246635.1 uncultured Chthoniobacterales bacterium | reverse complement strand
TCCTTCATCCTTCATCCCTGCCATGAGAGTCGCCCTGGATGCCATGGGCGGCGACTACGCGCCCAAGAACGCGATCTCCGGCGCGGCGCTGGCACTGCGGGAATACCCGCAGATGTCCAAACTGTTTCTCGTCGGCGACACCCCGGCGGTGCAGGCGGAACTGGCGCGCATCGGCTGCTCGGACTCGCGCATCGAGTTGGTCCACGCCACGCAAGTCGTCGCGATGGACGAAGACGGCATCGCGGCGGTGCGGAAGAAAAAGGATTCTTCCGTTTCGCGCGCCGTTGACCTGGTCAAAAAAGGGGAAGCCCAGGCGATTGTCTCGGCTGGGCACACCGGTGCCGCCGTGGCGGCCAGCACCATCAAGCTGCGCTTGCTGCCGGGCGTCGATCGGGCCGGGATCGCCACGACCATTCCGACGGAGACAAATCTCTTTGTGCTGATCGACGCCGGCGCCAACCCGGAGCCAGAGCCGGTCAACCTTTTTCAATACGCCATCATGGGCGGCGTCTATTCCCGGCACGTCCTCCGTTATCCGAGTCCGAGTGTCGGGCTGATGTCCATCGGCACGGAAGAAAACAAAGGCAGCGATCGCACCAAGGAAGCGTTCAAAATGCTGCGGGAAAGCGGCATCAACTTTCGCGGAAATATCGAAGGGCACGACCTATTCGAGAATCCGGTGGAGGTCGTGGTTTGCGAGGGGTTTGTCGGCAACGTCGTGCTGAAAACCTGCGAGGCGTTGACGCACGCGGTTTTCCGCTGGCTGAAGCACGAGTTGCAGAAAACGCCATTGCGCCTGGCTGGTGCGACGTTGGCGCGAGGCGCCTTCAAATCCATCGCCAAGCGACTGAATCCAGACGAATACGGCGGCAGCCCGTTGCTCGGGGTGAATGGCGTGTGCATTATTGCGCACGGCTCGTCTTCGCCTTTCGCCTTCAAGAACGCGCTTCGTGTCGCGCTCGAGAGCATCGAGCAGCAGATCAACCCGCACATCGTCCGCGAGATCGGAGCCTTCCATGCCAAATTCAACGAGCAGCAGCAGCAGCACAACGATTCGTAATCCGGATTCGCTCGACGGCGCCGGCGAAAACGGAACGACTTCCGAACCCGCGTCCGGATCGCGCGCGACGGTTGCAGCAATGAATCGCACGACTGTCGTGCTCGCTGGCACCGGGTCCTACCTGCCGACTCGCGTGATGACCAATGCCGAGCTCGAGCGCATGGTCGAAACCAGCGACGAGTGGATCACCACCCGCACCGGCATCAAAGAGCGGCGTATCGCCGCCGAGGGCGAGCACACCAGCGACATGGCGAGCAAGGCCGCGCAGGCGGCGCTCGCGGACGCGGGCTTGAAGGCGGAGGACGTCGATCTCCTCCTCGTGTCCACCGCGACGCCGGACATGTTTTTCCCCTCGACCGGCTGCGTCGTGCAGGCGCAGATCGGCGCGCGGCGCGCGGTGTGCATGGATATTTCCGCCGCGTGCTCGGGCTTTCTCTACGCGCTGGAAATCGCCCGCCAGATGATCGCGGGCGGGACGATGAAAACGGCCGTCGTCATCGGCGCGGAAAAACTCTCCGCGGTCACCGATTGGACGGATCGCAACACCTGCGTGCTCTTCGGCGACGGCGCGGCGGCCGCGGTCCTGCGGCGCAAAGAGGAAGGCGGCGAAGACGCCGAAAATCCTTCGCGGGGTCTGCTCGCCAGCGTCATGCGCAGCGACGGCAACTACGGCCACATCCTCGGCATGCCCGGCGGCGGCACGCGCTGCCCGGTGACCAAGGAGAACTTCGACCTGCGGCTCAACACGTTGAAGATGAATGGCAAGGAGACGTTCAAGCAAGCCGTGGTCGCAATGGCGCAGGCGTCGCTCGAAGTCATCGAACAAGCGGGGCTGTCGGTGGACGAAATCGCCTGCTTCATTCCGCATCAGGCGAACATCCGCATCATCGACGCCATCGCCGACCGGCTGAAAATCCGGCAGGACCGATTCATGGTGAATCTCGACCGCTACGGCAACACTGGCGCCGCCGCCGTCGGCATCGCGCTCGACGAAGCGCGGCGCACGCATCGCATCAAGCCGGGCGACAAAATTCTGCTCGTCGTTTTCGGCAGCGGACTGACCTGGGCAAGTTCGATCATCGAGTTGTGAGTGACGGGTTGCGAGTAGCGGGTTGCGGGTGGTGATTGTTTGCCATGCAGAACTCCGCACGGATCTGGCTCGCCGCGGCCGCGCTGTTTCTCGCGGCGATCCTCGTTTTCTGCGTGGCGTTTTCGGTGGCCGGGGTGCGCTGGATCACGCACTTTCGCGCCGCGGACCGCACGATCACGACGAAAGGGTTCAGCCAGAAAGCGGTCACCTCCGACCTCGCCACCTGGTCGGCGGAGATCACCGTGCGCTCGCCGCAGATCGCGGCGAGTTACGCGAAAATCGCGACGGATTCCGCAGCAGTGCTCGACTTTCTCGAGAAAAATAAACTTCCAAAAAACGGCGTCGATCAAACCGCGATCGCCGTGTTTCCCAAATACAAACAAGGCGAAGCGGGCAACACCAACGAGATCGAGCTTTACGAGCTGAAACGGAGCGTCAGCGTGCAATCCGCAGACATCCGGTTGATCGACCGGTTGTCGAAAGAAATCACTTCGATGCTGCAGCAGGGTGTCGAGGTGAAATCGCAAAGTCCGAAGTATTATTACTCGGGACTCGAGAGCCTGAAGATCGACATGCTCGCGGAGGCCGCGCGCGACGGCCGGCAGAAAGCGGAGCGCATCGCCACCAGCGGCGGCGCGCGTCTCGGCGCGATGTTCTCCGCGCAGCAGGGCGTGTTTCAAGTTACGCCGGCGTTGTCGTTTGAGGTCTCCGACGAAGGCAGCTTCGACACGTCGTCGATCGAAAAAACGGCGCGGGCGATTGTGACCGCGAAGTATGCGTTGGAGTGAGCGGAATCGTGCTGCCGTCCCCATGCTCATCGACACCCACGCACACCTCGATTACCCGGACTTCGCCGAAGATTTTGACGCGGTGCTGGCGCGGGCGCGCGCAGCCGGCGTCACGCGGATTGTCACGATCGGCACCGGTCTGGCGAGCAGTCGGCGCGCAGTCGAACTCGCCGAACGCCATCCCGGCGTCGTGTTCGCCGTGATCGGCGTGCATCCGACCAACGTGGCCGAGGAGCCGGTCGAAGTGATAGGCCCCTTGCGCGGACTGGCCGCGCGGCCCGGCGTCGCCGCGATCGGCGAGACGGGCTTCGATTACCATCACTTGCCCAGCGCCGGGATGGAGCCGGGGCCTGCGGCCGAAGCGGCCGACCGCGAATACCGCGCGGCGCAGGCGGCGATCTTCACGCAACAACTCGACCTCGCCGCGGAACTCGGTCTCAACGTCGTGATTCACCAGCGCGACGCCTGGGCCGACACGCTCGCCGCATTGCGTCCCTATACGGGCCGGGTGCGCGGCGTCTTTCATTGCTTCGGCGGCACCCCGCAGCAGGCCGCGGAAGTCATCGCGCTCGGGCACCTCGTTTCGTTCACCGGCATCGTCACTTTCAAAAACGCCGCGCTTGTGCGCGAAACCGCGGCGAGCGTGCCGGCCGACCGCTACATGGTGGAGACCGATTGCCCATATCTCGCGCCCGTCCCGTATCGGGGCAAGCGCTGCGAGCCGGGGCACACACGCGAGGTCGCGACAGCCGTCGCCGCCTCGCGCGGGATCGGCTCCGAAGAAGTCGCGGCGCAAACGACCGCGACGGCGGAGAAGTTCTTCCGCCTTTGAGCGCGCCCCAGGCGCGGGAAAAAAAAGACCGCCGTTCGGATGAACCCGGCGTAGGTGCAGCGGGCTGCGTGCTGCACCGCTTTGCCGAGAGTCAACCAAACGGCGGTTGGCTTTTCCTGGTCGGTGGTTGGAAACCGCTGCGGATTTACGGCTTCCGGGTGGGATCGATGTAAATTTCGACGGGTTTGTCGTCGAGATTCACCGGTGCCGGGCGAATCTTTTCCCGGTCGCGCTTCGGATCCCCCGGCTCGGTGACGGGGCCTACCTGAATGGTGGAATTGGGAGCCGGCTCTGCGCCGCCGCCAAGAATGGAGATGCTGTTCAGGAAGTTTTGCAGGAGCTTGAATTCGCCGGCCTGAGCGGGCTTGATGCTGCCGAAGCCGAATGCGACAACCGCGCCGGCCGTGAGAACGATTTTTTGGAACTTCATAGATTGATGGTTTTGCTTTTGCGCCGGCCCTTTGATCCGCGGATGGATTCCAGTGGATCGCCGACGTGCGAAGAATTACCGCGCTGCGAGGGCGTGAAAACTTCTTTACCGTAACTGAATTGTTACGTGTTCACGCGCGGGTAAGCGAGAGTCATTGCCGCGCGATGAAACCCGACGAAAATCGCTGCGGCGACCCGGTGACGGGAGGAAACATGAGTTTGGGTTAAAAACCCGTTACTGAGTTCGCACACTGAGCCAAATACGGGAAGCGTGCCGCTTACGGTTGCCGCGTCTTGCGCCTGGAGATTTCCGATTTTTCCGAATCGTCGCGCCGTTCCTTTTTCGCACGTTCCGGCACTCCCTTTGCTGCTTCCGCCTCGGCAGCTTGCTCGCGTTCCCAGTCGCCGATCTGGCCCAAGATATAGGCGACGTTGAGCAAACCCAGCGCTGAGCAAAGATCCGTGTCGGACACGCCGAGATCGCGTTGCTTCCGTCGAAACTCCTCGAAGGCGTGGACTCGCATTTTCCGCGCGTCTGCGGTGACCGCCGACGGGCTGCGGATGCGGCCTTCCTTTTCGACCGCCAACGCAATGCCGACGCGCTGCCAGATCTCGTAATTGGCGCCGAGCAGAAACCCTTCGCTCGCCCTTCCTCGCCGGTTATTTTCATTCACGACGGCAAGCAAACGCTGCAGGAACGAACGGAGATACCCGCGATATTCGACCGCCCGGATCGCGTTGGAGCCGCGGGCGATCTCCGCGCTGATCGTGACAGATTGATCATTGCCATCCTGGACTTCACCGCGCAGCGATCCCGCGATGAAGGAGGAGAAAAACAGCGTGCCAAAAAACGCCGACCGCGTCGAGTGCCACATTCCATGAGCAATAATCGGTCGGCGTCTTTCCGGCCAATCGCATTCGCCAGCCCGCGACATGCGCCGTGACTTCCCGAGGAGCGAACGCGCGACATTTTCCACAGCCACCGGCCAGAGTCGGAGCGAATCCCTTGCAAGTCGTTCCGACTTTTAAAAACCATCATTCGATCACACCGCACAATCCCAGCAAGCCACAAACTATGAACACCCTCGCAGACCTCTTCCTCGAAGAACTCAAAGACATTTATCACGCCGAAAAGCAGTTGCTCAAAGCACTCCCCCGAATGGCGAAAGCCGCGTCGAGCGCGAATCTGAAAAACGCGTTCACAAGTCATCTGAAAGAAACCGAAGGACAGGTCACACGGCTGGAGAGCGCCTTTGCCGCGATGGGCAAAAAAGCCCAGGGCAAGACGTGCAAAGCGATGCAAGGCCTGATCGAAGAAGCCAAGGAACTGCTCGAAGAAGACGCGGAGCCGGAAGTGCTCGACGCGGGCTTGATCGCGGCGGCGCAGAAAGTCGAGCACTACGAAATCTCGGGCTACGGCACGCTGGCGACCTGGGCCAAACGGCTGGGCGAAGACAAAGTGCTCGCGCT
>CAXTRS010000316.1:0-215 GCA_964246635.1 uncultured Chthoniobacterales bacterium | reverse complement strand
GGGGTCTCCGCTGCGCGGCGGGGGGGCCCGGCCCCCGGGGCCCCGCTACCAGGAAGTGCCGGCGGAGGGGGTCGAACCCACACGCCCTTGCGGGCACTGGATTTTGAGTCCAGCGCGTCTGCCAATTCCGCCACGCCGGCTGGTGGTGTGCGAAGGGCTCTTAACTAAACTGCGCGTCGGCCGCTGGCAAGCGCAAGGCCAGCGGCGGACCAAGA
>CAXTRS010000315.1:0-5959 GCA_964246635.1 uncultured Chthoniobacterales bacterium | reverse complement strand
CTCACCGCTCCGTTCGCCTTATTGCACTCGGCGTCTCCTCCTTGTTCACGAGCGGCGCTCTCGCGCAGGAAACGACGGTCAGCACCACCGGCGCGCAGCAACCGCTGGAAAAAACGGTGCTCCAATCCATCCTCGAAACCGGCCCGCTCGGCATCCTGATCTGGTGCATGATCCTGGCGGCGTCGGTGGTGATGGTGACGCTCATCATCCAGAATTTTTTGACCCTGCGCGCGGATCGCCTCGCGCCGCCGGCGCTCGTGCGGTCGCTGCGCGAACTCGTCGGCGCCGGCAATTATCAAGAGGCTTGGGAAACGTGTCGCGCGAATCGCAATTATCTCGCGAACGTCTTGCGCGCCGGGCTCGAGCGGCTCGGCCGCGGCAAGGACGCCGTCGAGGACGCGCTCGGCGAGCACGCGTTGCGCGAGGCGACGATTTTGCGCACCCGCAATTCGTATCTCTCGGTCATCGGCGTCGTCTCGCCCATGATCGGGCTGCTCGGCACGGTCATCGGGATGATCAAGGCGTTTGCCACGCTCGGCCGCTCGGGCATTGGCGACCCGCGCGCGCTGGCGGGCGCGATCGGCGAAGTGTTGCTGGCGACGGCGAGCGGATTGTTCATCGCGATCCCGGCGTTTATTTTTTACTACATCTTTCGCAACCGCGCGCAGACCGCGATCGTCGCCGCGGAGGATCGGCTCAACGCGATCATCGAAGACATTCCGTATGAAGAATTGGCCGGGGTTCGCATCGGCGAAAATTTCTCTGCTGGCGAGGGCGCGCCGACCATCGCTGGCGCGTCGGTCACGCGCACCGTTTCGGCCGCGCTGACGACGAACTGCCCGATCTGCAACGCCGCCATCACCGCCGGCCAGACGCCGTGCCCGCAATGCGGCGCGGCGCTGGATTGGGCGGGGTGAACAACGAAAATTTTTTAGACAGAATTAACAGAATTAACAGAATTAGGCAGAGAACCCAAAACCGACTTTCTCTTCCTCTCCGCCAATTCTGTTAATTCTGTTAATTCTGTCTAAAGAATCCGTGCTTGCCCGCCCATGAGCCAGCCGCGCATCCGAGCCAGACACCGGCGAAAGAAACACGCCGTGCGCGAGTTGCCGGAAGAGGCGCCGGATTTTCAGATCGCGCCGATGATCGACGTGTTGCTCGTGCTGCTCGTCTTTTTCATGTCGATCTCTTCGACCGAAGTCTTGCAATCCGCCAAGGGCATCGAGCTGCCTGTCGCCGCGGATGCGAGCGAGCGGAAAAAGGCGAAGGAGATCAAAATCAACGTCGCGTGGAACGTCGCCGCCGACGCCGGGAGCATTGTCATCGACGACCGCGCTTATGGTTCGCCGGACGAGATCATTCCGCTGTTGCGAGAGCGCGTCGCCGCGGTGCCGGAAACCCGCGTGCTGTTGCGCGAGGACAAACAAACGCGCTACGCCTTCACCCGCGCAATCATGGCCGCCGTCGGCGCGGCGGGCATCAAGAACGTGACGTTTTCCGTGGTGGATAAAGAAGGCGCGCGGCAGCAGGTGGCGGCCGCACCGTGACGGACGAATCTCCACGAAAATGGCCAGCCACATCGCGTCCGAAGACGACAACGGCGACCTCGGTTTTCAGATCGCGCCGATGGTCGATGTCGTCTTCGTGCTGATGCTCTTTTTCATGGCCTCGGCCGGTTTGCAGGTGACGGAAAAAGAACTCGGCGTGAACCTGCCCAGCGGACGCGCCGCGACCGGCAAGGACGAACCGATCACACCGATCCTCGTGCAAATCGGCAGCGACGGCCAGGTGGTCATTAACAGCCAATCCTTCGACACGCCCGAGAGCGCCGAACTGCCGGCGACCCGCGAGCAACTCAAGCTGCTGATGAGCTACGGCGGCAAAGACCCGGTCATCATCCAGCCCGCGCCGGACGTGCGTCAGGAGCGGGTCATGCAAGTGCTCAACGCCGCCTCGGCCGCGGGCGTGAGAAATTTGAGTTTCGGATAATTGAATCCCCTTGCCTGCCACTGCGTCTCCAGAAGAGATTGGCGCGTCGGCTGCTTTTTAAAATTCGGCGCAACAGCGCTTCAACCCATGACCTCCGACACCGTCACAGACCTCCATCATTTTGGCGATCGCCCACTCGGCTGGGTGGACGAGATCAACTGGACACTGCACGTCGCCATCGCAGACAAATTGCGTCTCCGGCCGCAGCTGCTCGGCATCGCCTTGGAAAACCTGCGCGCCTGGAAACCGACCGCCGATGCCGCGACGCGCCTGGTCCTTCGGCGCTGGAAGTTGATGCTGCTCTCTTCGACGCCGGAAGAGGTCGCCGACTTCCTCATCGACCGCTCGAAAGATGCCGCGCTCCTGCGCCGGGACAGCCCCTTCTGCGGCGTTCTGACTCCCGAAGAACAGCGCCTTGCCCTGCTGCGCGCCGCCGGCCCGCCGACAGGCAACGACTGGCCGGTGGCAGCCTGAGCGCGGGCTCTCGCCGGTGAGGTCCGGCGCTCCCAAA
This sequence comes from uncultured Chthoniobacterales bacterium, assembly GCA_964246635.1. Lineage (GTDB taxonomy): Bacteria > Verrucomicrobiota > Verrucomicrobiia > Chthoniobacterales > SZAS-18 > JAFAXH01. The sequence continues at coordinate 3,456 of CAXTRS010000315.1, read as the reverse complement.
GGCGCGAGGACGACGGCGTTTGCCCTCGCAATGGCGAGAATTTCGCGAAACTGACACCGTTTTGAACCCGGGATAGCGATCTTATTGGCAAACCGACGCCGGTTTGGCCTTGGGATCGCCATCTTTTCGGGGAACGGACGCCCGTTTGCCGTTCCCGTAGCTTTACGAACGGCCAACCGACACCGATTGGCCGCTCCCGGAGGAACGGGAATGGCAAACGGCTCTCCCTTCGTTGTTCCCGAAGGGAGGGAAATGGCCGGGGGACGCTGGCGCGGCGTTGCCGAAGCCTCGGAAAAGGCCAACGGGCGGGCCGGCGGCACTGCGGAAGCCTGCCGAACGGCAAACGGCTGGCAGTCGGGCGGCCTGCTGGGTCCGCGAACGGCAGCGGGAGGCGATTACACGCTCCGGCAGAAGTCCTCGAAGCGGTCGAGGCCTTTCTTGATGACATCGAGGCTCGTCGCGTAGCTCAGGCGCACCGTGCGGTCGTCGCCGAACGCGATGCCGGGGATCACGGCGACGCCGGCTTTACTCAGCAGGCGGTCGGCGAAATTCGTCGAGGTCAGGCCGAGGCGGGAGATGTTCACAAGCACGTAGAACGCGCCCTGCGGCGTGACGGCCGTGACGTTCGGCATCTTCGAAAGCCGGTCCACCATGTAGTCGCGGCGCACGTTGAACTCGTCGCGCATGTCGGCCACCGGTTGCTGGTCGCCCTGGAGCGCGGCGAGCGCGCCTTTTTGTGCGAAGGAGCAGACGTTGCTGGTGAAGTGGCTCTGCGCCGCGTCGATGGCTTTGGCGATCTCTTCCGGCGCCGCGCAATAGCCGAGACGCCAGCCGGTCATCGCGTAGGCTTTCGAGAAGCCGTTGATCGTGATCGTGAGGTCGTAGGCTTCTTTCGAGAGCGACGCGATGGAGACGTGCTCCACGTCGTCATAGATGAGCTTTTCGTAAATCTCGTCGCTCAGGATGAGGATTTCCTCCTCGGCCGCGACGGCGAGCAACGCTTCCATTTCCGCGCGGGTATAGACGGCGCCGGTCGGATTGTTCGGCGAGTTGAGGATCATCATCTTGGTGCGCGGCGTCATCGCGTTCTCGAACTCTTCGGCCGTCATCTTCCAACGATTTTCCTCCGAGGTCTGGACGAACACTGGCTCCGCGCCGGCGAGGCGCACCATATCCGGGTAACTCAGCCAATACGGCGCCGGAATGATGACTTCGTCGCCCTCGCCGCAGGTGGCCAGGATCGCTTCGGCGCAGGCCTGCTTGCCGCCGTTGGTCACGATGACCTGGCTGGGTTTGTAAGACAGCCCGTTGTCCGCCGCGAGCTTCGCCGCGATGGCTTCGCGCAAGTCCGGGATGCCGCTGCTCGGCGTGTATTTCGTGAAGCCCTGCTCGAGCGCGACGGCGGCGGCGGCTTTGATGTGCTCGGGTGTGTCGAAGTCGGGTTCGCCGGCGCCGAAGGAACAGATTTCCTGGCCGGCGGCTTTCATCGCCTTGGCGCGGCTGTCGATGGCAAGGGAGAGCGATGGAGTGAGGTGGCTGACGCGGTCTGCGAGGTCCATAAGTGGGTGATGGCTAAAATGAAAACGGGAGCGGAGAGTCGGAAAATTCCAAAATCCAAAATCCAAATTCCAGGGAATCGGCACTAAAGGTCAGAATGATGAAAAAAGAAAGGTGGACGATGCAGAGGCGCACAACGCGCGGCTGGAAAGCAGGCGGATAAATCCGTTTTTAGTTTTTCAAAATTTTTCTGTCTGATTCCTTGGAATTTGGAATTTGGATTTTGGAATTTCCCGCGCTAGCGGGCCCCGTAGGTTCGTTCGATCAAGTCCCGAAAATTGTCTTCTTTGATGCGGATGATGCCCATCTCGCGGGCGGCATTTTCCGGCGCGTCGCTGGCGTGTGCGGCGTTGACCATGATGTTGACGCCGAATTCTTTTCGGATCGATCCGAGCGGGGCCTTCGACGGGTCGGTCGGCCCGAGCACCTCGCGGATTTTTTTCACCGCGTCGATGCCTTGATACACAATCGCCACGCACTTTTCGCTGCCCGGCTCCTCGCGCTCCTCCGGCGTCTTCACTTCATCCGGCCGGCGGCCGCTCATGAATTGGATGATCGTCTCCCAATTGTGCCGCCCGTTGATTGGGCCGAGCAATTCGCCGAGCTGGGTTTCGACTTCGTCGGTGAGTTCGCAGCCGAGCTCGCGCTCGATGACGAGCCGCGCGCGCGCCCCGCTCGGACTCTTCAGTTTGTCCTGCAACACGGCGAGCACGGGGCCGTAAAATTCCTCTGCCTGCGCGACACTCATGCCGAAGACTTTGAAGCCAATGATGTTCAGCCCGGTGCGCGAAAACGTGTCCATCACCTGGCCGGGCCGGGCGTTGGGGAAACGGAAGTTGTCCGGCTTGATGAGCACGAGCGTCTTCTCGACGTTGCCTCCCTCCGGGTAAGGAATGATGTCTTCCAGCAAACCGCCTTCCTTCTCCGAGTGCGCGGCGAGCAGTTGCAGATCTTTCTGCACCAAATCCGCCGTCGGCGCCGCCAGCACGGCCGGCTCGAAATAGGTCGGCTTGCCGTCGGCGTCGGCAAGGTAATCGCCGTAGGTGTCGCGGATCGTCTCGCCCATCGTGCGCTCGTGGACGATGTGACCGACGGTGTTCATGACTTTCGTCACGGCGTCCTGGCCTTGGAAAACGAGGAGCAGCGCGCGTTTGCGATGGCCCTGCGCGTCGGGGCCGATGCGGTTGATGACGTAGTCGCGGATGAGCCGCTGCGTTCCCTGGTGCCTCGGGTTTGGGTCATCCGTGACGACGTTGTCCGCGAACGCCTGCGCCAGCTCGCGCGAAAAGGCGAACATGCGGCCGCGCACGAGATCGAGGCCGGTGCGGGAAAGGAGCCGGCCGAGGATGTTGCCGGTGCGCGCTTTGCGCATCGAATACGGAGTGACGAGCGCGTAGGCGAGCTGTGGCTGCGACGAAGAATTTTCCATGATGAGCGTGCGAAACCGGCTGCGGTTCCGCGACAGCCGCTACGCTCGATTCATGAAAAATGCAAAGCGCCCGCGCCGAGCGCCGTGTCGCCCGCGCCTGCCCGTTTTTGGGCGGCGGCCCGGGTCGGTCAGGAAAAACAGAGGCTTCTCGACGCAAGCGGGACTGGCGGGCAGGCCGGCAAACGGCGCCAGCGCAATGCGCTTACACAAAGATGAGCAAGCAGGCCGCGGCAGCGGGTTTGGGCCGGGCAACTTAATGTGGCGCGCCGAAAGGCGTCAACGGGCAATTCGCGCGGTGCTGGGGACGCATGGCTTGCGCAGTGGAAAAGGGGAGCGCGGGCATCCTGCCCGCTCCGGCCGGCATCCTGCCGGCTGGCTATCGTTCTATTAGGTAGGGACGCACCTCCGGGGCGTCCGTAATTTTGTCTTTCGTTCGGCGGACGTTTCCCACGCACCAGAAAATTCTATGG
>CAXTRS010000314.1:657-5964 GCA_964246635.1 uncultured Chthoniobacterales bacterium | reverse complement strand
GAGGGGGATGGGACAAGCTTGAACATAAGGGTGGCGGGGACGAAAAGACCCGCTTTTACAGCAGGATTCATGCTCCGACGACCGGCACAGGAAAGTCCCTCTCCGCCAGATGCGCGCACGTTTGGGCTCAGGAATTTGCGCAACGACAGGCAGCCTTTTCCCGACTCCGCGGAAGCGAACAGCCGGCGCCCCCGTGCGACGCGAATTGGGTTAACCCCGCCGTCGCTCCGGGACGCACCCGCCCCGGGGGGATGCCAGCGGCTCAACCGCATCCAGCCACCACTTTTACCCGTTTATGGACAAGAAACTGCACCGCATCAACACCGGCCTGACCGATGCTCAACGCCAAGGCGTTATCGAAATCCTCCAAGCCATCCTCGCCGACGAAAACCTGCTCTACATCCGCACCCGCAACTACCATTGGAACGTGACCGGACCGCGTTTCCACACGCTGCACGAGTTTCTCGAAGAGCAATATACCGAGGTCGCGCTGAAAGCCGACGAGGTCGCCGAGCGCATCCGGCAGGTCGGCGGATTCCCCATCGGCACGATGGCGGAGTTCACGACCGTCGGCCATCTCAAGGAAAAACCGGGTGACCGGCCGCCGGCGGAAAAGATGATCGCCGATCTCGTGGCCGATCACGAGCACATCGTGCGCGAGTTGCGCGAAGACCTCGAAGAAGCCGAGGAAAAACATGGCGACGCCGGCACGGCCGATTTCCTCACCGGGCTGATGGAAGACCACGAGCAAATGGCCTGGATGCTGCGCGCGCATCTCGAAGACGACGGCCGGCAGAAGTGAGGAGTGACGATTCCTGTTTCAGCCCCGGCAGGGGCGCCAGAACCTTAGCCCACGGCGTGAGCCGTGGGGGACGATTTCAATAGTTTCCAAGCCCCGGCAGGGACGTAAGAGCCATGGCGTGACTGGCGCGCTGATCCACACAGATGTTCTTCCGCCCCTGCCGGGGCTTGGAACACTTCTTCCTCTATTCCCACGGCTCACGCCGTGGGCTACTTTCTTGCACCCCTGCCGGGGCTAAAAACAGGACGCGCAACTCGTCACTCGTCACTCGCCGCTCGTCACTTCCCGCCACTCATGCTTGCGTTTTCGACCTGCTGGAACTCCGGCCGCCACAAGGATGGCGAGGCGATGTTGCGCGACATCCGCGAGCTTGGCTTCGAAAACGTCGAGCTCGGCCACGGCATCCGCGTTTCGCTGCTGCCCGGCATCCAGGCGGCGGTCGAAGCGGGAGTCGTGCGCGTGACGAGCCTGCACAACTTTTGCCCGCTGCCGCTCGAAGTCACCGGCGCGTCGCCGGATTGCTACGAGTTCACCAGCCACCGGCCGACGGACGTGACGCGCGCGCTGAAACTCTCGCGCCAAACCATCGACTTCGCCGCGCGCCTCGGCGCCACGTTCATCGTGCTCCATCTTGGCCGCGTGCCGATGCGGCCGGTCATGGGGCCGCTCGGCGACCTGGCCGAGGCGGGCGGACGTTTCGGCCGGGAGTTCGTGCAAAAAAAACTCGCCGCCGTCCGCGAGCGCGAGCGCCTTGGGCCGGCCTACGTGCAGCGCGCGACCGATTGCGTGAAACAGATCGCCGAATACGCGGCGCAGAAAAACGTCTTCCTCGGCGTAGAGAGCCGGCACTCTTATGAGGAAGTGCCGACGGAGCGCGAACTCGTCGCGCTGCTCGACGAACTCAATTGCCCGAACGTCGGCTACTGGCACGATTTCGGGCACGTTCAGGTCAAGCACAACCTCGGGTTCCTCGATCACTACGATTGGCTGAAGACGATCCGCGGGCACCTTTTCGGCTGCCACCTGCACGACACCGCCTGGCCGATGACCGATCATCGCGTGCCCTTCGCTGGGCAGGTCGATTACGCGCGCCTCGTGCCGCTCCTGCCGGAAAACACCTATTTCGTCTATGAGCTCCACCCGCGTCAAACCGCGGAGGCGATCCGCGAAAGCCTTGCGCGCTGGCGGGAGAAGTTTGGGGAAAATGCGGAATGCGGAACGCGGAATGCGGAATAAAGAAATCCCGCTGTTCAACGCACAGCTTCTGCTCTTCATTCCGCACTCCGCATTGACTCACGAGCCTCCCGGCTCGCTCGCCCTTCGGGTTTCCCATCCATCTCGCGGCTTCCCAGCCGCTCGATTCCGCACTCCGCATTCATGAAGAAGATTCTCCTCACCCTGCTCCAGATCGCGGTCACCGTGACCGTGCTGTTTTTCGTTTTCAGGAACCCGGAGAAAAACGCGCAGATGCTCGCGGCCGTGCGCGCGTCGGACCCGCGCTGGCTGCTGGCCGCGCTCGGCATCGGCCTGATGCCCGTGCTCTCCGCGACCACGCGCTGGTGGCTGCTCCTGCGCGTGCAAGCCATCCCGCTGCGCTGGGTCGAGGCGCTGCGGATTTACCTCATCGGCGCGTTCTTCAATCTCTTCCTGCCCGGCTCGACGGGCGGCGACGCGGTGAAGGCGTTTTACATTTTGCGCAGAGCGCCGGCCGACAAACGCGCGGGGGCGATCCTCACCGTCGTCATCGATCGCGTGCTCGGCCTGCTGGCGCTCGTGCTCATCGCCGGCGTCTTCGTCCTCTGGCGCCATTCGTGGCTGACGAGCAACCCCGAGGCGGCCCGCTGGGTCTGGACGTTCGAGTGCATTCTCGCCTTCGCGGCCTTCGGCATGATCGTCACCGCCGGCATCATCGGCTTCGGCGTGGCCGACCGCCTGCCAGCGCGGATGCCGGGCCGGACGCTGATGATCGAGCTTTCCGCCGCCAGCCGCCTGTATGCCCACGCCTGGAGCACCTCGCTGGCGGCGCTCGCGATTTCCGGCCTCGGGCATTTTCTGCTCTTCAGCGCGTTTTATTGCGCGGCGCGCGCGCTGCACGCCGCGGTCGGTTTTTGGGACATGGCGGCGGTGCTGCCGGTGATCAACACCCTGATCTCCATGCCGGTGAGCCTCTCGGGCGTCGGGGCGCGCGAATACCTTTTCGAGAAGTGTCTCGGCACGCTCTGCCACCTGCCGGAAAACCTGCCCACACCGATCTCGCTGCTCGGTTTTATTTTCAGCGTCCTGATCCCTGGACTGATTGGCGCGGCCGTTTACATCCTCCACCGCTCCACGGCCGGCGAGCAACTGCCGAGCAGCGCCGAGATCGAACGGTTGGAAACGGAAACCCTCGCCGCAGACTTCGCGGCGGCGGCGCCGACAGACGGCCGTCACGCGCTGAAATGAAACCTCGCCGTCGCCGCCGGGCCACGCGCCGTCGCCCGCCGGTGATCGTTCACGCCGCGCTCAGTTTCGACGGCCGCGTCCTCGACCTCCCGCCCGACGACGACGACGCTCCTGGCGGAGCCGACGACGCGCCGCCGCTCGAACGTCGCACGCTCGCCGAACTGCTCGCCATCCTCGCCCGGCACTTCGGTGCGAAACGCTTCGCCTGCGCCGGCGGTTCCGCCGCCGCGCGTTCCTTGCTGGCGGCCGGACTCGTCGATGAAATCCACCTCACGTTGCACCCGCGAATCGTCGGCGGCGGCAACCCGCGTTTCCCGACCCTTACGGGCGGCGGCCGCGGCGCCGGACTCGACGCTCTTTTCCCTGCCTCACAAGGATATCACTTACTCTCCATGCGCGTCGTCGATGAACTCTGCCATCTGCGCTACAAGCAACACATCATGCGGACACCCGTTCCCGCTCCGCCGTTTTAGCCTTTAGCCTTTCCCTTCGTGCACACCGCCACGTCCATCGTCATGCACGCGCCGCGCGAACGCATCTTCGAGACCGCCGCGAACCTGGAAAACTGGCCACGCATCCTGCCGCACTATCGTTACATCCGTTATCTGGAACGCGGCACGCCGAGCGTCGCCGCGGAGGAACGCAACGTCGTCGTCATGGCGGCCTCGCGCGACGGCATCCCGATTTCGTGGACGAGCGAACAAGTCATCGACCGCGCGCGCCAGGAAGTGCGCTTCACGCATCTCAAAGCCTTCACCAAAGGCATGCACGTCGTCTGGACCTTCACCGATCTGCCGGAGAATAACGGCGGCGGCGTGCGCGTCGAAATCCTCCATGATCTGCGTTTTCGCTTCGCGCCGCTCGCTCCATTGGCGGACCGGATCATCGGCGGCTTTTTCATCGACAACATTGCCAACAAGACTCTGCGCTGCATGAAAGCACACTTGGAGGCGGGAAATTCCAACTTCCAAACTCCAAAATCCAAGGAATCGGAGGGAAATGTTTGAAAGATAAAAAAACGAAAGAAACCTGTCCGCGCGCCATGCGTTCCGTTTTTGGACTTTCTGACTTTTGTTCTGATTCCTTGGAATTTGGTCCTTGGAATTTGGAATTTTTCTTTTCTGTATGAGACGTGCCGTCATCACCGGCCTCGGCCCCGTCACTCCCATCGGGGTCGGCCGCGAGGCCTTCTGGCAGGGGCTGCGCGCGCAACGCAGCGCCATCGCGCGGCTCTCCACCTTCGACACGGTCGAGGCCGGGCTCAATGCGCACCACGCCGGCGAGATTCGCGCTTGGGACCCGCGCGTTTTCTTTCCGCCGCATCGGCTCAAGCGGCTCGACCGCTACGCGCAATTTGCCGTCGCCAGCGCGCGGCTCGCGCTCGAAGACGCCGGGTTTCCTTACGACCTCGAGCAGCCCCAGGCGCGCGTCGGCGTTTCCTTCGGCACCGCGCTCGGCGGCATCGCGGGCGCGGAACATCAGCACGGGCACTTCATTAAAAAAGGGACGCGCGGCGTGAACCAAACGCTCGCCCTCCAGGTCTTCGGCGGCAGCGCACACTCGAACATTGCCATCGAATGCGGCTTCCGCGGCCCCGGCACCACGAACTCGAACAGTTGCGCCAGCGGCACCATCGCGATTGGCGAAGCGTTGCGCTACATCCGCGACGATCTCGCGGACGTCATCGTCGCCGGCGGCGCCGAGGCCCCGCTCTCGCCGCTGACGTTTGGCGCCTTCGCGCTCATCAAATCCATGAGCCAATGGCAGGGCGAGCCGCCCGCGCGCGCGTGCCGGCCGTTTGACAGGACGCGCGACGGCTTCGTCATGGGCGAAGGCGCCTGCGCGCTGGTCATCGAAGAATACGAGCACGCCCGCGCTCGCGGCGCGCGCATCTACGCCGAAGTGCGCGGCTATTCGTTGAACAACGACGCCTACCACATGACCAGCCCGCTGCCCGACGGCACCAGCGCGATTGCCGCCATGCGCGCCGCGCTCCCCGACGCCCCGCTGCCGACCGCCCGGGTCCCATACCAAAACCCCCCCCCCCCCTCATCCCTGAAGAA
>CAXTRS010000314.1:0-647 GCA_964246635.1 uncultured Chthoniobacterales bacterium | reverse complement strand
CGCCAGCTCTTCCGTGATGACCGACGCCGCCGAGACCCTGGCGATCAAGACCGCGCTCGGCGAAGCGTGCGCGCGCGCCATCCCGATCTCCGGCACCAAGCCCTATCACGCCCACAGCCTCGGGGCGACCGGCGCCATCGAAGCGGCCACCTGCGCGCTCGCTCTGGCCCACGGCTGGGTGCCACCGACGCTCCACTACGAAGAACCCGACCCTGCCTGCGACCTGGACATCGTGCCCAACGCAGGCCGCGACTACCCGCAACTGCGCACCGCCTTGAGCAACTCCTTCGGCTTCGGCGGCATCAATTCCTGCCTGGTGTTGGGGACTGTTTGAAGCTCGGTCCGCCAGCGTTGCGGCGAGCCCCCCAGGCCTCGCGGCCACTTGCGTTGACGGCCGCGCGCAGAATCTCTATCGAGCCGTTCTCGGGACAGCGCTCCCCGGCCGGCATCTGCACGACCGCAGGTTTTCGTTAGAGCGCTCCTCGTTTGAGTCTGCTTTTTTAGCCCCGGCAGGGGCGCCAGAGCCTTAGCCCACGGCGCAAGCCGTGGGATCAATTGAGAAAACGCCCCAGCCCCGGCAGGGGCGCAAGAACATCTGCGCCGCTGGCGCGCTCGGTTCATGCCGGTGTTCTTCCGCCTCTGCCGGG
>CAXTRS010000313.1:0-5985 GCA_964246635.1 uncultured Chthoniobacterales bacterium | reverse complement strand
TTGATGCAGGAGTTGAAGAAAAACTACACGATCATCATCGTGACGCACTCGCTGCAGCAGGCCGCGCGCGTGGCCGACCAGACGGCGTTCTTCTATCTCGGCCGGCTGATCGAATACGCGCCCACGCGCGACCTGTTTAACAATCCAAAAGAGAAGCAGACCGAAGCGTATATCACCGGCCGGTTTGGCTGAGCGCCGAGAACACGACGAAAAATTTTTGCCCTTATGCGCAGCCCCTCCAAGCGCAAGCCAAAGACCTCGAAGACCCAGGAAATCGAGCGCAAATTTCTCGTGCCCGAGCCGCCGGCAAACCTCCGCGGCTTGCGTCGCGCGAAGCGCATCGCGCAAGGCTACCTGGCCGGCGACGCCGAGCGCGCGGTCGAGGTGCGCATTAGGAAAAAAGGCGAGCGCCATTTTCTCACCGTGAAAGTCGGCAGCGGCGCGCGGCGCACCGAAGTCGAACTGCCGCTGAAGCCGCGCGAATTTGCCGCGCTCTGGCCCCCGACGAAAGGCCGCCGCATCGAGAAGCAACGTCGTCGTCTGCCTGTGAAAGGATCGGCTGCCGTGATCGAGCTCGACGTTTACGGAGGCGCGCTCGCCGGCCTGTGCGTGGCCGAGGTCGAGTTCCCGGACGAGCGCGTGGCGCGCGCGTTTCAGCCGCCCGCGTGGTTCGGGCGTGAAGTCACGGACGACCCCGCGTATCGCAACGCTGCGCTCGCGCGCCACGGGTTGCCTGCGTCCGGCCCAGAGCAGGGCAGCCCTTGAGAGAGAAACCATCTCCGCGCATTGTGCGCTTGGACTCATGGCCTTTGAGCTTCGCTCCGACAAAACGGTCGCCAAAAACATTCTCCGGCTCGCGCGTCAGCGGCTGGAAAATGCCGTGGAAGCGCTGATCGAACCGCCGGCCGACAAAGCGACCGCAGCCGTCCACGCCGCCCGCAAGGAATTCAAACGTCTGCGCGCCCTGCTGCGCCTGGCGCGCCCGGCGCTCGGACGCAAACGCTTCGACAAAGAGAACGCCGTCTTCCGCGACGCCGGCCGCGCGCTCGCCGCAGTGCGCGACGCCCAGGCGCTCGTGGCGGCGTTCGACAAATTGATCGAGCCCGCGGAGGTCCACGAACGGGTCAGCGCTGAGGCCGCTGCGCAGATGCGCAACGAGCTGGCGCGCGATCTCGCAACAGCCGAACAGGAGACGGCGCTGCCGGCGCGACTGCCCGCGGTGCTCGGCGAGCTCGAGGCTGCCCGGAAACGGGTAAAGAACGACTGGCCGCTCCATGGCGACGACTGGCGGTTGGTGGGCGATGGCCTGCGCGCGGTTTACCGCGAGGGCCGCCGGGCGCTGGAGCGCGTGCAGGCGCAACCCGGCGACGACGCCCGGTGGCACGAGCTGCGCAAGCGCGTCAAAGACCTCGGCTACGCCGTGCGCGTCTTGCGCCCGCTCTGGCCGCACGCGCTGAAAGGTCTCGGCCGCGACCTCGACGCCCTCGCCGATGCGCTCGGCGACGATCACGATCTCGTCGTCCTGCGCGCGCGGTTGCTCGACGACGCGAAGCAGTCTGCGATGACGCCTGCCGAGTCCGGGCGTTTCGCCGACGTCATCGACGCGCGCCGCGCCGAGTTGCACGCCGAAGCGCGCACGCTGGCCCAGCGGATTTACGAAGAAAAACCGCGCGAGTTTGCGGATCGCCTGAAGGGCTATTGGAAAATTTGGCGAAAGGAAAGATCGCGCGCTCCGGCCACGAACGAAACGTGACACTGGCATGCAAACCGAATCCACGGTTATGGCTCAGTCTAGCGTTTTTGTTTTGGGGAGCACACCCGTCCCGGGTGTTGGTTTGGGCGTCCCGCCCAAATCCCTTCTGTTCCCGGCTCGCTCTCAGGGAGGAAGAAAGGTGCCGGGCGGGACCCCCGCCACGACACCCGAGACGGGTGTGCTCCCCAGATCGAAGACGCCGAACGGAGTCACTCCTGAATCCCCTTAGGCCGAACGGCCGGCCTCCGTCAGCGCCTCGGCGAACTCGGTGCCGCTCGAAAAACCCGAATCGACGGACACCGCGCGGCCGACCAAGTCGCTGATGGGTCGAGGGACGCCAGGGAGCTGGAGACGCTGCGCCTTTTCGAGCGCGGAAAACGCGATGGTTTCCGCCGCGTTACTGCCGAGAAGTTCTGCGGCAAAATGACCGAGCGCGCACACCGGCTCGTCCGCGATCCCAGAGCTGCTGGCGCTCGTTTCGTCCAGCAGCCGCAGCTTCAGCAGACACGCCGGCCATTCTCCCAACGGCACGGACGCCAGCGCACGCAACGCGACCGGTTCGAGCGGGTCGTCGTTGCCACCATCAAAAAAGTGAACGAACGCCGCGTCCAGCCGCAAGTCCAGCCGGCCCAGCCCGTGCAGGCGGGCGTGATCGACGGCGCGCGCGGCCTGGTGAATGAGGGGCTGCGCTTCGCCCGCGCTGAGCGCGCCGCGGGCGCGCAAAACGTTCGCGAGCGGAAAACCGCTGATCCATTCGCTGACCAAAAACGGCTGGTCGCGACAACTGGAAAGGGTTTCGTCGCGGACAATGTTTGGGTGAGGCGCGGCGGCCAGGCGCGCGACGAGGTTGCGCACGGGATCGAGCGGCCGCGCGCGGTCGAGCAGGCGAATCGAAACGAGCCGCTGGCCATGGAGGTCTTCGGCGCGAAACACCGAGCCGTTGGCGACCGCTCCATCCTCGGTGACCACGGCTTCGAGGTGGAAGTTGTGTTTCAATACCGTGCCGACGAGCGGCACGCAGCCCTGCGTTTTCCAAGTCGTATTCAAATTGGCGGTTCCCTTCACGACATGGACAGCGCCTTCGATGGCGTCGATGAGTTCCGCCGGGGTTTGCGGACGCCGGGCCGGATCTTTTTCCAGCAACCGCGCGAGCAAGGTGCGCACGGCTTCGGGCAGGTCGGCGGGCAGTTGGGCAAACGGCGGCGGGTCGGCGAGGTGCTGGCCGCGCACGGCATCGACCGACCCAGTGAAGGGCGGCCGACCGACGAGCATTTGCCAGAGGCTGGCGCCGAGCGAATAAAAGTCTGCGCGGCCGTCCACGTCGGGCAGGTTGCGGATTTGCTCCGGGCTGGCGAAGTGCGGCGTGCCGAGAAAGCCGCTGCCGTCGCTGCTATCACCCGCGCTGGAGTCGATTTTTCGCGCGATGGATTTTTTCGGCGCGACGCCGCGCAGCGATTTGCACAAGCCGAAGTCAATGACTTTGACCACCAGCGTGCCGTCGCCCTCGTCGGTGAGCATCAAGTTCGCCGGCTTGATGTCGCGGTGCACCAGGCCGCGCCGGCCCGCGGCGGCGAGCGCGCAGGCGGTCTGTTGCGCGATGTCGAGGGCAACGGCGGTTTCGAGACGCCCCTGCCGGCGGATGATCGTATCGACCGTTTCGCCTTCGACAAATTCCATGACGTAGAAAAAGCTGTCCTTGTGCGTGCCGAGGTGATGCACGGCGGCGACGTTGCGATGGCGCAGGCTGGCAGCGCCGCGCGCTTCGGCGAGGAAAAACTCGCGCGCCTGCCGGCTGTCCACGAGGTGCGGGCTGATGATCTTGAGTGCGACGGGGCAACGCAGGTTCAAGTCCTCGGCCTTGAAGGTGAGGCCCATCGCGCCGTGGCCGAGTTCCCACGGCTGGCCGTCCTCGCGCTCCAGAATGCGGTAGTGCTGATAATCGGTGTTCACGCGGCCGAAAAAATAATCACAAATCACGGTGTGGCCAACGACTCCGACTGTAGCGGCGGTCTATGACCGCCTCTGTTTGGGAAAACGCACCGCAGTGCCAGGGGGCGGTCACAGACCGCCGCTACAGTGGGCGAACCCGGGAATATCTTGCGCGCTTCCGTTCTCCTAAAACGAATGCCGCCCGCGGCCGTGCGGACGCGCGAAGTGAATGCAGACCTCATGCACACCGAACGTCCCGCGCTCGCCATTCTGCACGAACATCCCGACTGGTTCCGGCCGGTGTTTGCCGAGCTTGATCGGCGCGGCCTCGCGTATCGGCGGATCGACGCCGCGCAGGAGCCGCTCTTTTACGACCCGGCACAGGGCAAGCGAGATTTCGCGTTGCTCTTCAACCGCATGAGTCCGTCGGCGTATCTGCGCGGGCGCGCGAACGCCATGTGGCACACGCTCGATTTCCTCGCGCACCTCGAACGGCTCGGCACGCGCGTGGTCAACGGCCACCGCGCGTTCACGTTTGAAACTTCCAAGGCGCTGCAGCTCACGCTCCTCGCGGAACTCGGCCTGCCGGCGCCGCGCTCGCGCGTGATCCATCGCGCCGCAGACGCGCCGGCCGCGGCGGCGAGCGGGCTGCGGTTTCCCGTCGTGGTGAAGGCGAATGTCGGCGGCAGCGGCGCGGGCATTGTGCGCTACGATTCGCCCGAGGCATTGCAAACGGCGGCCGACGCCGGCGAGGTGGAGCTTGGCCTCGATGGGGTCGCGCTCGTGCAGGAATTCGTCCCGGCGCGCGGCGGCCACATCACGCGCGTCGAGACGCTCGGCGGCCGGTTTCTGTATGCGATCAATGTTTATCCGGAAGCGGGGTCTTTCGATCTCTGCCCGATGGATGCTTGCGGAACACCCAGCGGCGAGCCGCTCGCGCGCTCGCTCGGTTCGCCGTGTCCCGTGGACGCACCCAGGCGCGGGTTGCGCGTGGAACAGGCGACGCCGCCGGACGAGGTCGTCGCAGCGTGCGAAGCCATCGCGCAACGGGCGCACATCGACGTCGGCGGCATCGAGTCGATGATCGACGACCGCGACGGCTTGCGGGTGTATTACGACATCAACGCGCTCTCGAATTTTGTCGCGGACGCGCCGCGAGTCGTTGGCTTCGATCCGTTCGTGAAGCTCGTCGATTTTCTGGAAAGCGAAGCGGCGAAAGCGGCCTGAAAATCAAGAAGCATCATGCGATACGGCTATTGGCTCCCGGTCTTCGGCGGTTGGCTGCGCAACGTCGAAGACGAAAACATGACGGCAACGTGGGACTACGTGCGCCGACTCGCGCAACGCAGCGAACAGATCGGCTACGACCTCACACTCGTCGCCGAGCTGAACCTCAACGACATCAAAGGCGTCGAGGCGCCGACGCTCGACGCCTGGAGCACCGCGGCCGCGCTGGCGGCAGTGACGGAGCGGCTGGAGTTGATGGTCGCCGTGCGCCCGACGTTTCATTCCCCCGCGCTGCTCGCCAAACAAGCGGCGAACATCGACCACATCGCCGGCACGCCGGGGCGGTTGTCGCTCAATGTCGTCAGCTCGTGGTGGGCGGACGAAGCGCGCAAATACGGTGTCGGTTTCGAGCAGCACGACGACCGTTATGCGCGCACCGCGGAGTGGCTCGACGTGGTCGATGGCATGTGGAAACGCGAACGGTTTTCGTTCAGCGGAAAATATTACCGCGTCGAAGACGGCGTGATGCAGCCGAAGCCACTAACCCAACCGCGGCCCGTCATCTACGCCGGCGGCGAATCCGAGGCGGCGAAGGATCTCATCGCGCAGCGTTGCGACGCTTACGTGATGCACGGCGATCCGCCGGCGCGCATTCGCGAAAAAATCGCCGACATGCGCAGCCGCCGCGAGCGCTTCGGCCTGCCGCCGATGCAACACGGCGTGGCCGCTTACACGATCGTGCGCGACACCACGCGCGAGGCCGAAGCCGAGCTGGCGCGCATCACGGACGTGAAAGCGTCGTCAGCCGGTTTCGACAATTTCCAGCAGTGGCTTTCCGGCACGCAGCTCGACACCCGGATCGGCATCGAGGAATACTCTGTCTCGAATCGCGGCCTGCGCCCTGGGCTTATCGGCACGCCGCAAACGGTTGCGGAGCGAGTCGCAGAATTCGAGGACGCCGGCGTCGATCTCCTGCTGCTCCAGTGCAGTCCGCAGGCTGAGGAGATGGAACGCTTCGCTGCGCAGGTGATTTGTAGCCGGGATCCCGGATCCCCGGTGCGGCGGCTCGCCAAGTC
>CAXTRS010000312.1:0-5997 GCA_964246635.1 uncultured Chthoniobacterales bacterium | reverse complement strand
ATTCGACATCCAGCGGCACGTGCCTCTTCCGCCGCCCCTGCCGGGGCGGGGTTCTTCTTTGTGATCGGTTCCGGTGGCTTGCGCCACCGGCTAATTTCCGTGGGTTCGCCCCTGCCGGGACTGAGGCAAACGGGAAGCGCGCTCCCAGTCCGATTACCCCAACAACTCCGGGTAATACTCCCGCGCCACGTTTTCGCACTCGGCGAGGATCGCGCCGGGCATGTCCATTTCGAGCACACGCGTAGCGAGCGCTTCGCAGACGCTCATGTCCATGCTCTGCACCGCGCGCTTCACGCGCGGGACTTGCGCGGCGCCGGCAGAGAGTTCGTCAACGCCCAAGCCGAGAAGCAGCGGGGTGAGCGAAATGTCGCCGGCCATTTCGCCACAGACGCCGGTCCAGATGCCGGCGGCGTGGCCGGCATCGACGACGGTTTTCATCAACTGAATGATGGCCGGGTGCGTCGGCTCATAGAGGTGGGCGATGCGCTCGTTCACGCGATCAACGGCGACCGTGTATTGAATGAGGTCGTTCGTGCCGAGCGAGAAAAAGGCGACCTCGCGCGCGATGTGGCGCGCACACACTGCGGCGCTCGGCACCTCGATCATCACGCCCACTTCGAGCTTCGGGTTGAACTCGCGGCCTTCGGCTTTCAGCTCCGCTTTGCACTCTTCGAGAATCGCGTTCGCCTGCCGCACTTCGCCGAGCCCGCTGATGAGCGGATACATCATCTTCACGTTGCCCAGCGCGCTGGCGCGCAGGATCGCGCGGAGCTGCACTTTGAAGATCTCGACCCGCTCGAGGCAGAAACGGATCGCCCGCCATCCCAGAAATGGGTTTAACTCCTCGGGGAGCTGGAGGCTGCTCATGAACTTGTCGCCGCCGAGATCGAGCGTGCGGATGATGATCGGGTGCGGCAGCACTTCGCTGGCGACGCGCCGATAAGTTTCATACTGCTCCTCCTCGCTGGGCGGCTCGCTTTTGTTCAGATAAAAAAACTCGGTCCGATACAGCCCGATGCCTTCCGCGCCGCTGCGCCGCACTGCTGGCACATCGTCGGGCAGCTCGATGTTGGCCGAGAGCACGATGTGCCGGCCGTCGCGCGTGTTGCTCGCGGTCTCGCGCAACTCGACGAGACCGGCTTCGAGCCGCGCTTTGCGGCGCTCGAGCTCTTCGTATTCACGCAGTGTTTGCTCGTTCGGATTGAGCACGAGCAGGCCGTGGTAGCCATCGAGCAGGACGAAGTCGCCGGTCTCGATGGTCTCGACGATGTCGTGCAGCCCGACGAGCGCGGGAATGTTGAGGCTGCGCGCCATGATCGCGGTGTGCGACGTGCGGCTGCCGATCTCCGTGGCGAAGCCGAGGACGAACTGGCGATTGAGCTGCGCGGTGTCCGACGGCGCGACGTTGTGCGCAAGCAGAATGTGCGGGTAATCGACTTCCGCGACTCCGATGTGGCCGTGGCCGATGAGGTTCATCAGCACGCGGCGCATCACGTCCTGAATGTCCACGGCGCGCTCGCGCAAATACGGATCGTCGATCTTGCCGAGCGTGTCGGCGTAGCGGCTGGCGACGCGGTGAAAAACGGTTTCGATGTTGCGTTGCTCGCGGTGCAGCGTGCGCTGGACTTCGTCGATGATCGCGCGGTCTTCGACGACGAGCAGATGGGCGTCGAAAATGCCGGCGTCCTTCGCGCCGATGGCCTCGGCGATCTTTGCCTGCATTTCGAGAATCTGCACCCGCGTGGCGACGAGCGCGGCCTCGAAGCGCGCGATTTCGCCCGGCACATCCTCGGGTCGTATCGTGTAGTCCGGCAGCGACTCGTCGTTGCGCCGCAAGACAAAGACGGGTCCGCGCGCGAGACCGGGCGAGACGCCCAATCCCTGGAAGCGACGTTCGAGTTTTTCGGATGAATTGCCGCCGTTAGCGGCGGGATCGTCGGCGCCGTTCATGGGCAGAACGAAAGTGGTGCGGCAGCGGCGCGACGACGGCGTTTCACTCCTCGGAGAAACGGTTGCGGACCAGGGTTTCCAACTCGGCGAGCGCCTTCGCGGCGTCCGGCCCTTCGGCGCTGACCTTCAATTTCGTGCCCTGCCCGGCGGCGAGCATCATCAGGCCCATGATGCTCTTGCCGTTGACCTGTTCACCGTCTTTCTCGACCCAGATTTCCGCTTGGTGACGGTTGGCGATTTTCACGAACTGCGCGCTCGGCCGCGCGTGCAAGCCGAGCTGATTCTCGATCACGAGTTCCTTCGTGACTTTCACCTCACCGGTCCCGGACGACGACGACCGCGCGGCGGGCTGTTCGCTGGCGGCGCTCATAAACGGTGTTGTCTCCGGTGCATCAGGTCGATGAGGCGCTGGTTGAATTCCTGCGGACAGTTGCGGCCGAGACTTTTCAGTTTCTGATCGAGCGCGGCGACTTCGATCAGCCGGGCCAAGTCGCGCCCCGGCCGCACCGGAATCGTGACGTGCGGAACCTGGATGTTCAAAATCTGATAGACCTCGCGTTCGAGGCCGGTTCTATCAATCTCCTCGGTCTCGTGCCAGTCCTTTAACGTCACCACGAGATCGAGCCGTTTTTCGAGCCGGATGCTGCCGATGCCGAAGATGCTGGCGACGTTGATCAGCCCCAGCCCGCGCACCTCCATGTGGTAGCGCGTGACCGCCGGCGCAGTGCCGACGAGTTCGCGGTGCTCGAGCACGGAAATCCGCGTGATGTCGTCGGCCACCAAGCTGTAGCCGCGCTCGATGAGGCCGAGCACGCACTCGCTTTTGCCGATGCCGCTGTCGCCACGGATGAGCACGCCGATGCCGAGAATATCGACCATGCTGCCGTGCTCGAGTTTCGACGGCGCGAAGTCCATTTCGAGCGCGATCGTCGCCGCGTTGATGAACTTCATCGTCACCGACGGGTTGCGAAAAACGGCGATGCCGGCGCGCGCCGCTTCTTCCAGCAGCGGCTTTGGAATCGCGGCGCCGCGCGAGAAGACGAGACACGGAATGCGGCGCGCGCAAAGCTCGCGAAAACGGCTCGCCATCGTGTGCGGCGCGAGGCTTTTCAAATACGTCATTTCCGCGCTGCCGATCACCTGGATGCGGCGGTGCGCGAAGTATTCGTAAAAACCGCTGAGCGCGAGTCCTGGCCGGTTGATGGTTGGCTCGCCGATGCGTTTCTCGAAGCCTTCTTCCGTCGCGCCGATCAGCTTCAACTGCAGCGCCTCGCCGTGGTCGCGAAAAAACTGGCCGACACTAACGTGTGGCAGCTTGACGTTCTCGTGTCCGTTGCCGCCGCCGACGGCGCCGGCATTGATGAGCTGCACCGGCGGCTCTAGCAGCGTGACGACGCTTGGTGGTTCGATCTCGGTGGTTTTCATAGCGGAACTACCTGCTTGGAAACCCGCCGAAATCTCGGAACGCATGGGCGGTCGGCGGCACGCCGCAATATGTCAGGCAGACTCGGGTTGGATCAAGCCAAAGTCGCCGCTCTTGCGCCGGTAAAGGACGTTCACTTTTTCGGTCGCCGCGTTGGTGAAGACAAGGAATTCGCGGGTCGCCATTTCCATCTGGAGAATCGCTTCGTCCACAAACATCGGCTTCACCGCGTGACGCTCGGTTTGGATGACCGGCTTCGCAGGTGTCGCGGCCGGCGCAGGTGCCTCAGTTGCGGCGGTTGGCGCCGTCTTCGCCGACTTGCCATCGGCAGCGTGCTTGCCGTTGTGGCCCTTCTTCGCTTTCTCGGTCACCGCGACCATCAGCGCGTCGAACTCGGAGTCCGGCATGTTCAGCGCGTCGGCACTGAATACCTGCTCGCGCACGTAGCGCACGTTGTCGGTCATGCGCGGGCGGTGAGAGCGCAGCAGCCGCGTTTTGTGCTTGCGCATTTGACGCGCGATTTTGCCGACCGCCTGGTCGATGGCGGCGTAGAGGTCGTCACACTGTTCGCTGGCTTCGATGGTGATGTGATTGCTGCAACTCAGCACGATCTCGGCGCGGTGCCGGTATTTTTCGACGTCGAGGATGACGTGCGCGTCGATGATGCGCGGGTAGTCGAGGTGGAGGCTTTCGATTTTCTTTTGCGCGTAGTCGTTGATCGCCGCGGTCACGGCGACATGCCGGCCGGTCACGGAAACCGGCGGTTGGGTGTTGGCTGATGCTGCTTGCATGGGTTTGTTTCTTCTTCGGTGCCTGCTGGATTTCGGTTTTACATTTGAAAGCGTTCGCCGAGATAAAGCTGCCGGCTGACCGGATCGTTGACCAAAAAATCCTTGTTCCCGGCGCGCATCACTTTGCCTTCATAAAGCAGGTAGGCGCGGTCCACGATGGAGAGCGTTTCGCGCACGTTGTGGTCGGTGATGATGATGCCGAGGTTCGCGGTTTCGCGCAGGGACAGGATGATCTGCTGCACCTCGGCGACCGCGATCGGATCGACGCCGCTGAACGGCTCGTCGAGCATCAACAAGCTCGGGTCCGTGATGAGCGAGCGCGCGATGGTGAGCCGCCGCTTCTCGCCGCCGGAAAGCGTGAGCGCGACGTTTTTGGCGACGTGCGCGATGCCGAACTGCTCAAGCAGTTCGTCGCAGCGCTCGCGGCGTTGCGCGCGAGAGAGCGGCCGGGTTTCGAGAATGGCGAGCAGGTTCTGCTCGACCGTGAGTTTGCGAAAGATGGACTCCTCCTGCGGCAGGTAACCCATGCCGAGCCGGGCGCGGCGATACATCGGCAGGTTCGTCACGTCGTGCCCGGCGAAAAAGATCCGCCCGGCGTTCGGCGGCACGATGCCGACGATCATGTAAAAGCTCGTCGTCTTGCCGGCGCCGTTCGGCCCGAGCAGGCCGACGATTTCGCCGCGGCGCACCGTGATGTCCACCTGATTCACCACGGTGCGGCCTTTGTAAATTTTGACCAGCCCCTCCGTGCGCAGGATCGGCGCTTCGGCGCTGGCGGGTTTGGTTGGCTCGGACACGACCGCCACACCTGTTGGAGGAGCCACAACCGGCACTACATCCGGGCTGGCTTCCGGTGCTGGATGCGATTTCGCTGCCTTCTTTTTTTTCCTGGCGGTGGCGGCAGCGGGCGGTGCGCTCATGAAAATTGGATGGGGCGGCGATGCGAGCGCGGCGGTTTCCGCGCGAGTGTCCACTTATCTATTCGGATTTCGACCGGGCGCGCGCGGTTTCGGAGTGGTTTCCGCGCCGGCGGCCGGCGGGGTCGCGGCCGGTTTGCTCGTGCCGCTAGGGATGAGCTTGTCGTTGGCATCACCGCGCTGGCGGATGATGGTGCGCGAAGGCCCTTCGGTGCGCAGCGTGTTATCGCGGTTCAGGATGATGCGCGTCTGGCTCGAAGTCGCTTCGAGAATATTCATGCCTTGCTCAATACTGGGTCGTCCGCCGCTGAGCACGATTTCGCCAGTGCGGTTTGTATAGTCCGCGCGTTCCGAGCGGCCGATAGATGTCTTCGCCTCGCCGCCGTCCGTCGCCGGCTTGGTTTGCTTGATGACGACGTGGCCTTCCGCCACCGCGCGGTCGATGCCGCCGCTGGAAGATGCCGGCGGATTGTTCGTCGGCGGCGGTTTGTCTTTGGCGGCGTCAGCGTCTTCTTTGGCCTCGCGATTCAGAAACACGGTCAGCCGGTCGCACCACAACTCGAAGCGCGGGTCTTGAATGTGGACGTTGCCGTTGAAGACGGCCGCCCGCCCTTTCCCATCGAAATCCGCGCCGTCCCGCGCGACGATCTCGGTTTCCGTGATCTCCGCTTGCGCCGCGTCGCTGGCGGGCACGCGCGCCGCGGCGTCAGCAGACTGACCCACACCCGTCGCAGCCGCAGCAACGGTCTGCACGCCGGCGCGCGACGGGCTCTCCCGCTCCTGGGCAAGTGCCGTCGAGCCGGCCAGGAGCGCCCAAGCCAGCCACACACCACCGGCGGCGCAAGCAAAGCCAATCGGCGGGACCTTAGCGGTGGGCAGCTTCATGGATTCGCAGCAATGTAGCGAGCAGTCCGCC
>CAXTRS010000311.1:0-6021 GCA_964246635.1 uncultured Chthoniobacterales bacterium | reverse complement strand
GCGCGTCGCGCTCGCCCGCGCCCTCGCCCAGCGCGACGATGGGCGGCGGCGGAAGGGGCGTATTCATTGGCGGATGAAAACTCAGCGATCGGAGAGCAGGCCCGAGAGCGGGTCGAGAATGAAAAATTCGCTGCCCGAGGCGCCGGCAGTGGCGTCGGGCGCGAAACCCCAGAGCAGCGCGGCGACGGCGAGCGCTGCCGCCACGGCCAGCCCGCGTAACCCCAGCGTTTCCCACATGCTCGCGCCACCGGCAGTGAAACGCGGCGCACGAATCCATCGATCTCCGCGCAGCCTGTTTTCACTGAGCCATCGCGAGACGACTCGACGGGAAAAATCCTCGGCGGCGGCGAGGTCGTCGCTCGCGCGCGGCGTCACCTCCTGGCGGGCCGATGCGATCAGTTCCTGCCAAGGATCGCCTGCACGGGCAAAGCGGGGGTTTGGTGGATTCGTCATGATGGAAATTTCCGTGGTGAGAGGGGAGCTGCGAGGCCGGCAGCGGGCGAGGTTTTTTCGAGCGCCGCGAGCGTTCGCCGCAAAAATCGGCGGGCGCGAAACGCGCGGACTTTCACTACTGTGCGGTTCCAGCCGGTTTGGGCGGAAACCTCCGCGACCGAGCGACCTTCGAGGTCGAGTAACGTGATCAGCAAACGATCGCGCGGCGACAGCGTGGCGAGCAAATTTTCCACGAGTTCGCTGGCGCCCGGCGTGGTGCGAGGGCTCTCGCTCGGCGCGGCACCGTGCAAGGTTTCGACGACCGCCGCCTGCGCTTCACTGAGATCCGCCCAGCGCAATTCCGGTCGGCGGCGCTCGCTGCGCAGCGCGTCCAGACAGGTGGTTACGGCGATCCGCGAAACCCAGTGCGCGAAGGGCAGGGGACCGCGGTATTGGTCGAGCCGGGAGAACATTTTCAGAAAAATCTCCTGCGCCAGGTCGTCTTCGTCCGAGCGACGCGGCAGGTGCGCCCGCACGATCTTCAGCACGAGCGGACGAAGTTCCATCACCAACGCTCGCGCCGCTGTCTCGTCGCACTCGCGCACGCGAGCCAAGCAGCCGGCCATGTCGAACTCGATGGGCGGGAGGGTCATCGAGGACATGGCGCTGCCGGACAAGTGACGCCGCGGACCGCGGATCGTTACACGAAAAAGACGGCGTGCGGGACGGCATTGCCAATTTTCTTCTCGGAATGCCGCGCTACCGTGTCGCTCGCACTGAGAACGCCTCATGAACGAGCGGGAACCCATCGCCCTGATTGGCGCCAGCGGCTACGCGGGCGAGGAATTGCTCGGCCTGCTGTTGGGTCACCCTGGCGCGCGGCTCGTCTGTCTCACCTCGCGGCAACACGCGGGCGAAAGCGTCGAGAAAATTTATCCACGCTTTCGCCATGGCGGCGGCAAATCGTGGCAGCGTGAGATTCCCGCGTTCGTCGCGCCGGACGTCAAGACGATTGTCGCCTCCGGCGCAAAGTGGGCCTTCCTCGCGCTGCCGCACGGACTCGCGGCGGAGTTCGCCATCCCGCTGCTCGAGGCCGGCTTGCGCGTGATCGACCTGAGCGCCGACTTCCGCCTGCGCGATCCGGTGGTGTATCAGGATTACTATGCGCACGAGCACCCCGCGCCCACACTACTGACCGATGCGGTCTATGGGTTGCCGGAGTTGCCCGGGCGCAGAAAAGAAATCGCCGGCGCCCGGCTCGTCGCCGCGCCGGGCTGCTACCCGACGAGCATTCTGCTGCCGCTCGCGCCGCTGCTAGCGCGGGCGCTGATCGAGCCGAACCAAATTTTTGTCAGCAGCATGAGCGGTGTCACCGGCGCGGGTCGGAAAGCCAGCATCGATTTGCTCCACGCCGAGGTGAACGAGAGCGCCAAGGCTTACGGCGCGCCGCGACACCGGCACCTCGCGGAAATCGAGCAAGAGCTGTCGCGCGCCGCCGCGGCAGACGCGCCGGTCGTCATCAATTTCACGCCGCACCTATTGCCCATCAACCGCGGGATTCTCTCGACGATTTACGTCGTGCCGAGTGCGCAGGCTGCCGGCAACTCGGACGCCGTGGAGACGGCGTGGCAGGAGGCCTACGCCGCGGAGCCGTTCGTCCGTTTGCTCACCGGCGAACGCCTGCCGGAAATCGCGCACGTCGTGCGCACCAATTTTCTCGATCTCGCCTGGCGGCACGATCCGCGCACCAGCCGCTGGGTGCTTTTCAGTGCCGAGGACAACCTCCTCAAAGGCGCCGCGGGCCAGGCGGTGCAGTGCTTCAATCTCATGGCCGGCTTGTCTGAAACGACGGGTTTGCTCACCGGTTTGCGGGTCTGATCCGGGGCACGCGCGGGGCCTTGCGGGCTTGCGATAAGAAAATTGCGCCGTTTGGAAAAACACGCTCGCCCTCGACGGGTGCGGGTCATAAAGTCGGCATCTCGTTTTTTTCGTTCTCCCCCAGATGGCTACCGACGGCAGACTCGTCCCGGTTCCCGGCGGTAACACCGCCGCGAGCGGCTTTTTGGCGGGCGCGGTGGCGGCCGGCATCAACCCCTCGAACAAGAAAAAACCGGATGTCGCCCTGATCTGCTCGGACGGCCCGTGCGTGGGCGCGGCGGTGTTCACGAACAACAAAATCAAGGCGGCTCCGGTGCGGGTCAGCCTCGCGCACCTGCGCGCCGGCGAGACGCGCGCGGTCGTGCTCAACAGCGGCAACGCCAACGCCTGCACGGGCATCGCCGGCATCGACCACGCCAAGCGCATGGCGCAGGCCACCGCGACGGTGCTCGGCGTCAAAGAGCGGCAGGTGCTCGTCTGCTCGACTGGTCGCATCGGCGCGGAACTGCCAATCGAAAAAATTGAGAACGCGCTCGCCGGTTTTCAACTGCCGAGCACGCCCGCGCCGCTGTGCTTCGACGACTCGTCGCCGCGGCCGCGCGGGCCGATGCTGGCGCCCACCACCGCCGCCAGCAAGAGCGCCGCGCGGGCGATCATGACTTCGGACACGTTTCCGAAAGAGTTCGCGGTGCGCTGGCGGCAATCGCCGGATAACGGGCAGGCGGAGGAGGAAAATCTCACGCCCAGCGAGGCCGCGTCGCTGCCGCGCGGCAGCGGCCCGGAGCTGACCCTCGGCGGCATCGCCAAGGGCGCCGGCATGATTTGCCCAAACATGGCCACCATGCTCTGCGTGCTGACGACGGACGCGGCGGTGGAAAAGCGCGACCTCCAGCGTGCGTTGAGCGTCGCGGTCGAGCAGTCGTTCAACCGCATCTCGGTCGATGGCGACATGAGCACGAACGACACCGTTATCCTGCTCGCCAACGGCCGCGCGCGCGGTCGCACGCTGGCGCCGACCAGCGCGGAGTTCGAGAGTTTCCAAGGCGCGCTGAACACGGTGACGCGCAACCTCGCGCGCATGATCGTCGAGGACGGCGAGGGCGTGTCGAAATTCGTCGAAGTCCACGTCAGCGGCGCGGCGACGTTCGAGGACGCGCGCAAGGCCGCGGAGGCGATCGCCAATTCCGTGCTGGTGAAATGCGCCTGGAACGGCAACGACCCGAACTGGGGCCGCATCGTCGATGCCGTCGGCTACAGCGGCGCACAGATCCGCGAGGAGATGGTCGATCTCTATTACAATGGCGTGATTGCGGTGCGCGGCGGCGTCGCCAGCCGCACGCCGGAGGAAAAACTGCGCGAAGTCGTCAGCGCGCCGAAGTTCACCGTGCACGTTCACCTGCACCTCGGCGACGCGGAATACATGGTCTATACGACCGACCTCACCACGGACTTTGTGCGCTTGAATCGCGGCGAGTAGCGGGTCGCGCGCGGCGAGGGTTTCAGCCCGCACGACCCGTTTTTAAGCAGTCCGCCCCTGGGTTCTCCGCCGAACTGGCGGCGGCACGTTTTTTCGCCAAGTTTTCTCCTTCCTCTCCCTTGATGACTCCTTCCACGCACGCTGGGGAACCTTCGACGAGTCGGCGCGTCGAAGCGCTCATTGAGAGCCTGCCGTTCATCCAGAATTTTCGCGGTCACACGTTCGTCATCAAATACGGCGGCAGCGCGATGGAGGACGAACACCTCATCGACCATACGCTGCGCGACGTCGTGCTGCTCGAGGCGGTCGGCATCCGGCCGGTGATGGTTCACGGCGGGGGCAAGCTGATCACGAACCGAATGCGCGATGCGGGGTTGAAAGCGCAGTTTGTCAACGGGCTGCGCGTCACCGATGCGGCCAGCATGCGGATCGTCGAAGAGGCGCTCGACGGAGAGACGAATCCGCTCATCGTCAAAAAGCTGCGCGAGTTCGGTGGGCGTGCGGAAGGCGTCAGCGGCAAGCGCGTCGTCCGCGCACGACGGCTGCCGCCACAACCGCAACACGCGGGCGATGGCATCGGCCCATCTCGGGGTCGATCCGCGGCGAAGGGCGCCTTGGTGGATATTGGATTCGTCGGGGAAGTTGCGCAGTTGGAGTTGGAAGCGGTGCGTCGGTTGTCCAAAGCGGGGACGGTGCCTGTCATTTCGCCGCTCAGCGCAGATGCCGCGGAGGAGGGGGTGACGCTCAACGTGAATGCCGACGTGGTCGCCGCCGCGATCGCCGCGGAGTTGCGCGCGACAAAGCTCATCTTCATTTCCGACGTGCCCGGATTGATGCGCGATCCCACGGCCGCCGACTCGTTGATTCCGTCGCTGAGCAGCTCGCAGATCAAGCAACTGATGCATGATGGGGTTATCAGCGGCGGGATGATTCCGAAAGTCACCAGTGCCGTGGAGGCGCTCGGCCGCGGGGTGGCCAAGGTTCACTTCATCGACGGCCGCGTCGCGCACTCGCTCTTGCTGGAAATTTTCAGCACGCTGGGAATCGGCACTGAGATCGTGCCGTGATCCCTCCACCGTAGCGGCGGTCTATGACCGCCCGATTTCGCTAAGCAGAAGGCGGCCATAGATCGCCGCTACAATTTACTTCCCGCCGTAGGTCGCGCGGATGGTTTTCTTGATCTCCTCCGCTTCGTCGTCGCCGCGATTGCAGAGGACGGCGCCGCGCAGTTTTTCCCCGAAATAAAAGCGCAACGCGAACTTCTTCTTCTCGCGCGAGCCATCGATCTCGAAGCGCGTCGGCGGCAACGAAAAATCGCCGAGAAAGTGCCACTTCAAATCGAAGAGCTGGCTGCTGTAGTCAGGGATGTATTCGTAACGCTGGCGCTTTTTGCCGGTCATGTTCGCGCCGACTAAGAGGCCCTGCTGACGCGCATTGTCCCAATGATCGACCCGGCGCACGCCGCCGAAAATGCGGTCGGGATAGAGCGCGATGTCGCCCACGGCGTAGATACCCTTCTCGTCCGTTTCGAGATACTCCGTCACGGGTGTGCCCTTTGGCCCGGAAAGCGGCGTGTTGCGCACGAGCTCGAGGTTCAATTCCACGCCCAGCGCGACGAGCGCCAGCGCCGTGGCGAAGCGGTTGCCGCTCTTGGTCTGCACGTTTTTCAGCACCGTCTTGCCCTCGAAGCCATTGAGGCTTTCTTGCAAGTGCAGAATGACGCCGTGCGCCTTGAAATATTCCGTGAGCCACGCCGCGGTTTCGCGGTCGAGCATGTGCTGCCAGAGGTGCTGATCGCGCGCGAGCAAGGCGACCTTGTGTTTGGCCGTCTTCAGCGCCGCGGCGGCTTCGACGGCGATGTAGCCGCCGCCGACCACCATGACGCCGCTTTCGAGCGCCGTCATTTCGCGCAGCGCCAGCGCGTCGGAGAGCGAGCGCAGATAAATGACGTTGCCCAGGTTTGCCCCAGCGACGAGCGGGCGCAACGGCCGGCTGCCGGTCGCCAGGCAGGCTTTGTTGACCTCGATCGTCTGCCCGTTGTTGAGCACCGCGAGCCGGCGCTCGAGGTTGAACTGGGTCACGACGGTGTTCAGCCGCAGGTCGATCTTTTCCTGCTCGAACCAGTCCTGGGCGTGGATGAAGACCTCTTCCGGCGTCGACCGCTTCGCGCTGAGAAAGGCTTTGGAGAGCGAGACCCGGTGATAGGGCGGAAAATGCTCGTTGCCGACCAGGGT
>CAXTRS010000310.1:3330-6021 GCA_964246635.1 uncultured Chthoniobacterales bacterium | reverse complement strand
GGCTGCCGCAGCAAAGCGGGGGCTAGCCCCCCGCCCGCGAGGCCGCGGCGCAGCCGGTCGCCGCGCTCGAAGCGGAGTTGCAGAAAACGCGCGCGGAACTCATCAACACCAATCGCCGGGTGCAAGTCACCCGCGCCGCGCTGGCCACGCGCGAGCGCGAGATCACCGCGGCGATTGCCGCGTTTCACCGCGAGATCGCCCTCTGCCGGCGCACGGCGACGGACGTTGAAGCGAAAAAAGAAAAGCCGCACCGCGTCGCCGGCCCAGCCCAGGGGGCCCCCCCCGGCGCCCCGGTGCCGCCGCGCGAACGGGCCGGCGAGGAGCTGTATGAGCGTGCGCACGTTCGCCGCCAGGCGCTCGCGTCGCTCGTCGAACTCGACACCGGTTGGGCGAAGGAAAGCGCCGACGCCGACCGGCAGGACTTGCGCATTTTTGGGTTTGTCGTGGCGACGAGCGCGGTGCTGCTCCTGCTTTCCCTGCTGCTCGTTTTCCGCTCGCCGGGCAAGCGCGATTATCTGCCGGCGGACACCGAGACCGTGGTGTCGATCAACGTCGGCCGCTTCGCCGGCGCGGACCTGACGAAGTGGCTCCAGCAACAGGAGCCCGACGTGTGGCGCGAGCTGTGGGCGGGGCTGGCGCGCAAGGTCAGCGAGACGCCGCTGCTCGACACCAGCCGCTCGGTCGCGCGCATCACGCGCGCCCTGGCCAACCCGCAGGCGGGCGAGGGCGAGGGGACGCCGCAGGACTACCTGCTCGTCGAGCTGCGGCCCGGGACGAACATGGATAAGTTTGTGCCGGAGCTTGGCCGCGTCGGGCATTACCGGCAGTTCACCGTCAACGGCCTCGCGCTGTATGCGCGCACCGCGAACCGCGAGATCAATCACCCCGAGCCGGGCGACCCGTCCTTCGCGCAGATCGGCCCGCGCACGCTCGCGCTCGGCGAGGCCACGGCGGTGGCGGAACTCATCCGTGTGCGCCTCGGGCTGAGCGCGGATTTGAAAGTCGATACCGATTTTCTCAATGAATTTGGCCGGCTCGATCAAGACAGCGCCTTGCGCCTGGTGACGCTGCACCCGACGCGGCTGCGCACGCTGACCGACCCGCTCCTGTCCAACGCCCTCGCGGGCAAATGCCAGGTGCTCGGCATCGCCGTCGATCTCGAGCCCGGCAAGCCGGCGTCGGCGCTGTTTCTCATGCGGGCGAAGGACGCCGCGGACGCGACAAACATCGCCGGCCTCCTGCGCGCCAGCCCCGAACAGGTGCTGCAACTTCAGAGCGCCGGGCCGAATCTTTTCATTGAGCCGCCGACCATCGCGCAACGGGACCGCGGCGTGGAATGGCGCTTCAAGATGACTTCGCCCGCGACGCGCGAGTTTCTCGAGCGGATGTCGAAGCTGGGTCAGACCAGCGAGCGCAGCGTGGCGCGGAAGTAAAATGGCCTCGCGCAAAGGACGCAAAGCCGCAAAGGTTTTTGTTGTTGTAGAGGCGGCTCTGTCCGCGGAACGCGGACCGTGCCGCCTCATTTGTTGTCTTTCGGCTTTTTCTTTGCCTAACGAGGAATAACGAAAATCAGAGGCGACTCGGCTTGCCGCCTCTACATCTCTTCTTCCTTTGCGGCTTTGCGTCCTTTGCGCGAGGCCATTCAAGCAAACAAACCGGGACGCGTCTGAGCCTTTGCAAACCCGCGTCGTCGTCGCCATATTCCCGCCCACATGGCCGCCCCCGCGAAAATCGACCCGGCGTTGCACGTCGAGAAAAAGCCCGACTGGATCAAGGTGCGGCTGCCGTCGAACCCGGTTTTCTTTTCCACCAAAGCGCTCGTCGCCGACCTGAAACTGCACACGGTCTGCGAAAGCGCGCAGTGCCCGAACCGCTGGGAGTGCTGGAGCCAGGGCACGGCGACGTTCATGATCGCCGGCGACCGCTGCACGCGCGCCTGCGGCTTTTGCGCGGTGAGCACGGCGAAGCCGTTCGCGCTGGAGAACGACGAGCCCGCGCGCGTGGCCGAGGCGGTGAAGCGCATGCGGCTGCGGCACGTCGTCATCACCGCGGTGGCGCGCGACGATTTGCGCGACGGCGGCGCGGAACACTTCGCGCGCACCATCGGCGCGATCCGCGCGATGGACCCGAGCATCATCATCGAAGTGCTCACGCCCGACTTTCACGCGAAGCCGGACGAAATTCGCACCGTGCTCGCCGCCGGGCCGGAGATTTTCAATCACAACCTCGAGACCGTCGAACGCCTGACGCCCGTGGTGCGTTCGCGCGCGAAATACCGCACCTCGCTCGAAGTCCTGCGGCTGGCGAAAACCATCCGACCCGAAAGTGTGACCAAGAGCGGCATCATGCTCGGCCTCGGCGAAGAGGAAGCGGAGATTTTCCAGACGATGGACGACCTGCGCGAAGTCGGCGTGCAGGTGCTCACGATGGGGCAATATTTGCGCCCCACGCCGCAGCACCTGCCGGTGGTCGCTTACATCGCGCCGGAGACGTTCGAGCTTTACGGCGAGATCGCGCGCAAGAAAGGTTTCCAATACGTCGCCAGCGGCCCGCTGGTGCGCTCGTCGTATCACGCCGCCGACTTCCATCCCGTGCCGCCACGCTGAATTTCGCCGCGCCGGCAAGCGCGTCGTTTGGAGGGAACCGCGCCGTCGGTTCCCTCATCTGTTTGCTCGGCTGGCGTCCAAAGAC
>CAXTRS010000310.1:0-3314 GCA_964246635.1 uncultured Chthoniobacterales bacterium | reverse complement strand
GCACACGCCCGAGCAGAAAAGTCAGGGAACCGACGGCGCGGTTCCCTCCAAGGGAGACGAACCGCCGGCCGGAAAGGGCGGGACGCCCGTGCTCCCCTTTCCCTTCCGTCAACTCGCAACAAAACAAACGGCGTCACTGCGCGTCAGCGTCGCTTCTTTCTTTTCCTGCCGCATTGTGGCAAAATTGTTGGTCGTCTTCCTCCTGCCATGATCGCCGCCGCTTTTCGTCTCGGGCGCGGACTGCCGCTCCTCTTCCTCGTCGCAGCTTTCTTCCTGCTTTGCCCATTCTCGGGCAGGGCCGAGCAACACGCCCTCTCGCTCGATGCCCTGGCTCGCGAAGGCTACGGCTCCGTGCCCATCGTGCGGCCGCGGCCGGAACTGCTCGCCGTCAAGGCGACGCTCAACGGCCAGCCGGCGACCCTCCTTCTCGACACCGGCTTCGAGGCGATTTTTCTGCGCCGGCATTGGGTCGCGCAAGCCGGACTCGCCACGGAAAAACTTCCCGCCACGCTGCGCGGAACCGCCGGCTCCGAAGAGGGCGCACTGGAAAAGGGGACGCTCGACACCCTGCGCCTTGGCAACGTCGAAATCCGCTCCGTGCCGGTTTTCATTAGCCGCCTCGGCGCATTCAGCGACGCGCCGAAAAGCCGGCTGCGCGGCGACGGCTTTCTCGGCGTGCAATTCCTGGCGGCGTGCGGCGCGATCATCGACCTGCAAAACCTGCGGCTCTACCTCAAGGCGCCAGGCCAGGAGCGGGTCGCCGATCTCGGCCCGCAGTTGCGCGCTCTCGGCATGACGGAAATCCCGCTTTCACGCGCCGGCCTGAAATACCTGGCGCCCACTACCCTCAATGGGGTCAACAGCCAGCTGGTGGTCGATACCGGCGCGCTGCGCACGCTGCTCGATGCCCGCGCCGCCGGCCGCTTGGGAGTGATGTCCGCGCAACGCACCAGCGCGCGCCTGACGGACCTCAGTGGACGCCGCTTCGACGGCCAGCTCGCCAGCCTGCAGACCTTTGAGATCGGCGGTTTCGCGGTGCCGGGCACGCGCGTCGCCCTGCTCGCCAATGGGCTGCACGCCGGCTCCGCCGCGGGCTTGCTGGGCCTCAGCGTGCTGGGCACCCACGGTGGGGTCATCGATTGCGGCGGCAACAAGCTCTATCTCATCGGCCGCGACGGCGGGCTGGCGCTGCGGGAAAATTTCGATGTCCGCGACCCCGTCCCAACTTACGCCTCCACGGCACTCTCGCCGTTTGCCACGCGAACGTCGCAACGTCTCCCTTCGCGGATCCCGCCGACGGGCGTTCGAGCAGGAGCCAGGAGGTAATGGTGCGCGGCGAGGCTCACTCGCGGGTTGGCGCTGCCATTTCAATAGCTCACCCGCATCAGATAGAGCCCTTCCGCCGGCGCGGCAAAGCTCGTTTTGCCCGCGCCGGCCGCAGATGTCCCGGCGACGGGTAAGAACCCGCGAAATCGCGCGAGGCTCAGGCGTCCCTGTGCCACGCGCGCCAGGGTGCCGGTCATCAGGCGCACCTGTTTGTAGAGAAAGCCGTCGCCGACGAAATCGAGCGTGAGCAGCGGCTCCGGTCCGCGACGCACCGCGACGCGGCGCAACGTGCGCACGGTGCTGTCGGGTGGTTTCGAGCCGCGGCCGCGGCTGGCGGCAAACGCAGCGAAATCGTGCCTGCCAACGAGGAGCGCAGCCGCGGCGCGCAGCCCCTCGAAATCGAGTGCGCCCGGCAGGTGCCACGCGCGGCCAAACTCAAGCGGCCCCAACGTCGGCGCGTGCCAGATGCGGTAGCGATACCACTTTTCCCGCGCAGAAAAACGCGCGTGCCAGCCGCCGGCCCGCACGCGGGTGAGTTTCTCAACGCGGATTTGCGGCGGCAGAAACGCATTGATTGCTCTGACCCATTGCTGGTGAGGCATCCGCGCGAAGACGTTCGCAGGGACATCGGCGTGCGCCACCTGACCGAGCGCGTGAACGCCGGCATCCGTGCGCCCGGCGCCGTGGACGACCACGCGCTCGCCGCTGTCATCGCTGCGGCCGATGCCGCAACAAAGCTGGGTCAGGGCCTGTTCCAGAAAATCCTGCACCGCGCCGCCGCCGGCCTGGCTTTGCCAGCCACGAAAGGGTCGGCCATCGTAGGCGACGGCAAGCTTGAGACGAACAGGAGGCGACACGGCGTCAGATTTCGCGCCGTAAGCTTTCGCCGTCGAGAAAGGTCTGCAAAATCATCTGCGCGGCGACTTGATCGATCACCGCGCGGCTCTGCCTGGTGTTGCGGCCGCTGGAGTGCAGCGCCTTTTGCGCGGCGACCGTCGTCATGCGTTCGTCGAGCAGACGCACCTCGCAGCCGGCGGGCAGTTTCCCGCGCAACGCTTCGGCAAAGGCGCGCGCCTTCGCGGAAGCCGGGCCGTCGGTGCCGTTCATGTTGCGCGGCAGGCCGACGACGACGGTGCCGATGTCCTCGCGCGCGGCGATTTCGACGATCCGTTGCAGTGTCGCCTGCGGTCGTCCGCGATCCACGGCGATCGTCTCACGCGGGTGCGCCAGCACGCCGAGGCCATCCGAGATCGCCACGCCCACGCGGGCTTCGCCGAGATCAATGCCGAGCGCGCGTTTTTTCACTGCAACCTTTCCGGCACGCGCCCGACGAGTTGTTTGATCTTCTCAGCTTCCTGCCGATGGCAAATGAGCGTCGCGTCGGAGGTTTGCACGACGATGAGATCGTTGACGCCGAGCAGCGCGATCGTGCGGCGCGGGTCGTCGGAAAACACGATGTTGTCGCGCGAGGCGTGCGCCGTCGGCGCGCAGTTCGCCGCGTTGTCGCACTCGTCTTTTTCCAAATAACTCGCCACCGCCGTCCAGGTGCCGACGTCGTCCCAATCGAAGCTCGCTTCGAGACAGAGCACATGACCGGCGCGCTCCATGATCGCGTAGTCGATGGAGATTTTCGGCAACTCGGCGAAACGGGTTTCCAGGACTTTCGCGAAGTCCGACGCGCTCTTCACCTGCGCGATGAAATCGGCGAGCTCGGGCATCTGTTTGGAAAATTCGCTCAGCGCCGCCGGCACCGACCAGATGAACATGCCGGCGTTCCAGCGGAAGTGGCCGCGCTCGAGAAACGTCTGCGCCAGCTCGGGCGCCGGTTTTTCGCGGAAGCGCGCGACGTTGAAAAAAACCGGCTCGCCCCCCGCCTCGGTTTTCGCCCCGGTCGCCGGCGCGCGCTCGTCCAACTCGATATACCCGAAACCGGGACACGCCCAGGTCGGTTTGATGCCGATGGTGATGAGCGCGCGCGTCTCGACCGC
>CAXTRS010000309.1:0-6034 GCA_964246635.1 uncultured Chthoniobacterales bacterium | reverse complement strand
TTGCAGGCGCACGCCGCGCGCTTCGGCCGCGGGGCGCACGGCGTCGAGCGCGGCGCGCACGATTTCTTCGAGATCGACCGGCCGCACATCGAGCCGCAGCTTGCCGGTGATGATGCGGCTCACATCAAGGAGGTCCTCAATGAGCTGCACCTGCGCCTTGGCGTTGCGCTCGATGACTTCGAGCCCGCTGCTCCAGGTCTCGCGGTCTTCCGGCTCGCCGCTGCCGTCGTCGCTGCTACCGCGCAGCAGGTGCGCCCAGCCGAGGATGGCGTTCAGCGGCGTGCGCAGCTCGTGCGAGAGCGTGGCGAGGAACTCGTCTTTGAGCCGGTTGGCGGTTTCCGCGACGGCGCGGGCGTCGCGCTCCTGCACGAAGAGCCGGTCGCGTTCCGCTTCGGCGGCCTTGCGCGGGTTGATGTTCTGGTAATACACCGACAAGCCTTCCGCCGACGGGAAGGCGCGCACCTCGAACCAACCGTTCCGCGGAGCATAAAATTCCTCGAATGACGCGGGCCGGCCGGTTTCCACGGCGCGGCGATATTCGCGCTCGAAGACGCTGCCCACGACCTCGGGAAACACTTCCCAGATCGAGCGGCCGAGCAACTCGGCGCGCGGATGCTCCATCAGGCGCTCGGCTTCGTCGTTGACGTAAGTGAAGCGCCAGTCGTGATCCACCGAGAAGAACGCGGAAGTGATGCTCTCGAGAATCGTGCGCACCCGCTCGGCGTTGCGTTCGGCTTCCGCGGCGATGCGTTTGCGGTCGGAGATGTCGATGGTGATGCCGTCGAAGCGCAGCAGCTCGCCCGTGGATTCGTGATAATACCCGCGGCCGATGGCGCGCACCCAGCGCGTGCGGCCGCTGCCGTCGGGCGCAACGGTGCGATATTCCACGTCATAGATGTGGCGCTCCCGCAACGCGCGTTCGATCGCCTGCCGCGTCGGCTCGCGGTCGTCGGGGTGCAGGATGGAATAGAACAACTCGAAATCGATCTCGGCCTCCGGCGGTAGCCAGAAGTGCGCTTTGCACTCGGCGTTCCAAATGATCTTTCCGAGCGGCACGGGGCAGTAAAACGTGCCGAGTTGCGCCGCGCCGAGCGCGAGGCGCTGGCGTTCTTCGGTGAGCTGGAGCTGCTCCTCGATGCGGCGCCGCGCGGAGATGTCTTCGGTCAGCGCGATGATGTTCGCCGGCCGCCCCTGGGCGTCGCGGATGAGCGAGACGCTGTTGCTGACCCAAACCGGGTCGCCGTTCTTTTTGAGGTAACGCTTTACGATGACAAAACTCGGAATCTCGCCCCGGAGCATCTGCGCGATGCGGGCGTGTTTTTCCGGCATGTCGTCGGGGTGCGAGACGGCGGCGAAATCGAGGCGCTTGAGTTCCTCGGCCGAGTAGCCGCAGATGCGGCAATAGGCTGCGTTGACTTGAAGATAACGCCCGTCGAGATCGGTGAGCGCCATGCCGATGGCGGCGTGCGCAAAGGCGGCGCGGAAACGCTCCTCGCTCTCGGCCAGCTCGCGCTCGGTGGCGGCGCGCGCGGCGGCATCGGCCTGGAGCTGGTCGTTCGCGGCGCGGAGTTGCGCGGTGCGCGCCTGCACTTGGTTTTCGAGCGCCGCTTTGGCCGCGTGGACCCGCCGCTCGGCGGCAAAGGTATTGCGCGCGCTTTGCCAGATAAACGCCGCCAACACCAAAGAACTCAGCACTGCCACGAGGGCATCTCCCAACGCGGTGCCCCACAGGCCGGCGCGCACGCCCGCGTCCTCGATCCAGCCGAGCAGCAGCGGCAACGTGAGCGCGACGGGCAGCAGGCGGCGCAGGCTCTTGCCGGCGGCGCCGCGGTCGCGCAGGAGCGAGACCGGCCGTTCGTCCGGCCGCGCGCAGAGAATGCCTGCGCTGCGCAGCGCAAAGGCCGCGGCGGTGTTCAGCGCCATGCGGTCGAGCAACCCATAGCCGTGCAGCGCGAAGGCCAGCGCATACCAGTGTCCGATGAGGGAGGCGACCCCAATGAGTCCAGGCCCCATCGCGACCCAGGGCGCGGCGCGCCAAAAGCGTTTCGAGTTCGCGCCGAGCAGCAGCAGCGCGGGGCCGAGCAGCGCGAATGCGAGCGCGGTGTGCGGCGCCATGCGCGCAGGCGAGGCCGCGGAGACTTCGGACGCCGGCACGCGGTAGAAAATGTGGCTGATCCCGAGATTGAACCCAAAGAGATATTCGCTCAGCTTGGTCGCGCCGAACCCGCATACCGCGGCCGCCGCGAGCCGCGCGAGCCAGCGGCGCGGCCCTGCGGGCAGCGGCGCAAGATCGGCGTGACGCTGCAACGCTAGCGCGAGCGTGGCGAGCAGGAAAACCGCGATGGTGGTTGGCGCCATGGCCGGCATGCCGGGCACCCAGCGAGCGAGCAGCGGCAGGCCAAACAGCCAGCCGGCCCAGGCGAGGAGCGCAAAGAGCGCCGTCAGGCCGGCCGCGATGGCGGGGATCTGGCGCGTGATTTTGGACACCGGGCGCAGCCCGCCAGGTGTCGCGGTGGAAGCGGCGCCGACTCCCTCCGCGTCGGTCCAATCCGAAGCAGGGCGAACGGGCGGCTGCGTCATGGCAGGAGAGCGCGGCGCGGAATCGTGACGCGCCGAAAACGACACGGCCACCGCGCGGCGTCGGCAAAGTGCGATGCGGGCGCAAGCTCGTCAATCGCCGGTCGCGGTGGAGTGCGTGATGAGGCGCTCGTTGTCGGTGCCGAAGAATCAATGCTTGGGAACCGACGGCGCGGTTCCCTCCACGCGTTAACAATTATGGACGCCCCCCAGAGGTGTGTCCCTACCTATCGAGCGGCGAAACGCTCGTGCTATTTTTCCACCGCTGCCCCCATGATCGCTTCGATCTGGGTCATCACCTCCGGCGTCAATTTCGGCACGGCATCAAGGGAGGTCAGATTTTCCCGCACCTGCTCGACGCGCGACGCGCCGGTGATGACGGTCGAGACGTGCGGATTTTTCAAACACCACGCCAGGCTGAGCCGCGGCAGGGTCAGACCCAATTCGCCCGCGAGGTCGGCGAGTTTTTTCACCACGCCGAGCCGGCGGCGCGCTTCGTCGTTGGTGAATTGTTCGCGCAGCCAGCCGTAGTTGGGCAATGAAAGGCGCGTCCCGCCCGGATCACCGGCGTTGTATTTGCCGGTGAGCAAGCCGCTGGCGAGCGGCGACCAGATCGTCGTGCCGAGTCCGAAATCACCGTAGAGCGGCGCGTATTCGATCTCGACGCGCTCACGGTGAAAAAGATTGTATTGCGGCTGCTCCATCGTGGGCGGCTGGAGGCCGAGATCGTCGGCAATCTCAAACGCCTCGCGGATCTGCGCGGCTGACCATTCGCTTGTGCCCCAATAGAGCACGTCGCCGCGCCGCACGAGGTCGCCCAGCGCGCGCACGGTTTCCTCGAGCGGCGTGTCCGGATCGGGCCGATGGCAAAAATAGAGATCGAGATAATCGACCCGCAACCGTCTCAGCGCCGCGTGACACGCCTCGAAGACATGCTTGCGGCTGAGTCCCTGCTGATTCGGCTTGTCGCCGCCCCAAAACACTTTCGACGAGACGACGAACGTCGTGCGATCCCAGCCTCTCGACTGGAGAATTTCGCCCATGACCTCTTCGGCTTTGCCGCTGGCGTAGGCTTCGGCGTTGTCGAAAAAATTCACGCCGGCGTCGTAGCAGGCGGTCATCAGTTCGGCGGCGGTTTCCTTCGTGATCTGCTGCGCAAACGTGACCCACGCGCCGAACGACAGCGCGGAGACTTGCAGGCCGGAGCGGCCGAGGCGGCGGTATTCCATGCGGGAGAATGCGGAATGCGGAATGCGGAATGCGGAATGCGGAACGGCGGACAGATCACTTCCTTGCTCGGGCGGTTTTAATAGAAGCAACGGTGATCGAGAGAAGTTCGTTGGCTTCGGTCAGGAGGGATTGCAGTTTTTCAGATTTGACGGATTCGCTTTCGATCAGCAATTCCATCCAATAAATTGACTCGTCGCACTCTTCTTCAACGATGCCGAGTTTTGCGATGAAATCGGCCAGCGACTTTCCGCGAGCGGCTGCGCGGTAGTTTGCTCCGACGGAGGTGCCGGAACGCAACAGCTGCCGGCCTATGACGCGGCCCACATCATCTTTCGGCAGGCTTTGCACCAAGTGGATGACGCGTAGCGCGAACGCCCTCGTCCTTTTCTTCAAATCGGGGTAAGCGCCAGCGCACTCTTCAACGGAGCTTATCGAGACTTCTTCCATATTCCTGCCATTCCGCATTCCGCATTCCGCATTCCGCATTCCGCATTCGCTCACCGTTACGGTGCGCTGACAACGCCCTCATCCAGATACCGCGTCTCGCCGATCTCGATCCAGCGCAGGGTCACCTTGCCGCCGGCGCCGGCGCTCTCGGTGTCGCTCCACTTGATTTGCGGCGGCGTGGCCGACGACTCGCCGGCAAAGGCTTCGCGCAGCACGCGCCCATCCATCGGCGGGTCGGTGTTCGGCACGCCGAGAATCCACGCGGCGGTCGGCGCGAGATCGACGTTGCCGCTCGGCGCTTCGTTCTTCCAGCCGCGTTTGAAATCGGGGCCGGCGGCGATCAGCGTGTTGTGGACATCGGTCTGGCCGAGCGTGGCGTGCGTGCCGGCGCCGGGCTTGCGCGGGCCGTCGGAGATCAGGTTGCCGATCGTGCCGGAAGCGCTCTTGCTGTTGTTCCAACGCAACGCCACGAGGACATCCGGCGACTCCTCGGAATCGAGCCGCGCCTGGCTCAGTGCGAACGTGCCGGGCAAGCCGTCGCGGGTGAAAATCGCGCCGGCGTAATCGGAGGCCATGAGCGCCTCGACGAGTTTCTTGATCGACCCCGCGTCGTGCCCGGCGACATAAAAACCGACGCTGCCGCCGAGGCTGTTGACGAGGATGTCGCCGGGCTTGGGGTCAGCGGGAAATTCCCGCATCACGGGCAGCCCGGCTTCTTTCAACAAGTCGGCGGTCTCGATGGCGCGGGCGACCGTCGAGAAGCCGTGATCGGAGACCACGAAGACGTCCGTTTTGTCGCGCACGCCTTTCGCCTCGAGGGCGTCGAGCATGCGGCGCAGGCAACCGTCCGCGCTCTTCACCGCGGCGAGGGCGGTGGGTGCGCCCGGGCCGACCTGGTGTTGGGTGTAATCCGGGTCGCTCATCCAGAGCACGGAGAGTTTCGGCACGCCGGTTTTCCACAGGGACTCGGTGAGCGCGCGTGTCGTCCAGCTGTCGGCGGTCGTGTTGGGAAACGTGACGTTCGGCGGGAAAGGCGCACCCAGCGCTTCGTCGATTCGCGTCCGCGCGTCCGCCGGGATCGTGTCGCCGGCGAAGAGCGTGATCGAGCCGGCGCGCTTCGCGGCGTTTTCGCCCCTGTCCCAAAGCAGGGCAACCGGCTTCGTGCCGGCGACGGCGGTGCGCTCGCCGAGCGCGTGCAAACGTTCCGGCAGTGTCGGCACGCCGAAGTAGCGGCCGCCGGTCACTTCGTCGCCTTTGCGGATGACCCCCGGTGCGTCCATCGCGACCGGCTTGCGCGCGTCGATGCGCGCGCGGAATTCGCGGTTGCCGCTCAGGCCGCTGCGGTTCGGATAGCAGCCGGTCGCCAGCGCGGTGCCGTTGACCTCGGTCATCGTTGGATAAACGGAATGGTGCCGCGAAAAGAACACCCCATCGCGGGCCAGTGCCCAGAGCGTCGGCGCATTGTCTTCCGTTACGAAGTCCGGCCGCATGCCGTCCCAGACCATGATGACGACATGCTCGGCGCGGCCTTTGGTAGAAGCCGCCGGCTCGCCGGATTGAGCGTTCCCGCAGAGGAGTGCGAACGCGGTGAGAAATGTTGCGAGGCGAGTCATGGATCTATTCAAGTAACGTTTTATGTATCAAAGCCCCGGCAGGGGCGACAGAGCCTTCGCCCACGGCGTGAGCCGTGGGTTTGAATTGATAAGGGAACCAGCCCCGGCAGGGGCGTAAGAACAGCCGCGTGGATCGGTGAGCAGGCGACACGATTGTTCTTACGCCC
>CAXTRS010000308.1:0-6041 GCA_964246635.1 uncultured Chthoniobacterales bacterium | reverse complement strand
GCCATCAATCACCATCGCCGATGAATATAGCTTACTCAATCGAGCAATGCTCTAGTTCTTCTCCAGCCAAACTGCCAGCAAGGCGACATCCGCTGGTGTCACCCCGCTGATGCGGCTCGCCTGGCCCAAGTCGCCGGGCAGGATTTCCGCCAGCTTCAGGCGGGCTTCGGTGCGCAGGCCGCGGACCGCACTGTAGTCGAGGCCGGTGGGGATGCGTTTGCGCTCAAGCTTCGACGCCCGCGCGACCGATTGCTCTTGGCGCTGGATGTAGCCGGCGTAGCGCAGGTCGTTTTGGACCAGTTCCCAAACCGTAGCGGGGAATTTCGCGCGCCAGTCCGGCGGCAGGCTCGTCCAGGAATTTTCCGGCCGGCGCAGCCATTGCGCGGCGGCGATGCCTTCGAGGCGCGAGTTTCCGATCAAGGCGCGCGCTTCCTCCAGCGCCTGGAGTTTTCGGCTATGCAGGCACCAGAGCGGATCAGGCACCAAGCCGGCTTCGTGGCCGCGCGCGGTCAGGCGCAGATCGGCGTTGTCGGCGCGCAGGAGCAGGCGGTGTTCGGCGCGGCTGGTGAACATGCGGTAGGGCTCGTTGGTGCCCTTGGTCACGAGGTCGTCGATGAGCACGCCGATGTAGGCTTCCGCCCGGCCGAGCACGAAAGGGGACTGGCCGCAGACTTTCAACGCGGCGTTGGCCCCTGCGATCAAGCCCTGGCCGGCGGCTTCTTCATAACCGGAAGTGCCGTTGAGCTGACCGGCGAAATACAAGCCCTCGATCCGCTTGGTCTCCAGCGTGCGCTGCAACTGCGTCGGCGGGCAGAAGTCGTATTCCACCGCATAACCGGGGCGGATGATTTCCGCCTGCTCCAAGCCGCGCACGCTGCGCACGAAGTCGAGCTGGACCTCGAAGGGCAGGCTCGTGGAGATGCCGTTCACATACCATTCCTCCGTGTGCCGGCCTTCGGGTTCGAGAAAGAGCTGATGCGAGCTTTTCTCGGGAAACTTGACGACCTTGTCTTCGATGGACGGGCAATAGCGCGGCCCGACGCCTTCAATGCGGCCGCAGAACAACGGCGACTTGTCGAGATTCGCCCGGATGATGTCGTGCGTGCGCGCGTTGGTATGCGTGATCCAGCAGGGCGTCTGTTCCACATGGAACGCTCCGTCGCGCCAGTGATTGAGGGTGAAAATATCCTCCGCGTGGCGATCCCCGAGCCGTTCGGGATGATGCGTGAAAATCGAAGGCGCCTCGTCGCCAAACTGCGGCTCGAGTTGCGTGAAATCAATCGAGCGCCGGTTCAGCCGGCAGGGCGTGCCGGTCTTGAAACGCCGCACCTCGAAGCCCAACGCCCGCAGGCTATCGCTCAGCGACGACGAACCGTCGCCCATGCGGCCACCGGCCTGGTTTTGCATTCCGACATGCAGGAGACCGCGCAAAAACGTGCCCGTGGTGATGACTACCGCGCCCGCGCGGTAACGGACCCCGAGCGCCGTCTCGACCCCGCAGGCGCGATCGTTTTCGACGACGATGCGCGCCGCGTTGCCTTGCTGCACATCGAGATACGCCTGCCGTTCGCAGACCGCCTTGAGCCGGAACTGATACGCCTTTTTATCGCATTGCGAGCGCGGTCCGCGCACACAGGGGCCTTTCGACGCATTGAGCAACCGGTATTGGATCGCCGTGGCATCCGCATTGAGTCCCATCACGCCGCCGAGCGCGTCGATCTCGCGCACCATGTGGCCCTTGGCCAGCCCGCCGATGGCTGGGTTGCATGACATCTGCCCGATCGTGTCGAGGTTCTGCGTCAGCATCAAAGTGCGGCAGCCTTGGCGTGCCGCCGCCAGCGCCGCCTCGACCCCGGCATGGCCGGCGCCGACGACGAGCACATCATAATGAACCGGGTAATCGAACATCCTCTGAAAAAGCGACTCTCAGAAGGTGCGTGCATCCGGCCGGAAATCAATGCGCCGACCACATCTGTGGAAGCCCGCGTCGACGTTCTGCGCCGAACAGGATACCGCGCGCCCGCCGAATGCCCCGCCGATGATCGCCAAAAAACGTCACCGCCAACTGGCTGCCTCTTCCCCTTTGGCGGCGTCGCCGGCGAAATCGGTCGCCGAAGAATTGCGGGGGTTGCGGCGCTCGTTCGATGACGCCGTTGCCAGCTACAAAGCGCGCCTTCACCGCGAGCTCGATGAAGTGATCGCCGCCGTGAGCCGTCTGGAGTTCGGTGCCGACGGCGCATTGAACAGCCAGCATGGCGAGGAACAAACGCGGGATTTGCGTGACATGCTCAGCTTATTGCGCAACTTGCAGTTGCGTCCGGAAAAAGGCCGGCGCAAAGACTTGAAAAAAATCGACACCACGGTCGGCGATCTCCATTTGTTGATCGAACGCTGGCTGACTTCCCGCTCATGAACGCCTCTCTCCACGTCCACTCTGTCCGCGCCAGCCGCACCACCGCGCCGTTGTGGCCGGCGCTCACGCTCCTGCTCCTTGCCGCCGGTTACCGCGTCTGGCTGGCTTGGCTGACGACTCGCGGCGGTGATTTTGCAGCCATGTTCTCCTGGCTGCCCGGCTTCTGCCCGTTGGCAGCGCTCACGCTGTGTGGCGGCTGGTTTCTGCCGCGCCGGCTGGCGCTCGCGGCCCCGCTGGCGGTGCTCCTCGCAACGGATCTGGCGCTTACCACGCTCTACGGCTGGCAGCCACTCGGCGGCGGAGATGCCTGGGCGACGGCGGTGCAGATGCTCAGCCGTTACGTCGTGTTGTTCGCGCTCGGGGTCTGGGCCTTGGGAATGCGCCGCAACGGGATGATGACGGCCGGGCCCGTGCTCGCAACGACGCTCGCCGGCTCTGTCATTTTTTACGCGGTCACGAACACTTTCTCCTGGCTTACCCTGCCCGGTTATTCGCTCTCTGCAGCAGGCTGGTGGCAGGCGCTGACGACCGGGCTGCCCGGTTTTCCGCCGAGCTGGATTTTCTTCCGTAACGCGCTCCTCAGCGATCTGCTCTATTCCGCGCTGATGCTCGTCGCCATGCGTTCGGCGAGCCGGGAACAAATCCGAGAAGGAATTGCATCTTCGGCCCGTCCGAACGCACCGGCTCAGGCGCATTAAAAGTAGGAGGCGGAAGCTGCGTCCGTGCTTGGGAAGCCGTCCGTTTGGTGGCTCCCGCCGGCTGTTGTCCCCAGCGTCCTCGGAAATTTTTTCAACTCACCATGGATAAAAGCGCCCAACGCACGCAGGAAGAAATCGACGCGCTCTCTTTGATGTTGCTCATCCGCCGCTTCGAGGAGCGCGCCGCGCAGCAATACCAGATGGGCGGCAAGATCGGCGGCTTCTGCCATCTTTACATCGGCCAGGAAGCCGTCGTTGCCGGCTCGAAGACGGCCACCCGCCAGGACGATTATTGGATCACCGCCTACCGCGACCACGGCCACGCGCTAGCCAAGGGCACCAGCCCCGAGGCTTGCATGGCGGAGCTGTTCGGTAAGGCGACCGGCTGCTCGAAGGGGCTCGGCGGCTCCATGCACTATTTCGACAAGGAGCGCGGCATGTGCGGCGGCCACGCGATCGTCGGCTCGCACATCCCGGTCGGCGCCGGGCTGGCGTTCGCCTCGAAATACAAGAAGGAAGACCGCATCGCCCTCTGCTACTTCGGCGACGGCGCGATCAACATCGGCGGCTTCCACGAGGGGATGAACCTCGCCGGACTCTACAAGCTGCCGTGCATTTTCATCTGCGAGAACAACTACTTCTCAATGGGCACGCACCTCGCGCGCTCGAATCCGCTGAAAGAGATCGTCTCCCGCGGCAAAGGCTACGACATGGAGAGCTCGGTGATCGACGGCATGGACTACCGGACCGTGCGCGACGAACTGACAAAGATCGTCGATCACGTCCGCAAAGATCAAGTGCCGCACTACGTCGAGATGCGCACCTATCGCTATCGCGGCCACTCGATGTCCGACCCCGCGACCTACCGCACCAAGGAAGAACTCGACAAATACAAAGAGCGCGACCCCATCGCCAAGCTCAGCAGCCAGCTCATCGAAGAGAAAAAGCTGACGAAAGCGCAATACGACGAGCTCGACGCCAAGTCGAAAAAAGTCACCGCCGACGCCGTGAAATTCGCCGACGAAAGCCCACTGCCGCCGGTCGAAGAATTGCACAACTACACGCTCGTTTAACAACCCTCGCTCCCTTTCCCCGCCGTGAGAGAAATCACCTACCGCGAAGCCATCAACGAAGCGCTCGCCGAAGAGATCGAGCGCGACCCGAACGTCTTCCTCATGGGCGAGGAAGTCGCCCAATACGACGGCGCCTACAAAGCCAGCAAAGGCCTGCTCGCCCGCTTCGGCCCGGGGCGCATTATCGACGCCCCCATAGCCGAGGCTGGCTTCGCGGGCCTGGGCGTCGGAGCCGCGATGGCGGGGCTGCGGCCGATCATCGAGTTCATGTCGTTCTCGTTCTCGTTCGTGGCGTTCGACCAGATCGTCAACAACGCGCCGAACATGATCACGATGTCCGGCGGCCAGTTCAACGTGCCCATCGTCTTCCGCGGCATCAACGGCCCCGCCCATCAGCTCGGCGCCACCCACATGCACGCCACCGAGCCGACGTATGCCAACTTCCCCGGCCTGAAAATCTGCGTCCCCGCCACGCCGCGCGACGTGAAGGGCTTGCTCAAAACCGCCGTCCGCGACGACAACCCGGTGCTCGTCATGGAGAGCGAACTCCTCTACAACACCAAAGGCGCCGTCGAAGCTCCCGACACCGATCTCCTTATCCCCCTCGGCAAAGCCAACCTCCTGCGCGAAGGCTCCGACATCACCATCCTCGCCTACGCCCAGACCGTCCGCCTCGCCCTCCAGGCCGCCGAGACCCTCCAGGGCGAAGGCATCAACGCCGAAGTGCTCGACCTGCGCTCCATCAAGCCGCTCGACCTCGACGCCATCCTCGCCTCCGTCGCCAAGACCCACCGCGTCGTCGTCGCCGAGCAGGACCGCCCCTTCTGCGGCATCGGCTCCGAGCTGACCTTCCAGATCCAAAAACACCTCTTCGACGAACTCGACGCCCCCGTCGCCCGCGTCACCCAGGAGGAAGTCCCCATGCCCTACGCGGAAAATCTCGAACGGGCCGTCCTGCCGAGCGCCGAGAAGATCGTCGCTGCAGTGAAGGAAGTCTGCGCGTAGCGCCCGCTGACGCGGGAAATTCCAAATTCCAAATTCCAAATTCCAAATTCCAAATTCCAAGGAATCAGACAGAAAATTTTGAAACATTAAAAACAGACTTTTCCCCGCGCGTCGCGGCGTTGGACGTGACTCGTGCGGGCCGCCTCGCCCGCTTTTTTCCGTTTCCATCCATCTGACTTTTTGGGTTTGAT
The DNA here is from genome assembly GCA_964246635.1 of uncultured Chthoniobacterales bacterium. Classification (GTDB taxonomy): domain Bacteria; phylum Verrucomicrobiota; class Verrucomicrobiia; order Chthoniobacterales; family SZAS-18; genus JAFAXH01. The sequence continues at coordinate 661 of CAXTRS010000308.1, read as the reverse complement.
TCCTTGGAATTTGGTTTTTGGAATTTGGAATTTCTCTTCTCCCCATTATGGCCGACATCACGATGCCCAAACTCAGCGACACGATGACCGAAGGCACCTTGGTCTCGTGGAAAAAGAAGCCCGGCGACACCGTCGCGATGGGCGAAGTCATCGCCGAAGTCGAGACCGACAAGGCCACCATGGAGATGGAAGCCTTCGAGGACGGCGTGATCTCGGAAATCTTCGTCAAAGAGGGGCAGAAAGTCGCCATCGGCGAAAAAATCGCCCGCATCGGCGGCGAGCCGGCTGGCGCGCCGCAGGCGGAAAGCACCTCTCAAACAGCGCCAACTAGTGCGCATTCCCCCCAAAAAGAGCGCTCCCAGCCGCAAAATGCGGGCAACCAGCCGCGAAATGCGAGTGGCCAGCCACAAGATGCGCGCAGTCAGCCGCAAAATGCCCACAAACAGCCGCAGCCTGAGGGCAGCCAGCCGCAAAATGCGGACATTCCGTCGCAAGAAGCGCTCATTTCGTCACAAAATGAGAGCTCCCAGCCGCAAAATGAGAGCTCCGGCGGCCGGGTCAAAGCCTCCCCCCTCGCCCGCAAAGTAGCGAAAGAACACGGCATCGACCTGGCGAGCGTCACCGGCAGCGGCCCCGGCGGACGCATCACCCAGCGCGACAT
>CAXTRS010000307.1:0-6042 GCA_964246635.1 uncultured Chthoniobacterales bacterium | reverse complement strand
GTCCGTGAATTTTGCAGTTTTTGTCAATCCTAACCATTCATAGAGTTGAACTGCAAAATTCACGGACTGACCCCCGGCTGCCCCCGATTCGTATTAATCCCACTCGATGGTTTCCTCGATTGCAGCTCGCAGCCATGACCAAACATCATCAAACATCCCTTCGTCTTCGAATCCGGGTGAGGCGAAGTCGTGGACAATGAATACTCTTTCTCCTGAGCCTTTTGTCCAACAGGCCACATCATCGTTGTCCTGCCTATAAGCGAAGGGAAATAGAGAGCGACTAGGATAACGCTGCTTGAGTCCTTTAAAATGGGCGAGTGCCCGTTGTGCATCCATTATGTGCCAAGGGGTGATATGGATCAGCTCCTGCTTCACCAGTCGACAGAACGAAGGTGGGTAGTCCAACCACTCAGGCTGTTGATCTGGGTTCAAAAAGTATTCTTCCTTCATGGTGAAAATACGGGGGTGTCGGGGTGTGCTCCCGTAACGGTTGAGCCGTTTGGATATAAGCGCTGCCAAGCAGGCCTTTGACCCGCGATTCGATTCAGTATAGCTTCGCCCCACGTTCTGCCTTGGAGATTACCACCGGCTCGGGCCGCGGGAAAGAGTTCCTCAAAGCCTCGAATAATTGCTTGGACCGGTGTCTTCGTCAAAGCGGCAGCTGCTAGGCGTGTGTTATCAGCTGCTGTCAACGCTCCGTCAGCCATTCTCACGACGTCAATAGGAGCTCCTTGCCAACCATTAGTTCTCATACTCGCCACGATGTCCGGCAACGAACTCCGCACATTACTTTGACTGAATCGTATCACACTCGCATCGAGTGTAGTTACTCCTTCGACGGCTGCGCCTGCTCGCCCTGCGGTGCCAACTAGGCTGACGCCCGCAGTTCCCGCCATGACGACGCCGTTCGCTATGACGACACCGGAAATCCGGCCGCCGTTAAACTCATCGGATGAACGATCCGCTCCGGTAAGACTAAAAATCCTGTCCCAGGCTTGTTCTTGGCCGATACCGGCCATACTCATGAGCGAACTGATCTCGGCACCTCCTGAAAGAGAGGTAGCCGTTCGCTCGATGCCATAGGCTAGTCCCAGCGTGAAACTGATTCCGCCCCCTTGAGCAGGACCATAATCGGCGCCCTCGCCGTAGTTTGTTGGAATCGTGTCCAACGCTGCACCCAGCCATGGGGTCGGTTCTGTTCCGGAGCTCATTGTGAACGAGGAATCCAGCCCCGAGGGATCGCCCCTGTTGACCGGATCGTTGGCGCAGTAGGCGTAGAGGTTCCTGCCCCCCGCGAAGCCGATGGGGTCGGGCTGCAGGAAGCGGCCCATGAGCGGACAGTAGAAGCGGGCCCGCATGTCGATCAGGTTGAGGGCCGGGAAGTGCTGCAGGCCGCGCCAGCCGTAGCGATTGGCGTAGGCACTGATGTTGCCGGCGCGCCCCTGGCCGGCCGCGTCATAGACGTAGCGGGTGCCGTAGATGTCGTAGAGGTAGCGCTCCTGGACTGCGCCGCCGTCGAGGGTCAGCGCGGTCACGTGGCCGCTGACCGCGTCGCGGTGCAGCCAGCGGTTGCCCTGCCCGTTGTCGTTGAAGAGCAGGATCTCGTCGGCGCCGGCGCCGCGCACCAGCACGCGCTGCCAGGCGGTGCCGCTGCTGTCGCGCTCCTCGATCAGGTTCCAGCCGTCGAAGTAGCAGTTGACGGCTGCCGCCCCGTTGTTGGCCCGCCGGCAGAGCCGGCCCTTGGGGTCGTAGTTGAAGACGGCCGAGGCGCCGTTGCCGCTGACCGTGAGCAGGCGGCCCTCGGCGTCGTAGGCGCAGGTGTAGCCGTAGAAGCTCGTGCTGTTGCCGCGGGTGTCGTAAGCGACGCCGGGAATGTAGCGGTTGAGCCCGTCGGGGCTGTAGGAGCCGATGACCCCGGTGCCCGGCTCGCTGACGGAGAGCCGGTTGCCGGCGGCGTCGTAGGAGTAGGTGTTCGTGAAGCCGCCGCTCGGGCTGGCGCTGGCCTGGCTGTTGCCCTTGCCACCCACGGGGCCGTTGACGTTGAAGGCGTTGAGCACGGCGTGGTCGATCTGGTCGGCGTTGTCGTAGTAGTAGCCCTCGCCGCTGCCGTTCTCCGTGGCGCTGCCGCTCGAGCCGTTGTCGTTCACCCGATACCACCAGGTCAACATGTTCGTGGCCTTGTAGCCGTAGGCGCGCGTGGTGATGTTCTTGCCGTCGCCGGGCCGCCAGTCGCGCGTCGCGATGAGGCGGTTGGCCTGATCGTAAACGAAGTTATCGAGCTGGGTGCTGTCGCCCAAGGTGCGCTGCGCCAGGCTGCCGTCCGGGTTGTAGGTGTAGCCGGCAAAGCCGTTCACGCTGCCCGGGTAGCCGATGCCGGTAACGCGCTGGGCGGAATCGTAGCCGTATTGGACGACCGAGCCGTTGGGATAGGTCAGGCTCTGCACCAGGCCGTCGTCGTTGCGCGTGTAGTGGACGTGGTTGAGCGCGCCGTAGCCGCCGCTGTCGTTGATGACCTGCTGGAGTTCGTCGAGCAGCTCACCCTGGTCGTTGTAGGTGAACTCCAGGTGGCTGGCGTTGTTACTCATGGTCGCCATCTTGCCGGCGTAGTCGTAGCTCCAGCTGCAGGGGGTGGTCAGGCCGTCGTCCCAGTCGTAGCGCGTCGCGCGCTTACGCACGTCGGGAGCGCCGAAGGTCTGCAGGGCGCCGCCGCGATTGCGGTAAGAGAGCATCTGGCCGCGGCCGTCATATGCCCAGGTCTCGTAGTCGGCGGGGCTTTGCAGCGTGCCTTGATACACGGCCATGCGCTTGCGGCCGAGCAGATCGTAGGAGAAGTAAGTGTTCGGGTGCCCATTGCCGCCATCGAAGAACCAGACCACGTTGCCGGCCGTGTCGTAGCCGGTCTGGTTCCACTGGCCCTTCGGGTCGATCGTGCAGTAGCGGCGGTTCATCGCGTCGTAGTAAAAAGCCGTGGTGCGCGCAGCGGGATCGGGCGGCGTGGTGATCCACGCCAGGTTGCCGACGCCGTCGTAAATCGAGGCGGTGGTGCCCTGGTTGGGGCTGGTAACCGAGAAAACGCGGTTACGGGCGTCGTAGGTCGAAGTCGTGGTGTAGTCTTGATTGTTGGCTCCGGTCACGGTGACCGAGGTGCGGTTGCCATCCTCGTCGTAGAGATAGCGCGTGACCGCGGTGGCGATGGTGGGTGTCAGGTTGCCGCCGCCGTCGGCCTGGAGCCCGGTGGTTTCAGACTTGACCCGGCCGTTGTTGGAGTAATCCCGGCTGCTGCTCTTGCCGCTGGGCGACAGGATCGTCTTCGCCCACGCTGCGGAAGTGTGCGTGTAGGAGCCGTAACCGCCTCTTTCGTAAGTAAAATTCGTGAAGCGGTAGATTCCGTGCTCCGAATCGACCGGATGATCGATCTCCGTCACCCGCCAGTAGTCGTCGTAATGGTAGTAGGTGCCGTGATGCAGTTCGTCCACCACGACGGTTTTCCTGCCGTAGTCGTTGTATTGGGTTTCGACGTAGGAGCCGTCTTCGTGGGTGGCTCTAGTGAGCTGATTGCGCTCGTTGTAGAGAAAGAAAGTCGGGCTGTTCAGCTCATCCACCGTCACCCACGGCAGGTCATGGTCGTTATACCAGTAACCGACATAGGCCCGATCATCGTTGTTGTCTCCTCGCGGATGGCTCACCTGCGTCAGCAGACCCAGGTGACCACTGCCGGCATTGGTGACATGATCGGGCTGATCGTAGGTGTATTCGATCCTGGCGCCGGTTTTCGTGTAGTGACGGCTGATCTTGTAGAAGTTGGTGCCGTCCGGATTGGGAAAGGCTGCGTATTCGAACGATTCGTGCCCGCCATCGGGATAATCAATGCTCGTCACCAGGTGCGAGCGCGCGTCGTCGCCGTGCTGACGCCAGGTGGTGGTCTTATGGTTGTTCTCGTCGGTGACCGAGTAGAGGTAGTAGGGAGCCGTGCTATCGGAATGTGCGTCGTCCGTGTAGGTGAAGTTCTTCGTGACGTTTGTGTTGTTCGGAGTATCGGGATACTGAACCTGGGTCACCTTGCCGGTGTAAGGCTCGGTGACAAAGCGGGTGATGTTGGTCCGGTGATCCATCACGGCGTTGCGGTAGCCGGTGGCCGCATCATACGAATAAAAGGTCTGATGGGCGAGATCCGTGCCTTCGTAATCGCTCGCGCTGGAGAGCTGGTAGCCATGCGCGTTGGTGGGACCGGGAAGCCGCGTCGGCGTATAGGGGGTGCTGCCGTAATGGAAAGCCCGCGACGCACCATCGCCGCGTGCTTCGGTGAAGTCTTTGTAATGATCGTTGAAGGCGGTGAGACTGGAGACCTTCTCGCTCGCGCCGCCGTAGTGCTTCTCGGCGGCGATCCGGCCATAGTAACCCTGGGCGGCGGCGACCCAGTCGTAGTCGTAGGCAATGTCTGCCATGGGGCCCCCGAAATGCGGATCGCGCGCGGTGGTCAGCAGCGGGAGATAACCGCCGCTCTGGTCATAGAGATAGGTGTAGTGCGCCGCGGCGGCCTCGTCCTGGTAGGAAACGTCCTTCAAACTGACCATCGGCAGCGTGGTATTCGGGACGTGTGCGCCGTCCTGCCCGTAGGTGTAAGTGATTACCTTCAGCCGCACCGGACCGCTCCAGGCCTCGACGCTGTTGATGCGGTCCGAAAGCTTTTGCAGACCGCCGTAGTTATACTGGTAGCGCTGGATGTTGAAGAGCAGATAGCGTCCCCCCGGCTCGGTCACTTTTCTGAGCCATTTCGGGTTGGACGAATAATATTCCAAGGTCGTGACTGCCCCGTGCGGATCGATGATCTTCGCGGCGCGGTTGAAGGCGCTGCCGCTGCCGAGCTTGTCGAAGACGACCTGTCCGCCGTCGGCACGCCGGAGCACGTAATTTCGCACCCCCTGGCTCTGCGTCCATTCGAGCCGATCCGAGGTGCCTTTGGGGCCGTCGATGTAGGAGTAGCCGGCCGGATGCTGACTCGGACTATGGCGATAACGATTGTTGGTATCGAAGAGGATCACGCCGCCATCCGGGTAGCCGACGTAAACCTTGCCGGTCGGCTCGCCTTGGATGTCCGTCACCGGCACCATTGACCATTGGTAGGAGTGCCGCCAATTGCTGTCGCCGAGGTATTGATCCCAGTCGGCGAGCTGCTGGCGGCGGGAGTTGTGCGTGCGCGCCATCACCAGCGGGTAATCCCCGTTGCTGCCGACCATGGCGTAGTCCACGACGCTGCGTTTGGCGTTGCCGGTGTAGGGATCGTAGCTGCAGCCCGTGGTGACCTGGCCGTTGAAGCTGCCGGCTTCGCCGGTCGGATTGGAGTCGTCGGTCTCCTGCGCGTGGACCGGGGTGGAGAACAAGGCGAACGCCCCGACGATGGCAAACGCGGCTGACAAGAAGCGCGACGGCAGGGCAGGGGAGGCGGCGGTGGAAAGAGAGGGAGTAAACATCGAGACGAGAGGGAGAGGGTTTGAAACAGGGAGAAATGAGAGTCCGAGAGCGGCTATGGCTTGGGGGCCGATGGCCCGACCACGTCGAAGCGGAGGAGAGTCTCCACGCCGCCCAGTTGCAGAATGATCTGGTAACGCTTGAGCAGTGCTTCCTCGGGCTGGAAGGTGAAGCTCAGCGTGCCGGCGGCGTCGAGGGTGATGTTGCGGCCGCCTCGCTTGCCGTCGATGATGCCGCCGTCCAGAGGGCAGACCCAAACGGCGCTGCCGGCCTTGGAGCCAGGGTATTCCAGCATGACTGGCATGGCGGGCAGCGGGGCGCCGCCGCGCGCTGCCAACTCGACGGGAGCGTAAACGCCAGCGTTGAGCACGGGCCGCACCACGGTGGCGGCACCCCCCGGAGTCGCGGCAGGCAGATTGACGGTCGTGGAGAGCGGGCGCTGCGCCGCGCGGATCTCGGCCACCCCGGCGTCGGTCATGGCCGTCGGCACGCCGTTCTGCTGCTGCAGGGGTATGGAAGACGGCGCTGGCGACGGAGCGGCGGTCGCGGCGGCGCGCGGCTGGGGATTTTTGT
>CAXTRS010000306.1:5360-6046 GCA_964246635.1 uncultured Chthoniobacterales bacterium | reverse complement strand
GCGCCGGGGCGCCGCTAACGACTCACCGACCGCGGGAATGGCGCTAAGGACTGCGCGCCTGCGATTTACTTGGCGCTGTAGGTGCCGGGGAAGGTGTTGCCGCTGGTGTTGTTCTCCAGCGTGTTGTTGCCGCGCGAGAGCACGGTTCCGCCGTTGCTGTTGGCAATGCCCGCGTTGTTGCCCGTGATCCTGGAGTCGCTCACGCGAATCGTCGCGTTGGTGCCGGCCGAGATGGCAGTCGTGTTTCCTGAGGCAACGCAGTCCGAAACGGTCACGTCGGCGTTCCCACTGCCGATGACCCCCGCGCTCAAACCGGATCCGTTTTGTTCAAACCGGCAGCCGTTGATCGTCGCGACATTGGTGCCGCTCGAAGGGTTCAGCGCGAATACGCCCGTGTTGCCGCAACTGCGGAAGGTCGAGTTGTAAAGGTAGAGCTTGCTGGCGCTGCTAGGGGACAGTTGGAGGCCGATGGCAAAGTTGCGCACGGTGCAATCCTCCAGGGTCAGATTGCCGACGCTGGAGATAAAGAGGCCAATGGCGGTGGAGTTGGTGTTTTCAATGATCAGCCCGCGCAGCGTCACATTCCCGCTGCTGCCGGCGCTGATGCCGATGCCGCCGGAGCCGCCGCTGGCAGTGATGAAACCGTTGACGCCCGGAGGCACGGTGACGCTCACGCTCTTGGTGAT
>CAXTRS010000306.1:3931-5350 GCA_964246635.1 uncultured Chthoniobacterales bacterium | reverse complement strand
GCTCAACGGGCGGTAGCCGGCCGTATCCAGGACGACGATCTGGCCGCCGGCGGCGACGGCGTCGTGGGCCGCCTGGAAGTTTCTCTTCGGGCTGTTGCGCGTGCCGTCGTTGGCGTCGTTGCCGAAGGAGGCGACGAAGAGTTTGGGAAGCTGCGCGTGCAGCGCCACGGGCAGGGCGGTGAAAAAGAGCAGGGCGGAGGCAACGGAGAAGAAGGAGCGAAGGGGGCGGCGGAGTTTCATGATCATGATGGGTGACAGGCTGCGGGTTTTCCTGCGAGAGAGGTGGGGCGGTAATTGGCGGCGACGAGTGCGGGGTGCTTACTTCGCGCTGTAGGCGCCCGGGAAAGTGTTGCCGCTGGTGTTGTTCTCCAGCGTGTTGTTGCCGCGCGAGAGCACTTGGCCGCTGTTGTTGACGGCAATGCCCACGTTGTTGCCCGTGATGCTGGAGTCGCTCACGCGGATCACGGCGTTTGCCGTGTTGGACGAGATCCCGACGGTCGTGCTGCCCGAGACGACGCAGCCCGAAACCGTCACATCCGCGCTGCCGGAATTAGGAAACCCCGCACCCAGGCCGGTCTCGTTCTGTTCCAACCGGCACCCATTGATGGTCGCGGTGTTCGCGCCGCCGTCGCCGGCCAACACCGAGATTCCGGTGCTGCAACGCCGAAACGTCGAGTTGTAAAGATACTGCTTGCCGTTGTTGAAGCGATCCACCCACATGCCGAAGCCGAAGTTGCGCACCGTGCAGTCTTCCATGGTCAGATTGCCGACCGCCGAGACAAATACGCCCACACCCGCCGGCGTGGGATTACTGTTTTCAATGATCAGCCCGCGCAGAGCAACCACCGCGCTGGTGCCTCCGCCAACGCTGATGGCGGTCGCGGCGCCGCTGCTGGTGATGAAGCCGGTGACGCCCGGCGGCACGGTGACGGCGAGCGACTTCGTGATGTTCAGCGTGCCGTAGCCGGCGGTGTCGAGCACGACGATCTGGCCGCCGGCGGCGACGGCATCGTGCGCGGGCTGGAAGTTGCGCTTGGGCGCGTTGCGCGTGCCGTCGTTGGCATCGTTGCCAAAAGAGGCGACGAAGATCTTCGGCGCTTGCGCGCAGGCCGTCGATAAGGGCAGGAGCACGCTCGCCAGAGCCACACCGGGGAGCAGGAGTTGGAGCAGGCGATGCGAAGCGTGAGCGAGACTGGGGAGGGGGAGGAACTTCATCCTTTATCAATCGTCGCCGGCCCGGCCCACGGACGGGAGGAGCCAAGCTCCCTCCCTTTAGGAAAAGGAAGGTTGCTTGCTCGCGTCGCCGATGGAGGAGCCGGGTGACAAGAAAAAGCGGTAGTGGGCTGCTTTGGGTTCTCGTGGTGGGGGGGGGGGGGCGGGGGGGGGGGGGTGGTGGGGAGCCGGGGACGAAAAAAAAGA
>CAXTRS010000306.1:2715-3921 GCA_964246635.1 uncultured Chthoniobacterales bacterium | reverse complement strand
GGGGGGGGGTGTTTTTTTTTGGGCGCCCTTTTATTAATATTTTGGGGGCGTCTCCACCCCCCCATCCACCACGAAGGAGCCCACTGCCGGTGATCGGGAAGACCGGGTCGGCGCTGCGCAAACAACGCACGGCACCGACCTACCGCTTGGGCACGGCGCCGGAGAAGGCGTCGGAGGGGGCGGAATTGTTCGTAAAGGCATTGTTGCTCAACGTGAAGACCTGGCCGCCGCCGGAGAGATCGACCACCTTGATGTTGCCGCTGGCCCGGCAGTTGTCGGCGTAGATGATCGTGTTGGGGCTGGGGGAAAACACGGAATTGTTGGCCGTGAACACGCAATCCACGGCCGAAAGCAGTGCCGGGCCGGTGGAGGTCGCGCCCGTCTGCAACGCCGCGAAACCGCAATTCTCGATGGTGCAGCCGACGACGACCGCGTTCAGGGTGTTAGTGCTCTCGGTTTGCAGGAGAATCCCGTAGATGCCGACCTGGATGCTGCAGCCGCTCACCCGCAGGCGGCCGGCGACGCTTTGATCCATCACGACCCCGCTGGCAAAGCCGCGGATCGTGCAGTCCTCGACGAGGAGAGTGCCCACGGAGGTGCAGTTGATGGCCACCCCGCCGACGTTGGCGCCTTCCACGATCAAGCCGCGCAGGGCCACAGTATCCCCGGCGCCCGCGGCGACCGTCACCCCGGTGGCGCTGCCGCTGGTGGTAATGAAGCCGTTCACGCCCGGAGGCACGGTGACACGCAGGCTTTTGTTGATGTTCAAGATGCCGTAGCCGGCGGTGTCGAGCACGACGATCTGACCGCCGGCGGCGGCGGCGTTGTGGGCCGCCTGGAAGTTGCGCTTCGGTGCGTTGCGCGTGCCGTCGTTGGCGTCGTTGCCGAAGCTGGCGACGAAGATTTTGGGGAGCTGCGCGTGGAGCGCGGCGGGAATCGACGCGAGCAGGAAGAGGAGCAAAAGAGATCGAGGCAGGCGGAGCTTCATGTTCCCTCAATCGCACCCGCCCGATGACCTGCGCGGAAGATGCAGGCATCGGCGCTGGCGCTGCGCCGGAGTAGCAGGCTCAATTTTGTTCTATTCACTGATGGGACAGACACAAAGGGAATGGGGAGCGCAGGCTTCCAGCCTGCACCGACCGGCATCCTGCCGGCCGGCGTCCGGTGCGTTGGCGCGGCGGCGAGCCGGGCCGTCCCCGGGTAGGG
>CAXTRS010000306.1:650-2705 GCA_964246635.1 uncultured Chthoniobacterales bacterium | reverse complement strand
GCCTCTGACTTTGGCATTCCCACTCGCCAGCAAAGAAAAAGCCGAAACAACCCATGAGGAGCTCGTCTCGCCGCCGCGACAACGCGAGGGATGGGGAGCGTGGGACCGACGCGGGGTTAAAGAGTCGGACGAGGAGAAAGCGGGCAAAGGGAGGGAGGCTCGGGAATTCCCGCTTTTCGCCGGAGCGGATCGCCGGTTAGTTTTCTAGATTGCGGCCGAAGGAAAACGATCCGATGTCGAAACCGCCCATGCTCACGCTTTATCTTCTGCGTCACGGCGAAACGGAACGCACTCGGGAGAACGTCTATTGCGGCGCGGGGATGGACCCGGGGTTGACGGAGGAGGGGCACCGCATGGCGCGGGCGTTCGCGGAGGCGCACCCCCGGGATCGGGTGCGTTGGGCGGCGGTGTATTGCAGCCCGATGCTGCGCACCCGGCAGATGGCGGCGCCGATTTGCGAGACCCTCGGCGTCGAGCCGGCCGTGCGCGCAGGGCTCAAGGAAATTGCCTACGGCGCTTGGGAAGGGCTGACGCTCGAGGAAATCCAGGAGCGTTTTCCTGACGATTACCGGTGCTGGACGGCCGACCCGGCATGGTATCCGCCGACCGGCGGGGGCGAGCCGGCGGTCGTGATCGCGCGGCGGGCGTTGGGAGTGGTCGAGGAAATCATCCAGGGCGCACCGGCGCAAGATCGAGCGGACGGTGGAAGCGCAGAGGACGAGCGCAATGTGCTGATCGTTTCGCACAAGGCGACGATTCGCATTTTGCTGTGCGCGCTGTTGGGGATCGACCTCGGGCAATTTCGCTATCGGCTGGCCTGTCCGGTCGGCAGCGTGAGCGTCGTCGAATTCACACGGAACGGGCCGATGCTGATGGCGATGGGGGAGACGGGGTATCTGAGGAAAGGCTAAGGGCTAAAAAGGCTGAGGCGAGGTGCGAGGATTTTGAGCTTGTGATGGGACTGATGAGGAAGGTGCTGCGGGCAGGTGTGTCCAGCATTGCGTTGCGTGGGAGGCGAAGGGCATACTCGATGGCGTTCACGATTACTTTCTCCCATCCCTTCTCTCCTCACCACGCCCTCTCTCATGCAAATCTACGTTACCCGCAACGGACAACAGTATGGACCTTACGACGAAGCGGCGCTGAAGGCCGGCTTGCAAAACGGCTCGTTCACACCGGCCGATCTCGTCTGGTATGAAGGCGCCGCCGGCTGGGCGCCGCTTTCCACCCTGCCGGGCATGGCCGCCGCGAGGCCCGCTGCTGCCGCCGCGGACGTTCCCCCGCCGCCCCCGCCGCAGCAGATGGCGGCTGCTCCGCGGATGGTGCCGCTGTCGCCCGGCGCCGCCCTTCCGAGTTCCGGGAAGCCGAGACCGAAGTGGGTGGTCTGGCTTTCGGCCGCGGTCGCGATCCTCATGGCCATCGTCGGGTTGCTGATTTATTTCGGGCAGAAAGTCATCATGGGCACGCCGTATAAAGCCAGCGCCACGGAAACCGTGAACTACTCCGGCAAGGCGACCGAGGCCGACGCGCGCAAGCTGGCGGACGTCTTGAAAGCCGAAGGCTATTTCGGCGGCGGGCGCAACCTCGATGTCCTGCTCAAAAAGGAAGACAACGGCCGGACGATCGTGTCGTTCGTGGTGACCAACGGCTGGCAGGACGAAAACCTGGTGGGTGAGTTCAAGAAGTTCGGCCAGATCCTCGTCCAGCGAGGCGCCGGCTCGCCCCTGACGGTGCGGATGATTGATACGAAGCTGAACATGAAGCGCGAGCTGCCGATTAATTGAAGAAGGCAGGGACGCACCTCCGAGGCGTCCGATTTATCGTCTGATGATCAGTGCGGTTGTCGCGTCGTGCGCAGAAAGTCACGGACGTTCCGGAGGTATGTCTCTGCTTTTAAGCCTTTCCGCTTGTCGTACCACGATCAGCACCAGCTCCGCCGGGTCGATCGGCTTCGTGGCTTGAATATCGAAACCGGCGGCCAGCGCGCGCAGGCGGTCTTCGGAGCGCGCGTGGGCAGTCAGCGCGACGGCGGGGAGCGTGCCGCCGCGGGCGGGG
>CAXTRS010000306.1:0-627 GCA_964246635.1 uncultured Chthoniobacterales bacterium | reverse complement strand
AGATGAGGCTGTAGCCGTCTTCTTCGGGCATGCCGATGTCGGAGATGAGGATGTCTGGGCGGCGGGCAGGCGGCAGATCTGGCTCGAAGAAGACGAGGGCTTCGGCGGCATTGCGCGCGAGAAGCACGCTGGCGCCCGCGCGGCTGAGCACGGCGTCGAGCAGGTCGAGCGCGTCCCGTTCGTCGTCCACGGCAAGCACGCGCACGCCGTCGAGCCGGTGCTGCGTGAGGAAGGGCGCGACGCGACGGGTGATGCCGGTTTTCGAGACCGGGATTTCGGACGCAGCGGCGGCATCGTTTCCGCCGCCAGCCGTGAGCGCGGATGCCGGCCGCTCATGCGAGAAAATTTTCCCTTCGCCACGGTCGTTACTTCCGTCCTCGTTCTCGTCTTTCTTCGCAGCATCACCGTTCCCCGCGGCGTCCATCGTCGCGGCTCGAAAAGCCCCTGTGGGATCGCCCGCGTCTGCCCGCGTCGAAGTCTCGCTCCGGCTGCCGCCGCTCCCGTGTTTATCGTGCACGATCAGCAGCGGCAGGCGCACGGTGAGGGTGGTGCCGTGGTTCAAACCGGGGCTGGCCGCTTCGACGCTGCCGCCATGCATTTCGGCGAGGTGCCGCACGATGGCCAACC
>CAXTRS010000305.1:2797-6146 GCA_964246635.1 uncultured Chthoniobacterales bacterium | reverse complement strand
CGTACGAACGGGTTGGGGGGGTGGGTGAAGAGCGGGGGCGTGGCGCGGATTGTGGCGACTTCGTGGTCGGGACACGCGCGGCGCCGGCGGGCGGTGATCTCGGAGACGAAGTCGGAGCGACTCTGGGCGGGGACGGTGCGCAGGTCCAGTTCGGCGGTGCAGCCTTCGGGGACGATGTTGATTTTGCTGCCGCCGCGCACGAGGCCGACGTTGGCGCTGGCGGGGCCGAGGATCGGGTCGGGCGCGGCGGCGAATTCGGCGATGAGTTCGGCGCGCACGCAGCGGATCACGTCGGCCATTTTGTAAATCGCGTTGTCGCCGCGCTCGGGGTGCGCGCCGTGGGCGGCGCGGCCGCGCGTGGTGAGCGCCAGCCACGTCGCGCCTTTGTGCGCGTGGACGATGTCGCAGCGCGTCGGCTCGCCGATGAGCGCGAAGTCGGCCTTGAAACCGGACGCCGCGAGTGCGTGCGCGCCTTCGTTGCCGGCTTCTTCGCCCATGAGGCCGGCGAACCAGACTTCGTGGCTGAGCTTGGGCAACTCGTCGCGGAGTTCGGCGAAGGCGCAGAGCATCGCGGCGACGGTCCCTTTCGTGTCGCAGGCGCCGCGGCCGTAGATGCGCTCGCCGCGACGCTCGGCGGCGAACGGATCGACCGTCATGCCGGCGACGCTGACGGTGTCGGTGTGCGGCGCGAAGAGCAGGCGCCCCTTGCCGGGCCGGTCGGTCGGGAAGCGCGCCAGCAGATTTGGCCGGCCGGGGAACACGTCGGTGAGCGTGACTTCGGCGGCGCCAAGATCGGCCAGGCACTGCGCAAGAAATTCCGCGATGCGCCGCTCGCCGGTTTCCGCGGTGCCGGGATCGCCGGCCGGGTTCACGCTGGGGATTTGCACGAGCGCGCGGTGCAGCTCGAAGACGTTGAAGGCGGCGCCGGTTTTCATCGGGTCGTCAGCGCGGGCAGTGGCGCGCTTTCCTGATTTCGGAACCACTCGACAAACCGCGGGATGCCGGCCTCCAGCGGCGTCTGCGGATCGTAGCCGAGCACGCGGCGCGCTTTGGAAATATCCGCGCAGGTGTGCGGCACGTCGCCGGGTTGCTCGGGCAGTTGCTCGATCATGGCGCGCTTGCCCAAGGCCAACTCAATCTGCCGGATGAGTTCGCGCAGCGGCGTGGTCGCGCTTTCGCCAAGATTGAAAATGTCGAACAGCGATTCGTCGCTGTTACGCACGAGATCAACCGCGCCGAGCACGCCGCCGATGATGTCGTCGATGAACGTGTAATCGCGTCGCGTGGAACCGTCGCCGAACTGCTGGATCGGCTCGCCACACCAGATGCGCCGGGTGAACTGGTGAATCGCCAAATCGGGCCGCTGCCGCGGGCCATAGACGGTGAAGAACCGCAGGGCTGCGATGCGCATGCCGAACAGGTGCGCGTAGTTCGAGCACAAGTGCTCGCCGGCGAGCTTTGTCGCGGCGTAAGGCGAGATCGTTTGCAGCAGCGGGAAGTCTTCGCGGAATGGGCTTTCTTTGCACAACCCATACACGGACGAGCTGGAGGCAAAAATGAACCGGCGTACGCCCGCGGCGCGCGCGGCTTCGAGCAAGTTCAACGTGCCGCCGACGTTGGTCTCCACGTAAAGCCGCGGCTGCTGAATGCTCGGCCTGACCCCGGCGCGGGCGGCCAAGTGCACGATGACGTCGAATGCTCCACTGGCGACGACGCGGTTCACCGCCTCGGCGTCGCGCAGGTCCGCCACGTGCAACTCGACGCCGCCGCGTTTGCGCGCGAGCGCGAGGTTGTCCCGTTTGATTTCCGGCGCGTAGAAATCGTTGAAATCATCGAGCACCGCGACCCGGTGCCCGGCGGCCAGCAGTCGCTCGACGAGGTGCGAGCCGATGAAACCCGCGCCGCCGGTGACGAGGAAGGTCATGAAGAAAGACTAAAAAAGAAGTGCCAGAGAACGACGGCATGGCCGATCAGACTACCGTTGCTGCCTTCCGGCCCTGGCGGGGTTTGTCAGCCTGCCATCCATCGCCCCTGGCGCCCGGAGCCTAGACGCGGCGGCAGGGCCTGGCAACTGCCGACTCAGAACGAAACGCGAAAAGCATTGCCAGCGCCTAGGCGATTCATTACTCCACTTGCGCCTTTTTTTATCGTCGGCAACGAACGTGGTATGGCGAAAATCTTTCTCTGGCTTTCCGGCGCGCTGTTGTTCGGCTCCGTGGTGCTTGGCTGGCTGAACGTCAGCAAAGCGAGCGCGCGGCAGGAGAAAGTGCAATTGGCGACGGCCGAAGCGCAGGGCGCGCGCAGCTCGGCGGACAAAGCGCGCAAAGACCTCGCCGCCAGCCAGCCGCAGGTCGAGGCGGCCAACAAAGCGGCGGCGGAAGCGCGCAGCCAGCTCGCCGCCGCCGCGCAGGAAGCCGCGCGTTTGAAAAGCGAAGCGGAGACTAACGCGGGCAGGATCGCCGCGGCGCAGGCGGAGATCGCGGATTTGAAGAGCAAAATCGCCGCGGTCGATCCCGGCCGGCCCGTGCTGCCGCCGACAGATGAGGCACAGGCCAAGATCAAAGAACTCGAAACGCGGCTGGCGGAATACGACACGGTCAAGCGGACGCTCGAAGACCAGCTCAAAACCGCCGATTCCTCCGCGCGCCAAATGCAGCGCGCCGAGCAGCAGCGACAAATGCGAGTCATGCGCAGCGGCCTGAGCGGCAGCGTGCTGGCGGTGGACCGCAACTGGAACTTCGTCGTGCTCGACCTCGGCGACCGCAACGGCGTGGTCAATCACGCCGAGATGATCGTCACGCGCGGCAGCGGCATGGTGGGCAAGGTGCGCATCACCAGTGTCGAGCCGTCGCAATCCATCGCCGACATCGTGCCGAACTCGACCCCGCCGGGGCTGACGATCCAGCGCGGCGACCGCGTGATTTACGCCGGCGGCAGCGAGGAACCCCAGCCGGGCAGCACGGCGGCGCTGCGACGCTGAGTCGAGCGCGGCGGCGCTCGCCGAAACCGAGAACCTCGGGGTTGCAGAACCGGCCGCTTCTTCTAATATCCATCCCGCGTCGCCTTTTTTTCTGTATGAACATCCGCATTTTCCTGCTCGCCGCGCTGCTGCTTCCGCCTTTGCTGTTGACCAGTTGCGCCGGCAACGAATCGCCGGCAGACAACACCGCGATGCTGCCGGACAGCCAGCGTGTCAGCAATGTCCCGTGGAATCGGCCCGAAGGCTGGGAAGGCCGCAGCCAGCTGGGTTCGCTGGCCAACGATCCGCGGTTTAGCGGCGGGCGTTAAGGAAGCAGGGACGCACCGCCGGGGCGTCCGTGACTTCTCTTTCTGTCGGGCGGAAATCGCC
>CAXTRS010000305.1:0-2787 GCA_964246635.1 uncultured Chthoniobacterales bacterium | reverse complement strand
AAGGCCGCTGGCAGTTGAAACCGCCAGCGGCTTTTCGTTTAGCCGATTTTCAGGTCGTCCCGCTTTTCAGCTTGCCGCCGCCGGCTCACTGCTGCTGGCGGTGTCGCCAGCGGGCAGCGCGGGAAGCTCGGGCGCTTCCGCGGTGTGGAAGACAAGCTTCTGGTCCTGGCGTCGCACTTCGAGCGTGTCGCCGGCTTTGATGTTGCCGCGGAGCAACTCTTCGGCGAGCGGGTCTTCGAGGTAGCGCTCGACCGCACGGCGCATCGGGCGCGCGCCGTATTGCGGGTCGTAGCCTTTTTCGATGAGCAGCTCCTTCGCGGCTTCGTCGAGCACGACGTTGATCGCCTTCGTGCGGACGCGAGAGACAACTTTGTCCACTTCGAGTTCCACGATGTGCAAGAGGTCCGGCTTCGTCAGCGTGTGGAAGACGATCATGTCGTCCAGGCGGTTGAGGAATTCCGGTTTGAAGACGCGCTTGGCCTCGTCCATGATTTTGCCCTTCATGGTGTCGTAATCCGCTTCGTCGCGCGGGGCGCCGAAGCCGAGGCTGGTCTGACGCTTGATGAGTTCCGCGCCGACGTTCGAGGTCATGATGATGATCGTGTTGCGGAAATCGATCTTGCGGCCGAGCGAGTCGGTGATCTTGCCCTCTTCAAGAATCTGCAAGAGCAGATTCATCACGTCGGGATGCGCCTTCTCGACTTCGTCGAAGAGCACCACGCTGTAAGGCCGGCGGCGCACCGCTTCGGAGAGTTGCCCGCCTTCCTCGTAGCCGACGTAGCCCGGAGGTGAGCCAATGAGGCGCGAGGAGGTGAACTTCTCCATGTATTCCGACATGTCGATCTGGATGAGCGCGTCGGCGTCGCCGAACATGAAGTCGGCCAGCGTGCGGGCGAGGAATGTCTTGCCCACACCCGTCGGTCCGAGGAACACGAACGAGCCGATGGGCCGGCGCGGGTCTTTGAGGTCCGCGCGTGAACGGCGCAGCGCCTTCGAGATCGCCACGACCGCTTCGTCCTGGCCGATGACCTTGCCTTTGAGGTCGCCTTCCATCGCGAGCAGCTTCGCGGTTTCCTTTTGCTCCATGCGCTGGAGCGGCACGCCGGTGAACTTGCTGACGATATGCAGAATGTCGTCTTCGGTGACGATGACTTCGCGCTCTTCGCGCTGCTCGCGCCATTCCGTCAGGATGCGTTCGAGTTTGTCCTTCGCCTGCTTCTCGTTGTCGCGCAGCGACGCGGCTTTCTCGAAGTCCTGCGCCTTGATCGCGGCTTCTTTTTCGACGCGGATGTCTTCGATCTCCTTCTCGATTTCTTTGACATCCGGCGGCCGGGTCATCGCGCCGATACGAGCGCGCGCCCCGGCTTCGTCCATCACGTCGATCGCCTTGTCCGGCAGGAAGCGGCCGGTGATGTAACGCTCGGAAAGCTTCACCGCAGCATCGAGCGCTTCGTCGGTGAGCTTCGCCTTGTGGTGCGCTTCGTATTTGCCGCGCAGACCGCGCAGGATTTGGATCGCGTCCTCGATGCTCGGCGCCTCGACTTTCACGGTCTGGAAACGGCGCTCCAGCGCGGCGTCTTTTTCGATGTATTTGCGATACTCGTTGAGCGTGGTCGCGCCGACGCACTGCAACTCGCCGCGGCTGAGCGCGGGCTTGATGATGTTCGACGCGTCCATCGCCCCCTCGGCCGAGCCGGCGCCGACGATGGTGTGCAGTTCGTCGATGAATAGGATGACATTTTTCGACCGACGAATCTCGTCCATCACCGCCTTGATGCGTTCCTCGAACTGGCCGCGGTATTTCGTGCCCGCGACCATCAGCGCGAGGTCGAGCGTGATGACTTTTTTGTCGTGCAAAAGCTCCGGCACGTTGCCGCTGGCGATCTCCTGCGCGAGCCCTTCGACGATCGCCGTCTTGCCCACGCCCGCCTCACCCAGCAGCACCGGGTTGTTCTTCGTGCGGCGGCAGAGGATTTGGATGACTCGTTCGATTTCGTTTTTGCGGCCGATCACCGGATCGAGTTCGGCCTTCTTTGCCAACTCCGTCAGGTCGCGGCCAAAAGCGCGCAACGCTGGCGTCTTTACGTCCTTCTTGTTTCCGTTTTCGGCAGGCATGGAGTTTTCTTGTTCCGCGTCGGGCGGAGTAAAATTCGGGTCCAGTTCTTTTAAAATTTCGTTGCGGGTGCGCTCGATATCGACTTCGAGGCTTTTCAAAACGCGCGCGGCGACACCTTCGCCTTCGCGCAGCAGGCCGAGGAGGATGTGTTCGGTGCCGACGTAGGAATGGTTCAGCGATTTCGCTTCCTTGCCGGCGAGCGCGAGCACCTTTTTCACGCGCGGAGTGTAGGGAATGTTGCCGACCATCTTGGTCTCCGGGCCGGTGCCGACCTGCTTTTCGACCTCCATGCGGACGGTCTCGAGGTCGAGCCCCATTTTTTGCAACACATTCACGGCCACCCCCTGGCCGAGTTTGATCAACCCGAGCAGGAGGTGCTCGGTGCCCACGTAGTTGTGGTTGAAACGGTCCGCTTCCTTGCGGGCCAGGGCCAAAACTTGTTGCGCGCGGGGAGTGAAATTATTCATCTTGGAATGTTCCGGGAGCAGGTGGTCTGCCCGACCACAAACTGCGCGGCGAAACGATAGCGGGTTTCTCGGGGCAAGCAACCGAGCGACGCGGTAGTGGATCAGTTTGGATTTTGGGCTTGGGGATTGGGGAGCACACCCGTCCCGGGTGTTCTGGCGGGCGTCCCGCCCGGCAGCGTCTTTCTTTCCTTCTTTCCAGCAAAC
>CAXTRS010000304.1:0-6168 GCA_964246635.1 uncultured Chthoniobacterales bacterium | reverse complement strand
CATATACCGGCCCAGGGTTGGGCAATCGTGCAGACCGCCGGGGTCTTCGCCGGGCATGGCGGCGCGCAGCGCGTGCAATGTTTCCAGCGCCGCGCGCAAACCGGCGGGTGCGGCGGAGAGCGCGGGCGGCAGCGTCGGCCAGAAAACCAGGCCGCCATCGGGTCGGCGGTGCCAGCGCGCGAGTTCGACGTCGGAAATCGCGAAGAGCTCGCGCAACACGCCGATGAGCTCGAAACGATCCCACGGATGGGCCAGGACGTGCAGCAGCGCCGCCGGCCAGGCGAACGCCGGCAGTTCGCGCGCCGTGCGTTTTTGCGAGAGCAGGCTGACCGGCAGATCGAGCGCGGCGAAAATCGGCGCGGCGGTTTCCAGCCAGACAATGCGCGGCGCGATCACCGCGACCTCGTCCCAGCGCTGGATGCCAAGGCCAGTTTTTCCGCGCTCGGCGAGGAGTTGAGCCACGGCTTCGCATTCCCGCTGGAGCCGGTCGCCGACGCCCGATTCCGACTCCGCACCGAGCGCGCCGAGGTCGAGCCGCCACGCTGCGCCGGCGGGGCAAGCGGGCCGGGTGTCAAGCGCGCGAAAGGCGAGGTGCGACTGTGGCAATCGCCCGTCGGCAAAGATGCGGTTGACGACGTTCACCACCGCCGCCGGGCACCGCATGGTGACGGAAAATTCGAGGTGCCGCCCGCCGCGGCCTTCGCGGAATGCGCGCACATACGCCCCCCGGGACAGCCCGCGCGCGTTAGATCGCTGGCTGCCCGCCGCCCAAAAACTAAAAACGACCCGGCTCCGGGCCGGCAGCCTCCGCCTGCCACGGCCAGTCGCCGAGCGGGGCTTCGGCTGGGCGTGTCAGCTCGCTCAGAACCGCGAACATTTCCGCGTCGGTGTCCTGCGCTTCGTCGAGGATGACGACGTAGCCGCGTTCGCGCAATGCGCGCAAGGTGGCCGGCCGGTCGAGGAGCCTGCGCGCCCAGAAAATCTGGTCGCGATAGGTCATCAATCCGCGCTCCTGTCGATACGCGCGCCAGGCGCGCGCGATGAGCGCGGCGAGACGGCCGGCGGCGGCATTGAGCCAGCGCGCATACGGCCGTAACGCGTCGGCTGCGGCGGTTTTGAACGTGGCGCTGCCGCCTTTGAATTCCGGCAATTTCAGAAACGCCCGCCCGCTTTCGTCGAGGAGGTCGCGTTGCCAGCGGCGCAATCGCTCTTGATTTTCCGCGGTCGCCGCTTTGCCCTTGGGATTGGTGCCGCCTTTGTCGGCGAGCGCGGCCGCAAAGTCGGGTGTGACGACGGCGTCATCCGTGGACGAGTCATCGTCTGCGGCGGCAAGCAGTCCTTCGATTTCCGCAGGATCGAGCTCGCGCGCGAGAGCGAGGAGTTGCTCAAAAGTGAGGTGCCGTTCCACGCGCGCCAGCAGCCGCGGCGGGAAGGCGAGCGCATGGAGTTCGTCGCTGTCGCAAAACCGCGCCCAGAGCGCGTCTTCGGCGCGGCCTGCTTCGAGCAACTGGCAGCCCGCCGGCACGCCGATGAAGCGACCGTAATCGTGGAGCAGTTTCACGCAAAACGCGTGGATCGTGCCGAAGAACGCGCGGCGCAGTTCCGCGAGGAGTTGTTCGCGCTCGTAGGAGGAACGGTGGCTCAACTGCGCCATCAGCCGGTCGCGGGCGCGGACGCGCAGCTCCTCCGCCGCAAGCCGACCGTAGGTGACAACCACCAGGCGCGTGAGGATGTCCGGCTGCGCGGCGCGGCGCGCGGCGAGGCTGGCGATGCGTTCGGTAATCGCGCGCGTCTTGCCCACGCCAGCGCCGGCGGAGACGCAGAAATTTTCGCCGGTCTCGCCGATGAAACGTTCGCGGGCGTCGGCGTCGGCGAGCCGCGCGGACGGCGGCGTGGTCATGGCGGGCCGGCGGGTTTGTCCGCGGGCGGCAACAGAATTTTCGAGCGGTCGATGTCGGCGCCGCGCGCGGCGAAAAACGCGCGCAGTTCCGGCGTGTAAAACGTGCCGTCGTGCTCGGGATTGAGGTCTAGGTAGATGCGACCGTCGCGAGTGAGAAGATGCGTCTCCACGTCGCGCAGAAACCATTCCCATTCCGACGGCCCCCATAGCGCCGCAGTCTTGTGGCCGTTGAACGCGACCGAGAACCCGCTCACGAGGTTGAATTTGCGCCCGCCATTTTTCGCCAGCAGCTCGCTGGCAGGCAACGGCTGAAATTTTTCAATGCGCGTGACGACACGCTGGAGGCCGAGGAGTTCGAACATCTCGCCGTAGAGCGGAATGTCGTTCGTGTCCAAACCAACTCCTGCATGGCCGAGGAAGCGACAGACATGCAGGAAGTAGCCAGCGCCACTGCCGAGATCGAGCACGCAAAAATTTCCGTCACCGGCGATCCGATTGAGTCCCAAGTCCTGGGCGCGGCGGACGTTGAGTTTCAGCCACTTTTCCGCATCGACATATTTGGGCCAGCGATGCACCTCGCCGGGCACGCGATGGCGCGCGGCGACGGCTTCGAGCTTGACTGAGTCGATGCTCGCGAGCACCCGACGCAAGGGGACCGGATGCGCCAGCCGCCCGACGCCCTGGCGCAAACTGCGCCAGCCGCGCGGAGTCAGCGGGCGCAGGAGTTTCTCGGAAAGACGCATGGGGTGGCGAAGCGGACGGCGGCGTTTCGTTATTAATCGCCGCAGGCGCGCTTTGACAAGCGCGCTCCAGCGGCTCTCTTCCCAAGCCCCCATGATGAAAACTGGCTCGACCTCGCTTCTCGCCGTCACGCTGGCCGCGCTGACTCTTCTTCTACCAACTTTCGCTCCACGTGCCGCGGGGCAGATGGAATCTGGCGCGCCGCTGTGGCTGCGCTATCCCGCAATCTCGCCGGATGGCAAGACCATCGCGTTCGTCTTCCGCGGTCATCTTTTCACCGTTCCAACCGCGGGTGGGGAGGCACGCGCGCTGACGGCCGCCGACCGCGCGCACGACACCGCGCCGATCTGGTCGCCGGACGGCCGCTCCATCGCTTTTGCCAGCGACCGCTACGGCAACTTCGACGTTTTCCTTATGGCGGCGGAAGGCGGCGCGGCGCGGCGATTAACCACGCACTCCGCCGACGAGATTCCCACCGGCTTCTCGCCAGACAGTCGCTTCGTGCTCTTCTCCGCGCACCGCATGGACTCGCGGCGGAACGTGCAATTCCCGAGCCCACGCGTGATGCCGGAGCTTTACCGAGTCGCGGTCGAGCCGGGCCGCGAGCCGGAGCAGGTTTTCACGACGCCGGCGCTCGCCGCGCGCTACGACAGAAGCGGGTCGCGGCTCGTTTACGAGGACCTCAAGGGGTCGGAAAATTTGTGGCGCAAGCACTCGACCTTTGCCGTCGCGCACGACATCTGGATGAACGACCTCAAGACGGGCAAGCACACGAAGCTGACGCGGTTCCCCGGCGAGGACCGCAACCCGGTTTGGGCGGCGGACGAGAAAGCCATTTTCTATCTCAGCGAAGCGAGCGGCTCGTTCAACGTTTGGCGCCTGGCGCTCGACGCTGGTGCGGACGCCGCTCCGACGCAGATCACGCGCTTCGATAAAAACCCGGTGCGTTTCCTCTCGGCCGCGGACGACGGCACGCTTTGTTTCGGCTACGACGGCGAAATTTACACGCTCGCGCCGGCCGCATCGGGTAGCCCGGCCGCGGGTCCGAAGAAAGTGACGGTGCGAATGGCGCTCGATGCGCTCGGCCGGGGCGTGGAGGTCGTGAACATGAGCGACGGCGCGACGGAGATGGAGCTGAATCCCGACGGCAAGGAGATCGCGTTCGTCGCGCGCGGCGAGGTGTTCGTCACCAGCGTCGATCACGGCGTCACGAAGCGTGTCACGAACACGCCGAACCAGGAACGCAGCGTGAGCTTCAGCCCGGACGGCCGCAAGCTGCTCTTTGCCGGCGAGACGAACCACGCGTGGTGTCTTTACGAAGCCAGCCTGACGCGGAAAAAGGAAGACGAGCCGTATTTTTTCAACTCGACGGTGATCGACGTGCGCCCGCTGCTCGACAACGGGCAGGAAAACTTTCAGCCGCGCTATTCGCCGGACGGCAAAGAGGTCGCGTATCTCGAAAACCGGACCACCCTGCGCGTGCTCAATCTTGAGTCGAAGCAGACGCGCCTCGTGCTGCCGGGCGACAAAAATTATTCCTACGAAGACGGGGACCAGTGGTTCGATTGGTCGCCGGATGGAAAATGGTTTCTCGTGCAATTTATCGATCCGCACCGTTGGAGCGGCGAGGTCGGCCTGATTGACGCGGAGGGCAGGGGACCGCTCACGAACCTGACGCTCAGCGGCTACGAAGACCAGCGGCCGCAATGGATGATGGGCGGCAAGGCGATGATCTGGTTCACGAATCGCGACGGCCTGCACGGCGACGACGGCAACGGCGGCGATCCGCAAAGCGACGTGTATGGCATGTTCTTCACGCAAAAAGCGTTTGATCGTTTCAAGCTCACCAAGGCCGAATACGAGTTGGTGAAAAAAGCCGAGGACGAGGAGAAGAAAAAGAAGGACAAAGAACTCGAAAAACTCAGCCCAGAAGAGCGGGAAAAAGCGAAAAACAAAAGCGAGCCGGTCGAGATCGACCTGCGCTCGGTCGAAGACCGCATCGCGCGGCTGACGATCAATTCCACCCGCTTGCAGGACGCCGCGCTGACGCCCGATGGCGAGCAACTCCTTTACCTCAGCCACGGCGACGAAGGCTACGAGCTGTGGCAGCACAAGCTGCGGGAAAAGGAGACGAAGCGCATCGCCACGTTCCCGGAAAATCCGAACAAAGGGGCGCGCGGCGGCGATGACGCGGCGCAACTCATCATCGAAAAAGAAGGCAAGCTTGTCTTCGTCCTGGCGGGCGGAAAAATCAGCAAGGTCAACCTCGCCGAGAACAACAAACACGAGCCGGTGAAGTTTTCGGCCGAGATGTTTCTCGACGCCGTCGCCGAGCGCGCGCACCTCTTCGAGCACGCCTGGCGGCAGGCGCGCGAAAAGTTCTATGTCTCCGACATGCACGGGGTCGATTGGGAGGAATACAAAAAAGTGTATGCGAAATTCCTGCCATTCATCAGCGACAACCGCGACTTCGCGGAATTGCTCAGCGAATTGCTGGGCGAGCTGAATGCCAGCCATACTGGCGCGGGTTACGTTCCCACTTTCCACGGCGCGGATGACACCGCGTCCCTGGCGGTCTTCTTCGATCCGACCTACCGCGGAGCCGGTCTGCGCGTGGAAGAACTCATCGACAAGGGGCCGCTCGTCATTGCGAACTCCAATGTCGCGCCGGGCATGGTGATCGAGAAGATCGACGGCGTGACGATTGCGCCCGGGATGGACGTGTCGCCGCTGCTCAACCGCAAAGCGGGCAAGCCGACGTTGCTCTCTGTCTTCGATCCGGCGAAGAACGCGCGGTTCGATGTCGTCATCAAACCCATCAAGCAACGCGAGCTGGAAGAGTTGCTCTACCGGCGCTGGGTGAAGCAGCGGCGCGAAGCCGTGGAAAAATTATCGGGCGGCCGGCTCGGTTACGCGCACGTGCGCGGGATGAACGACAAGAGCTTCCGCGAAACGTTTTCCGAAATCCTCGGCCGGCAGAGCGGGAAGGAAGGGCTGGTCGTCGATACACGCTTCAACGGCGGCGGGAATCTGCACGACAACCTCGCGACGCTGCTGAGCGGCAAGACATATCTGCACTTTGTGCCCCGCGGTCGGGTCATCGGCGAGGAGCCGCTGGGCAAGTGGAATCGGCGTTCGGCGGTGCTGGTGGGCGAGAGCAATTATTCCGACGCGCACCTGTTCCCGTGGACGTATCGCGCGCTCGGCATCGGCAAGCTCATCGGCATGCCGGTTCCGGGGACAGGCACCGCGGTCTGGTGGGAAACGCTCCAGGACAAGACGCTCTATTTCGGCATTCCCGAAGTCGGGTTCCGCGACGAGCACGGCAATTACATGGAGAAGGCGCAGATCGAGCCGGATATCCGGGTGGAGAACGATCCCGAGAGCGTGGCGCGCGGTCAGGACAAACAACTCGAAGCCGCGGTGCAGAGCTTGTTGCGGCCGTAACCAACCGGCACTGTAGCGGCGGTCTATGACCGCCCCTTGCGTGCGAGCATTCAACGTCCGACCAAGGGGCGGTCATAGAC
>CAXTRS010000303.1:2546-6172 GCA_964246635.1 uncultured Chthoniobacterales bacterium | reverse complement strand
CATGCACACCCGTCGTTTGCAGAATCTCCCCCTCGCCGCGGCGCTCGCGCTGCTCGGCGCGGCCTCGTGGCGGCTGCCCGCCGCCGCGCCGGCCAGCCCGTTCATCCCCGGTGACATCGTGGTCTATACCATCTCCCGGAACCCCACCAGCGGCGCGCTCAGCGGCACGTCGATCGCCGTCGATTTGCGCGAGTTCAACCCGGCGGTGCCGAACACCGTGGTGCAAACCATCCCGCTGGCCACCACGGGCGCCAACGCCCTGACGGCCAGCGGCAACCCCGCCGCCGACGGCGGCCTGAACCTCTCGGCCGACCGCACGTTTCTCTCCTTCACCGGCTACAACTCCCCCGTGGGCACCACGACCGTGGTCTCGGGCACGTTTTCGCGCATTTTCGCGACGGTCAACACCCTCGGCAACATCTCCTACTCCAGCCCTTACTTCGCCAGCGGCGAGAACGTCCACGCCGTCGCCTCGGCCGGCCAGGGCAGCGGCTTCTACATCGCGACCAGCGCAGGCATGGGCTACACGCCCTCGCTCACCGGCACGGTCAGCGCGGTGACCGGCTCGACCGACCTGCGCACGGCCAGCATCGCCTTCGGGCAGCTCTACGCGACGGCCGGCGAAGTCGGGGCCTACGGCGGCGTGAACGCCATCGGCGCTGGCCTGCCCACCGGGCCGGTGACGATCAACCAGCTGCCCGGCTTCACCAATGTCGATGCCGACCAGAACACCGTCCGCTTCCTCGATCTGAACAACGACGGCACCCCCGACACGCTCTATCTGGCCGCGGGCGTCGGCGCCAACGCCGGCATCCAGCGCTGGAACCGCGATCCCAACACCGGCAACTGGACGCTGGCCTACACGATCAATCGCGCCGCCTCCATCGGCTTCTTCGGCCTAGCCGTGCGGATCAATCCGCTGAACCCCAACCAAGTCGATTTGTTTGCCACCACGCAGACCTATGCGAGCAACGGCGTCTCCAACAACGGCTCCAACCAGTTGCTCTCCTTCACCGACAGCGCGGTGCTGGGCAACACGACGAATCCCGGCGACACCTCCACCGTGCTGGCCACCTCCGCCGGCCCGGGTCAGATGTTCCGCGGCGTCGATTTCGCCCCGACCGTCGTCGTGCCCGAGCCGTCCACGTGGGCGCTGCTCGTTGGTGGCGTGGGCGGAGTGTTCGCCGCAGTCCGGCGCCGGCGACGTGAAGCGCGGGCTTGAAGACGCGGGCGCGCCGCCTTTGCCGGCGCGGCGTGCGCGCCGCGACCGCAGCCCGCGCTGCCAGCATGGCACGCCGCAGCCCGAAGCTGGAACGCTGGCGCCGAAGGCCCCGATCTTCCTGCCGAAATTCTCAACCAAGGCCTCCGAAGGGCGGACCTCACGCCGCGAATCACTGACCTCAAAACGCCAATTTTCGCACGCCGACCCCGAATTTTTGACCTTGAGAGCCGAAAATTCGATGTGGGAGGTCGAATATTAGATGTTGGAGAGCCAAAATCGGCGATTTTGGCACGCCAATTCGGTTTTGAAACCAAAGTCCGGCGCAGCGCAGGGCCCATCCCGCCGGCGGTGCCTCTGCTTCAAGCGCCGACACTCCCACGCCAGCGCCGCTGCACGGCGAGCAGCGTGAGCAAGCCGCCACCAACCATCGCCCAAGTGCCGGGCTCGGGGACGGCGATGGCATTCGCGGTGAAACTGAGATCGTCGATACGCCAATTAGCGTTGCTGGGGGTAGTAGTCCCGGTGCCGTTTGAACCGTAGAGGCGGAAGGTCACGGCTGTA
This sequence comes from uncultured Chthoniobacterales bacterium, assembly GCA_964246635.1. Lineage (GTDB taxonomy): Bacteria > Verrucomicrobiota > Verrucomicrobiia > Chthoniobacterales > SZAS-18 > JAFAXH01. The sequence continues at coordinate 4,389 of CAXTRS010000303.1, read as the reverse complement.
TCGACCGGTGCAGTCAGACTGAATGGGGACAAACTAACCAAACTCCATGTCGAATTAGCGTTCACCGCAGCCGTCGCGATGTCCGTCGTAAAATTGTCGAGGCTTGAGCGCAGTGTCAAAAGCTGTGGCCCAGTTCCCGTGCTACGCTCCCCAAGCGTGAAACCCGTGGCTTGAACTGAATATCCAGTGGCTGGAGTAAAGGTGAACGCAAAGAATGTTGAAGTTGCAGGATTAAGAGCTCCAATGAAAGCTGCTGCCGCTGCATTGTTCCCGCCGCTAGCATTCGTATATCCAGCGGATGGCGAGGTTCCAGAAATCAGAGTAACGGTGCCGTTGTTATTTCCTTGGGTAAGCGGAGCTACCGTGTAGTTCGTGTAAATCCCATTCGTTGTCGTCCGGCCATCGGTTGGTCCCGGGGCGTCAAACGTCCATTGCACAACTTCAGCAGAAAGCTGGTCGGCGATCCCGAGTGTGGTCAGCGTGAGCAAAAGTGGAACGAGGATTTTCATGGTGCGATTTCGTTGCCGTGCTGCGCGCCTTCAACCCGCCATGGAAAAGTTCAGGCTAGCAGTGAGTGCGTTTGTCGCGGTGGCGAGCGCGTCGGGGTAGCGGCCTTTGTCGCCGAGCGGCGAGCAGCTTGTCGAGCCTAATTCTGCGTGTGACAGATTTTTGACGTGAGTTTGAGAGATCGAATGAGAAGAATGACCGCCAGAATCGGAAGGATCCGGCTGCGAGCTGCCCGCACGCAATCCGCCTTCGACTGACGAAGGAATTCCAACGGAAAGGACTTTATCCTCCTTTTATGTCACGCATCGCCATCGTCGGTTGTGGAGCGATGGGCTCGGTTTACGCCGCGCTCATGGCCTGCGCGGGGCACGAACTGCATTGCATCACGAGATGGCCGGACCACGCGGCGGCGATGGAGGGAGCCGGGTTACGCGTGGAGGGCGTCAGCGGCGACCGGACGGTGCGCGTCCACGGCAGCACGACGACCGAGGGCATCGGGCCGTGCGACCTCGTGATCATCGCGACGAAGGCGTTCGATGTCGAAGCCGCGGCACGCTCGACGCTGCCGTTGCTCGGGGCGGAGACGGTGGTGCAGACGATCCAGAACGGGCTCGGCTCCGCGGAGCGCGTGGCGCCGATCGTCGGGCCAGACCGGCTGGCGGTCGGCGTCGTCGGCGGGTTTGGCGCGTCGATGCGCGGACCCGGCCATGTCCACCACAACGGCATGGAGATGATTCGCTTCGGCGCGTTTGCGGGCCTGCCGCGCGAGCGGCTCCAAGCATCGGCGGCGATCTGGGAATCGGCGGGGTTCAAGACGGCGCTGTTCGACGATCTCGGGCGCATGGTGTGGGAAAAACTCATCATGAACGTGGCGTTTTCCGGCACCAGCGCGCTCACGGGGCTGACGATCGGCGAAATCCTGGCGGACCCGGACGCGTGGCGGGTCGCCCGCGGCTGCGCGGAGGAAGCGGTCGCGGTGGCGCGGGCGTCCGGCGTGCAGCTCGAAGTCGGCGATCCCATCGAGCACATTCAAAAACTCGGCGGTAAGATCGGGAACGCGCGGCCGTCGATGTTGCTCGATCACCTGGAGGGGCGACGCTCGGAGATTGATGCGATCAACGGGTCGGTGCCGCGTGTGGGCAGGGAGTTCGGCGTGCCGACGCCGGTGAACGACTTGGTCGTCGCGCTCGTGAAGGCGCGCGAGACGCGATTTGCAGCGCCGTCCGTGTAGAGTCGGCTCTGTCTGTGCCAGGCGCGGCAGTGGCTCCGCTCCGCAGCGGCGCACAGCAAGAGGGAGCACGGGCGTCCTGCCGGCAAGCGGTTTTGCAGGTAGGGA
>CAXTRS010000303.1:322-2536 GCA_964246635.1 uncultured Chthoniobacterales bacterium | reverse complement strand
CCTCCGGGGCGTCCGAAGATTTTGGTGCGCGCTCGCTTTCCGCTCCACAGCAGAAAGCAGAAAAGTCACGGACGCCCCGGAGGTGCGTCCCTCCCCATGGAAGAAGCCGCCCGGCGGGACACCGGTCGGAACGGGCGGGACGCCCGTATCTCCCCTTTCGTCACTGCGCAATCAAACAGACACTGAGCCTCTACTCGATGTGTGCGACAGGGGCGCCTTTGCATCGCCGCCGCTGCTGCACGCCGACGAGCAGCGCCAGGCCGCCGAGCAGCACCAGCGCGGACGTGCCAGGCTCGGGCACGAGCACGACGAGTTCGCCGTTGCCGGAAAAATAGTTGTTGTTCACGAACTGCGCGCCGCTCGTGCTGGAGCCGTAGGTGCCGGGGGCCATCGTCACGCCGCCGAGCACGAGCGAGCGAACGGTTTCCTGCGGGCCGGCGGTGGCGCGGTTCAAATTGAGCGTGGCGAAGTTTCCGGCGTTGGTGTTGAGCGTCAGCGTTGCGGTGTCGTTGATGGCGTTCGTCACGCCACTGGCGAGGGTCAGCGTGCCGGCCGCCGCGACGCCGACGTCACCCAGGCCGAGCGCGCCATCCACGGTGATGCGCAGCGTGCCGGCGGTGATCGTCGTGCCGCCGCTGAACGTGTTCGCCCCCGAGAGCACGACGGTGCCGCCGCCGAATTTGTTGATGGCGCCCGGCGCGCTCTCACCGATCGCGCCGCTGAAAGCCACCGTCCCGCCGCTGGACGCCAGGAGCAGGACGTTGCGCTGGAGCGTGATCGCGCCGCCGAAGGTGTTCGTGCCGCTGGTGTTCAAGCCACCGAGCGTCAGAATGCCACTGCTGCCGCTCTGCACCGTGATGGCGTTGTCCACTCGGAGGCCGCCCGTGCCGGTGGCGAAGAGAAGGCTTGCGTTCGCGGCGCCCGTGGTGTTGCCAAGGGCGACCGCGCCGGTGCCGATGGGGCCGCTTGTCACCGCGCCGGGCGCGCCGGCGGAGGAGGCGCCGAGCAGAAGGTTGCCGCGCGTCACCGCGGTGCCGCCGGTGTAGGTATTCGCGCCGCTGCTGAGCCGCCAGTCGGAGTTGCGCACCGCCACGGCGACCGCGCCGCCGCCCGTGCGGTCGCTGATGACGCCGCTGACGACGTTCGTGCCGTTGCCGCTGCCGGCGAGCAGGACGTTGGCGCCGGCGGCGGTGCCGGCGGTGAGGCTGCCGGAAACCACGAGGCTGGTCGCGCTGTCGGCGGAGTCGTTGGCGAAGGTGTAGTTGCCGATGAGGACCATCGGCGCGGCGAGGGTTTGGGTCAGACCCGTGCCGGTGACGGTCGCGGCGATGGTGGCGCTGCCGCCGTTGGTGAAGATAAAGCCCTCGGAGCCGGTGGCGTTGAAAGTGAACGAACCTGCGCCGGTGTCGAAGACGAGATTGCGCACGTTGAGGTTCGCGCCGCCGAGGGTGACGGCGGTGTTGACCGCGTTGCTGAACGTGGCGGTGTCGGCACTGTTGAACGGCGCGGCCGTTTTGCCGGGAAATGCGGCGGGCGACCAGTTGGCGTTGTTCTCCCAAACACCGTTGGCGGCGCCGGTCCAGGTGGCGTCGGCGGCGAGCATACCGGGGAGCGGCGGGGTAATCACAATCGCATATACGAAGGCGGCGCGGAACAGCGCGCGGCGGCGGATCGCGAGTGGAAAAATTCGGGCTGGCATCACCATGAAGGGTTGTTGTCCCCAGGCGACGGCCCCGAAGTCAAGCTTCATCGCGTTGGGTCGTGGGGCAGTTTCCTTTGTTGAGGCGGCGCGGTGAGCCGCAAAGGCCATTACCCAGCGTCGGATCATGGCAAGGTTTGTTTTGTGAGCTCGCAGAAGGGGAGCGCGGGCATCCTGCCCGCTCCGGCCGGCATCCTGCCGGGCGGCGGTCGTTTTTATGAGGTAGGGACGCACCTCCGGGGCGTCCGTGACGATTTGCTTTTCTCGCAACAGTGGTTTCCCGCGCGCCAGAAGATTCTACGGACGCCCCGGAGGTGCGTCCTACCACCTCGGGTCGGCTTGCCAGCAGGATGCCGGCCAGAGCGGGCTGGAAGCCCGCGCTCCTCTTTCTGTCCGTGTGCGCGGTGCCGCAAAAAATTCGGTGCAGCCGGCGGCGGGCTGTGGCCCATTGGCAGCACAAAGACCATGTATTTCGGCCAAACCGTTCATCCGCTGAATTTTCAATATTCCGAGGG
>CAXTRS010000303.1:0-312 GCA_964246635.1 uncultured Chthoniobacterales bacterium | reverse complement strand
GGCCGGTGCGGTCGGCCACCTGGTAGGCGAAGCCGTTCGTCGTCGTCGCCGCGGGCGAAAGGCGGCGGTGTCGAGTTCACCGGATCGGGATTCTCCGTCGGCGTGCGTTGCACCGAGCTGGGTGAGTTCTGCACGAAAGTCTCGCTCGCCAGCTCAGGCGTCGCTGACAAGACGAACTATTCCGACGGTGTCGTGCCCGCGTGGCGGGAGCGCGGCGAGTCCGTCGCGGCGCGAGCGCTGCGGGGAAGAACCGGCACGCGCAAGCGCGGCGGTGACGGCAGCGCGGCGACGGCGTTCGAGTTCGCGACCGCC
>CAXTRS010000302.1:0-6190 GCA_964246635.1 uncultured Chthoniobacterales bacterium | reverse complement strand
ATCACCAGCTACAACCTCCAAATCCAATCAAGGCAACAACGAGGATAACACTACCTGATCGGCGTAGCCGCAGCGGATAGCGATCATGCTCCAATCCTTTCGCCTCGCGCGGAAGCCCAGCTCCCATGCCGTCCGAAAGCGGACGATGCGGCAATACCGCTTTGGACTCATCCCGGCATTTTTGGCGAAGACGCGGTCAAGCTGTCGGGCGGACAGGCCTGCGCCGCGCGCAAGAGCAGCGATGCTCATCACCCCGTTGCTGGCTACGATTCGATCCAGGATCCAGTAAAGCAGTAACACGTCTCTCCTCAGGTGAGCGATGCCAGCGCGCGGATTGTTCGAAACAACGCGTGAGATAACTCGTGTCGGGCAAGCCGTGACCGAGTCCGCGCGCCAGGTGATTCGTCAGGCGTGGCAGCAGATCGTGCAAGTCGCAGGCTTGATCGGTCAGCTCGCCCAATGCTTCGCCGAAGAGAGCCACCGCCCCGGCGGGTCTGAGACGGAAACCAAGAAGTTCGACTGCACCGCGATATCGCAGACTGCTGTGCCTAGTCGCCATGCCCAGGACGCAGACGCGCGGCGTGCGCACGACCTTTCCCATCCCGTCGTCGAAATCCATGGTGCCCGACCCCCTGTTCAAGACGATTTCCACGCAGCCGTCTGTCGGCACCAGACTCACCGAGTCCTTTGTGGACTCTTCTCGATAGGCGAGTCGCCACATGGCTTCGACGAAGCGACCTGCGCTGCCGTCTGCAATTGGCATCTCACTAAACATCGAACCTGAGAGGTTGAGATTCCCGCCGCCAGGCGTCAATCGAAAACAGGAGGGCGAGGCGCGTGTTCTGATTGGATGCGCTGCTGAAGGAAAGAAACCCTAACGTTCCAACTCACTTGTAGTCCGGGGGCCAAGCGCAATTCGCAGGATTGCCTCCAGCAGTCGAACGCTAAAAAAGGCGGGTAGGTTTCCACAGCAGCACCATGGCCCATAAGCCAAGCAATACGCAAAGGTGCAGCCCCAGAAGCACTCAGTGCCAGCCCCGTGCTCGCTGACCCGAGCACAGCGCCAAGGCCGACAGCAGCGCTCCCACGATCCAAGCCCCCACAGCAATTGGTCCATCGTTGCGCAGCTGAACCCAAGGCCAGAGGAGGTCGAAGAAGAGTAATAGACCCATGGCGAACAGCGCCAAGGAGACGCCGGCGAGCAACCAGCCGGCATGGCGTAGAATTTTCATCAGTGGCGAGACGCAAACGCAAAGGCGCCTATCGCCCCAAGCTTGGCGACGGACTCTGGAGAGGACGGAGGTGGAATTCAAGGACAGACGCAGCCGCCAGAGTCCGTTCGCGGCAGCGCCGCCGGGTGAGGCGACCTTGGGCTACCGGGGATAGAGCAGCATTTGCGTGCAGCGGAACAGGGCGATGGTTTTACCCGACTCCCGGTGCGTGACTACGGCATCCCACACCTGCGTGGTTCTGCCGCGATGCACGGCCTTGGCGCTGCACTCGATCGTGCCCTCCCGGGCGGTGCCGAGATGGTTAGACTTCAACTCGATGGTGGTAAAGCCCGTGGCACCTTCGGGCAGGCTGGCGATGCACCCATAGCCGGCGGTCGTGTCGGCGAGCGCGACAACGGTGCCGGCGTGCAGGAAGCCATTGGGCGCCATGAGCGAGGGCTTGATGAGCAACTCCGACTTCGTTTCCGCCGCGCTGACGTGCGTGATCACGACGCCGAGATGGCCGGGCAAGCTTTCTGCGCCGAAACGGTTGAAATCGTCGGGGGTATGCATTTTCACGAGCGCCTATCGCCCCAAGCTCAGCGACGGGCCGTGGCAGGGCAAGGGGGCAGATTCGAAAAAGAGAGCCCCCTCACCGCGGGTCATTCGCTGTAGCGCGTGGTCTGGCGAACAAGGACCGACGGCGAGGTTTGGCGATCTATTTTGCCTTGATGAGGAGCACCGCCGCCACCAACAGCACGCAGCCCAGCGCCCGCCAGCCGTTGAAGGGGCGCACCGCGTAGCCAACCAGCCCGAAATGATCCAGGATCACCGAAGCCAGCAACTGGCCGGCGACCACCAGGACAATCAGGCGCGTCGCGCCGAGCTTCGGAGCCAGCAGCACGCTGGCCGTGACGTAGCCTACCCCGATCGCCCCGCCGGTCCAAGCCCACCAAGGCACGTCGGCCACCCGGCTCCAGGAGGGAAGCGGAGGCCGCAGCACCAGCAGACAGCAAAGCGAGGCCAAGGTGCCCACGGCATAGGAGACGAGGGTGGCAAAGAAGGCGCTGCCGCCCAGGAAGCCGCGCAAAGCCGCGTTGACGCCGAATTGCAGCGCGATGAGCGCGCCGGCCACAAGGGCGAAGAGCAAGGCAAGGAGAGGCATAAAGCGCGGCAGTTTTGTGGTGATGAAGGCGGCTTTGTTTGCCTAACGAGACCCAGAATCGGCGACCGCGCGAACTAGAGATGACATTGGCATGCTCTCAACGCCAGGCATAAGAACGGTCCACGGTTCGCTGCCTCGCCTATTCAGGCCTTTTCGTGAGAACACGCGAAACGAATTCGGTGAAGAGCTGGTGACCCTCTGGCCAGGGGCCGTAACCTGCCGCGGTATGGATGTGCCCCGCATCGCCCGCATCAATGAGGCTGCTGTCCCAACCACGCGCAAAGAGCTTCGAGCGGTCGAAGGCTGCGGAGTCATCGTTCCTGCTGGCGACAACGACACTCGGACAGGGAAGTCGGTTCAGCGGCACAGGGCGTCATGAGTGCAACACTCCGGGTGCGTTCTCGCGCTCGATGTCGGCGGGAGCCACCAGGAACGCTCCGCTCACACGAGCGATGAGGTGCGGCTCCGCATCGGCGACCCAGCCGACGAACGCGATACAGCCGAGACTATGTGCCAGGAAAAAGACTTGTGATTCACTCTCCCGGACTGCCGCATCGATCCGGCGCATCCAGTCTGCGCGGTCAGGGCAATCCCAATCCTCTTGCTCGACACGGCGATATTCCGGATGGCTTCGTTCCCAGTGGCTCTGCCAATGGTCAGGCCCGGAGTTCGTCCAACCGGGCAGGATCAGAACCGAAAACTGATTCATCGGCCTAACGACCCTCAAGCTCGGCGACAGACTCTGGCGAGGATGGACATGGAGTTTAGAAAAAGAAGTCAGCCGCCATAGCCTGTTCGCTACAGCGCCGGGTTAGGCGCTCGGGGAGTTGGTTTGGGCGTGTAGAGTAGTCAGGGCGAATTGAACGCGGCGTCAAGCAGCGGAGAGGTATGAAAGCGTCGGGCACGCTGTGCGCCGAAGCGTGCCAGGGCAAACTCGCCGACCGATCGGGCCACGGCCTCCAACTCGCCGCGATGCACGAAGGTTAAGGTGTATGAGCTAAAATACGGATCCCAGTCCAGCCACATTTCGGGCGGGCTTTGGGCGGCGTTACTCACGAGGCGTTGCTGAAAGCTGCGATCCCGATGGATGTTGCTGTAGGCCGGGGTGAGTTCCTTGGAGAGTTGGCGCTGTAGGCCGACGCTTTGCGCGGTGCGATCGACGCAGGCAACAAAGGCGGCTCGCTCGGCGGGTCTCAAGCCGCGGACTTCGATCGCGGTCGTCTGCCCCGCGCAACCCGTAGAAAGCAGCATCGCGATGACGCCAAGTAAAACGAGCGACGCTATTCTGAGGAGAGGCCCTACTTGCATAAATATGTGATTAGCATCTTCGCCTAACCTATGATTGGGCCTCCCGGGTTGGAAGCTTAAATGGCTGGCCTTGCTCTCAGATGTTTCATTCGGCACGCAAGGCGATCGCTGGGTCAAGGCGGGCTGCCCGACGCGCTGCCATCCCGCAGGCCAGCAAACCCACGCCGATCAGGAGGAAGGTAACCACTGCGAAACTCAACGGGTCATAGGCACTCACGCCGTAGAGCTGAGCGGCAATCAATTTCAGCAGCGCCAGGGTGACCACGCCGCCGAGCGCGACTCCGCCAACGACGAGCCGGAATCCTTCGCCCAGGATCATGGCCAGAATGCGCGGCCGGGTGGCACCCAACGCGAGCCGGAGCCCGATCTCCCGGGTTCGCTGATCGATGCCATAAGTGATGACCGCGTAAAGTCCCGCCGCGGCCAGCAACAACGCTGAGAGAGCAAAGAGGCCGATTAAAATGAGGCTGAATCGACGCGCGGCCAGCGCGCCGGCCAAAATCTGTTCCATGGTGCGGACGCTGCTCGTGGGGACATTCGGATCGACGCTACGGATTTCGCGGCGGACTGCGGCTTCAAGGGACAGTGGCGGCGTGGAGGTCCGCAGCACCCAGAACGAATTGTTGCGCAGAAACGGCACGTTGTCGGCCGTCATCTGCCGCAGCGGAAGGTAGATGTCGAACCCGGGGGGCGACTCCAACCGGTCCTGTTTGACCCCGCCGACAACGCCGACAATCTCGACCGGCCGTGCCGGGGCATCGGTATCGTCGAGCAGGAGACGCTGCCCGAGCGGCGAGCGGTCGTCGAAAAACTTCCGCGCCAGCGGCGCACTGATCAGCGCGACCGGCGGGCGCCCGGCATCGTCTTCCTCCGTGAAGTCGCGCCCGCCCAGGAGCGGGATGCGCAGCGTCGCAAGATACCCGGGCGTGACCATTCGATAAGCCGCGTGCGGGGTTTCTTCGCGACTGGGTGGAGGACGATCAGCAACCGTGAAAGGGATCGATGCCTGCAGGCGCGTCAGCGGCAGGAAATAGATCGCCCCGACGTTTTGCACGCCGGGGATGGCTTTGATGGATTCGTTGATGCGAACGACAGCTCTCACCTGCTCAGGTGATGCGTCAGGTACGCGAGGACGCAGGATCTTCACTTCCTCCTCCGGCGTCGGCTTGTCGAGCCACGAGTAAAAACAGCGCGAGCGGAACGGCGGCGAGAGCTTGAAGCGCAAGTTGTTCGAGGTGAAGATAGCGAGCGGGAACAGTCGGCGATTCGCGCTTCCCCGTTCTGTGTCATAGATGCCGACGGGCTGGTTGTAATCCGGCACGTATGCGTAGCCGCATTCCAAAAGCCCCAGAAGCATGTCTTGCAGGTGTTCAGGCAGTTTGTCCACCTCGTCGAAGAACAGGAGCGGCACTTGTGCCGTCACTCCGGCCCAGTGAAAGGCGTGAAGCGCACGACCGAGTTTTAAGAACTTCCGTCCGTACTGCTCGGCCTGCGCTTCGTCGAGCGGCTTCGCCCCAGAAGTGACAGCTTGAATCACTGACTGGTTCTGCGCCTCCCTATCCCACTCGTAGAGCAGGTCGCTCAGCTTCAACTCGCTCATGCCCTGAATCGGGAACATCGTCATGTTGAAGCCGAACTGCGTGGCGAGCGCGACCGCCGACTTACCGCTCCCCGGTTCACCCTCGATCATCCAGATTTTGCCGCTACGCAGGACCTGCACGTAGTCGCTCAACAACTCCCGCTGAATCAGGTATCCGGTCGAGGCGAGGCGCTCCGCGACCCCGTTCACGCCCTCTTGCTGCAACACTTCGCGCGGGTTAAGTTGCGGCTTGTCGGATGCGGGCGGTGGAATCATGCTTCCGTTATCTCCTGATGAAGTCTTTGAGTTAAATCAACACGGGTGAAGAGTAGTCTTCACCTGCTGCCCACATCGGGGCGCTCATTGTCCTGCCAGAACGGCCTCAGCGACGCGGCGCATCTCGGGCGTCATGCGCGGCAGCGCAAGACGGATATCATCGGCATTGCCGTTCGTCATCAGTTCGACGAGTTCTGATTCCGACAGTTGTCCACCCGTGCGCGCTTGTCCTACGTCAGACCTGCGGCGCAACTCATCTACCGGCGTGTTCACATCCCCGGCGTCAACTCCCTGTATCTCTCGCGGGGATGTCATCACGAAGACATACCCGGCAGTATTAGCCGGGACTTCAACGAATCCTGCGCGCCCTTCACGGTAAGCCAGCCCATTTATCTCCCGCATGAGCGGAGAAGTCATGCGCGGCGCGCTTGAGCCATACACATCGCCGACATAGACGGGTCGGTTGCCGATTGTCGAGGCGACCGTAGAGAGCGCCTCGATCACGCCCGCGCCTGCTATTTTCAACGCCCGGCTCCAACCGGAGTTGAGGTTGTGTTTGCGACCACGCAGGCCGTCCGTGCCGTCCGAGCCGAGCAGACTTCCCTGAAGGCGCACGAGTTTGCCGCTCTCCTGGTCAATGAAGCCGACGAG
>CAXTRS010000301.1:0-6195 GCA_964246635.1 uncultured Chthoniobacterales bacterium | reverse complement strand
CACTTGCCCGGCGCGCGCAGCGGGCGGCCGAACTGGATCAGCAGCACCACGCGGTAGAAGGCTTTGCCAAGGCTCACGGCGCCGGGGTCGGTGATCTGCGCGGTGCCGTCGGTGGCTGGCAGCAGATCGCTGACCCCGGGGATGCGCTGCCAGGCTGCGTCGCTCAGGCTGAGCTTGCGCTCGAGGCGGACAGGGAGGTTCGCGGCGGTGTCGAAGGTGACGGTGATGTCGTTGCCAGCGCGCGCGATGCTCGTGATGCGCAAGCAGATGCCGCCGAACTCAAAGGCGCCGATGTCGTTCGCGCCGACGCGGAGGTAGCCGCGCTGATCCGTGGAATTTTCCACCTCGCTGCTGCCGCCGTTGATCGCGGCGCTGCCCGCGAGGAGCGCGTGCGTGAAGGTCGGCCCGCCGTTGTCCTGGAGTGGGCCCAGCAGCAGGTCGGTGTTGCGGATGTCGCCGGTCGAGCGCAAGAATCCACCTGGGCCAGTTCCACCCGGGCCAGCGGCCGCGTCGTTGCTCAGATTGTGGCCTAGCGAGTCGATGCCCCCGCTCGAATCGAACAGGTTCTCGCCGGTGGCGCCGGTTCTCAGGATGGTGTTGCGCAGCGTGACGAGCGCGGAGGCAGCGAAGTTGAAATTATAAATGCCTCCGCCGGCGTTCGCGTTGTTGCCGCTGAGGGTGCAATCCTCGAGAAAAATATCGGCGCTGCCGGAAGTCGCGCCGGTGTTGAAGATCGCGCCGCCGAGGCCACCGGAGCTCGGAGCCGCGCTGTTGCCGCTGAGGGTGCTGTTGGCAAGCTGCACGCCTGCGATGCTGCCGGCATTGGTCCCCTGGTTGTAAACGCCGCCGCCGTAGCCAGTGGCGGTGTTGCCGCTGAGCGTGCTGCCGAAGATGAAAACCTGCGCGCGGCCGGGATCGGTGCGGACGCTCGCGAGGCCGCCGCCGTAGTAAGCGGTGTTTCCAGCGAGTGTGCTCTCCCTGACCACGACGCCGCCCGCGTAGTTGAAGATGGCGCCGCCGTAGGTGAAACCGGAGGACGCGGCGCGGTTGCCGCTGAGCACGCAGTTCTCCAGCGTGAGCGAGCCGTGGTCATTCAGAATGCCGCCGCCGGAGCTGATGGGAAACGCGCCGGAGGGCGCCAGCCCGTCCTTGATGGTGATGCCTGCAAGGCTGACGGAGGGTCCGCTGTTTGTGCCATTGGTGATCGTGAAAATGCGAAACGCGTCCGCCGTATTGCGCCGCACCGTGAGCAGATTTGCGCCGGGGCCTTGCAGCACCAGATTGGCGGTCACGGGTGCGAGCGCCGTGCCGAGCTGGATCGTGCCGGTGACGCCAGGCGCAAAGGAGATGTCGCCGCCCGCCGCGTCGTTGATGGCGTTGAGCGCTTCGCGCAGGGTGCAATCGGTCGCGCTGCAAACGCCATCGTTGTGGTCGTCTGTCGTCGTCACGACCAAGCTCAGCCCCTGCTCGACCGCGCCGCTGTCCACGTGCGGACCTTTGCGACGTGGAAAGCCGGCGCCGCGCTGATCGGTCGTCAATCCCAGCGGCGGAGCGAGGACCGAGTCGTCACCCGCCTCGATCGCCGCGCTCGGCGGCACCGGCACATGGGTAAGGGTCGGACCGCCGTGGTTTCCCAGTGGACCCAGATTTGTGTTGCTGTTGCGCAAGTCTCCGGCCGGGATTGCTCGCAGATCAAAAGTGACTGCGGCCGACCCAGAGCCGTTCGGTGGGTTGGATTATCGCGTAGAATGCGAGGAGCATCGTCCTCGTCCCGCATTTGTCTTTCAATCCAACATCGAAAACCGAACAAGGCTGTGGAGATATGACCATCCCCACAGCTCTAGCCGGCGGATTACTTGCCTTTCTTTCCGCCCTTCTTTGCGCCCTTGCGCTGGGCCAAAGCGGACGCATCAACGTCCTTCTGATTCTTAGGAGTTTTCGGGTTTTTCAGTCCCTCACTCGCGTCACGTGCGACTTTTTTGCCAGTCATTGCCTCTCACCTCCTTGCGTCGGCTAATAGCAGTGAATTTTGTCGCTGAATCGCATCAACAAATCTGAATTTGATGATTTCTGAGCCGTTGACACGCATTCTGCTGTTGTGATACGGATCAGTTGACAGCAGCCCGACGGTTGCGACGCCGGGCCGCTGAATTGCAGCGTTAGCGTTCGATTATTGCGCAGCCAGCGGAGCCAGCAATCAGGTTGATCGAGTGAACGCAATCAGCCTTGTTGATGTAGCCTTCGCTGGCGACCGCAATAACGCGGTTATTGGCCGCATGGAACGTCCAACGCCACTGGTTTAGGTTGTCCCGATACAGGACGTAGTAGCCTGAGTTATTAGTTGCCATATGGTTTCTTCTGCTGAACCGACTCCCAGCGGGGAGTGCCGTCGTTATGTGACCAGTTATCACCATGACGGCCATTGGTGGCTGGTAGATTTGTATGCTTATGATTGGGCAGATGCCGAAGCGCGCTGCCGCAGGTTGGGCCTTCGACTGGACGGAGAGTTCGCTTGCCGGATTCCGGCGGTGGCAGGCACGAGATCATTGGCAAAGTTGCTTTGTTGGGTGAGAAACTTTTTCTGGCGTCCCGCTTAATCGAGCAGGTCAACGATCTCATCCACGTTCCAAACGTGGTCGGCGATGCCAGCTTCCATCGCAGGGGTAACGCGAATGGTTTGGTGAATGCGGCAGAAGTTGTAGTGCATCGTGTAGAGCGCGACGGAATACTCTAGGTTTTCCAGCTTTTTGCTGAATGAGTTTGTCAGCCGGGTAAAGCGCCGGTTCGTCATTCTGAGCGTGAGATTCTGTCGCTCAACAAATGACGTGGAAATGTGTTTGTGGTTGGGTGTGCCGTTGAGGATTGCCCGGCGCGTTCCCATGCACTGAATAAGCGCGGTGGCCGTCCGTGGTGAGTTGGACGCTATTTGCCAGTCGCTCTTTAAGATCGTGAATGAAGTGATAAGCGGCACGCGCATCGCGCGGGCCAACGAACCAGCACGGGATAAGTTTGGTGTCGGCGTCGAGCGCAATCCAAGTCCAAGTGTCGCCCCAGCCCTTCTTTTTCTTTTCGGCTGTGGCGTTCTTCTCCTTCGCGCCGACAAACGACCAGATTTCGTCGCACTGGATGCCTTTCCGGCCTGAATTAACAGCTTCACGACGCTGTTGATTGCCGAGTCCGTCATGCGCGCCGTGGCGCGGATGGAGTTCCCCTCAACGTGAGAGCGGAGGATTTGCGCGCGACGGGGAGTGCTGAGGACATTCATGATCTGTGAGCCTAAAATACGCGACAAATGACGGAATGCAACAATCATTCTGATTTTTTGTCAGAATTATCCATGCATAAAGTCAGGATGATGTTGACAATCCGACTTATTTACAGATAATGAGGCATGATCTTCAGTCCACCAGAGCTTGATGAAGCAGAAATCAGGGCGTTGGCCGAGATCGAAAAGACTCGTGCCAGTATCAAATATGCCCTCCACACCCCGGCACGTTGGTTTGGAATGTTGCGGCGAAGCACGTTCGCCCGTGCCATTCGCGGCTCGAACAGCATCGAGGGTTACAACGTCTCTGTAGAAGACGCGATTGCCGCCGCTGAAGGCGAAGCGCCTTTGAACGCGCACGGGCAAACATGGTTGGCGGTAAAAGGCTACCGCGATGCCATGACTTATGTGCTCCAACTCGCTAAAGACCCCCACTTTTCATACGGCAACGGCCTTATAAAGAGTCTGCATTTCATGATGATGCAGCACGAGCTAAACAAGAACCCAGGGATGTGGCGACCTGGCTCTATCTACGTGCGCAACGATCAAAAGGGCGACGTTGTTTATGAGTCGCCGCCATCGGAACAAATCCCTGACTTGATGGAGGAACTTGCCGCTCGGCTAAATGCGGAGTGCAACGGCTTCCCAGCATTAATCCGTGCAGCGATGGCGCACCTGAATTTAGTCATGATTCATCCGTTCTCTGACGGCAACGGCCGCATGTCGCGTTGCCTTCAAACGCTCGTGCTGGCGCGGGAAGGGATACTGGAATCAGAGTTTTGCAGCATCGAAGAGTATTTAGGCAAAAATACGCAGGAATATTACAACGTCCTTGGTGAAGTGGGCCAAGGGAGTTGGCACCCTCGGAACGATGTTCGCCCTTGGATACGGTTCTGCCTTACCGCGCATTACCGGCAGGCCAAAACGATCACACGACGAATCGAAGAGACGCGCCGAGTTTGGGATGAACTCGAAATCTTAGTAAATAACGAGAAGCTCCCGGACAGATGCGTGCTTGCGCTGTTCGACGCCGCATTTGGTTACAAAGTAAGAAACACTTCTTATAGAAGCGTTGCGGAGATTACTGAAACCACGGCAAGCCGTGATTTGAAAGCATTGGTTAATCTAGGATTGCTCTTGCCGGACGGCGCGGCGAGGGCGCGTGCTTACCGAGCATCTCGGATTTTACTAGATCTCCGCGTTCGCACAGCGAAGCCGAAGACAATAGAAGACCCGTTTGCGCCTATCCCCCAGCAAGTCTCTTTGCCCGGTCTGACTGCTTGATTTTTCGACCCGATTTGACTCGGTTGCCGCCGGCTTTTCAGCCGCACCTTTGTCGCTGGTTGTCGCGGAATCCACGATGGCCTTGCCGAGCTGTGCCAGATCAAGCTTGCGCCCTTTGAGCTTCGTGCTCACACCGGCATAATGGCACTGTGCGCAAAATCAGGCGAGCGTTTTTCGGCCGCGCCGATTTCAAAATGATACACTACCGGAATATCTGTGCGACGGCGTGAGCGAGGAGCTGCTCGCTGCACTTTCCAAGATTGAAGGATTGCGCGTCGTGGCGCGGACGTCGTCCTTTTCGTTCAAAGGCAAAACCGTGGCCGTGGGCGCGATCGCGCAGCAGCTTGGGGTGCAAAACATCCTGGAGGGCAGCCTGCGGCGCGAAGGCAATCGCATCCGCATCACCGCGCAGTTGATCAACGCGCAGGACGGTTTTCACCTTTGGTCGGAGACCTTCGAGCGCGAGCTGGGAGACGTCTTCGCGGTGCAGGATGAAATCACCGGCGCCATCGTCGAAAAGCTGAAAGCGAAAATGGCGTTGGCTCCCTCGGCCACCGCGTCGCAGAACCCGCAAGCGCACGAGTTGTATCTGCGCGGTCTCTATTTCTCGAACAAGAGCAGCGAAGCGGAGCTGCGCAAAGCGCTCGCGCTTTTCCAAGGCGCGCTCGAGAAGGATCCGAAGTTCTCGCGCGCCTGGACCGGGATCGCGAAAGTGTGGCTCTGGCTGGCGGATGAATACGTGACGCCGCTGGAAGGTTACGCCACCATGGAAGCCGCCGCCAAGGAAGCGCTGGCCCTCAACCCCAACGACCCCGAAGCCCGCTGTCATCTCGGGGAAGCGAGGTGGTTTTTGAACTGGGACCCGGCCAGCGCCGAAACCGAGAGCGCGCGCGCCCTCGCGCTCGACCCCAACTCGGCCTCCGCGCGTCTCCTGCTCGCGCTGCTCCAGCCGGCCCGCGGGGATTGCGCGGCCGGCATCGCGCACATCCGCGCCGCCGAGCGACTCGATCCGCTCTCGCCCGTGGTCACGAACCGCAAAAATCCTTGATGCTGCGCTGCCGTCGCCTGGACGAAGCGCTCGCAGCCGCGCAACGAACGATCGAATTGGATCCGAATTTTCTCTACCGCGAATCGCCGCTCGCCGTGGTTTATCGTCAGCAGGGAAAACCCAACGAGGCCTTGGCCCTCTACTTGAAAGCCGCGGAGACCAGGCAGCGCCCCAGCGCCAGTCTCGCCATCGCTTATGCAGAACTCGGCCGGGAGGCCGAGGCGCGGGAAGTTCTCCGCCAACTGCTGGAAAGGAGGAAGTCCCGTTATCTGCGAGCGGATGCCATCGCCGGAATTTACGCGGCTCTGGGCGAGCGGGAGCAGGCCTTTGCCTGGCTGGAGACAGCGTATCGGGAACACTCTTCCTCCCTGCCCAGCGTTGCCTTCCTCTCGGAATTTCGCTCGTTGCTGTCGGACTCGCGTTTCGCCGATCTCGTGCGCCGCATCGGTTTTGATCCGCGTGTCGTTCTGAGCCAGCAATAGAGCGTTACTCATTTCAGTAAGCCCCGGCAGGGGCGTAAGAATCGTAGCCCACGGCGTGAGCCGTGGGTTTGGCAGAAGAAGGAACCTAGCCCCGGCCGGGGGGGCGCGGACACCGC
>CAXTRS010000300.1:0-6226 GCA_964246635.1 uncultured Chthoniobacterales bacterium | reverse complement strand
TGGTGACTCACCAGACCGGCACGGAGGGCAAGCAGGTCAATCAAGTCCTCGTGGCCAAGAGCGTCGATATTTCCAAGGAATACTACCTCGCCATTCTGATGGACCGCGCGACGGGCGCGCCGATGGTCATCGCTTCGACGGAGGGCGGTGTGAACATCGAAGAAGTCGCCGAGAAAACGCCGGAGAAAATCATCCGCGAACCCGTTCATCCGCTATTGGGTCTCCAGCCGCACCAGGCGCGCAAGATTGCCGGCGCGCTCGGCTTCCGCGGCGGCCAGTTTCGGCAGGCCACCGATCTCATGCTCGCGCTCTGGCGGCTGTTCAGCGGGTGCGATTGTTCGATGGTGGAAATCAACCCGCTCGTCGTCACGCCCGACGATCGCGTGCTGGCGCTCGACGCCAAGTTCAACTTCGACGACAACGCGCTTTTCCGACACAAAGATGTCGTCGCGATGCGCGACGTGACGGAGGAAGACCCGCGCGAGGTCGAGGCGAGCAAATTCGGGCTGAATTACATCGGCCTCGACGGCAACATCGCCTGCCTGGTCAACGGCGCCGGCCTCGCGATGGCGACGATGGACATCATTCAATACGCCGGCGGCAGGCCTGCGAATTTCCTCGATGTCGGCGGCGGCGCGAGCCAGGAACAAGTCGCCGCGGCGTTCAAGATCATTCTCGCCGATCCGCAGGTGCAGGGCATCCTCGTCAATATTTTCGGCGGCATCATGGATTGCAATGTCATCGCCACCGGCGTCGTCGCGGCGGCGCGCGAAGTCGGGTTGAAAATCCCACTCGTCGTCCGGCTGGAAGGCAACAATGTCGAGGCGGGGAAAAAGACGCTCTCGGAAAGCGGCCTCGCGCTCACCGCGGCCAACGATCTCAAGGACGCCGCGCACAAAGTCGTCGCGGCTGTCAAAGCGGCTTGAATCTCATGGTCAAGGAAATCGCCTTCACCTGCTACCCGGTCAGCGACATGCCGCGGGCGCGCGCCTTCTACGAAGGAGTCCTCGGCTTAAAACCGACGATGATTTCGGAGTCCGAGCACAGCTCCTGGACGGAATACGAAATCGGCGCGGGCGCGTTCGCCATCGGCAGGTGGGACGAGTGGGGACCGTCAACGGAGGGAGGGAGCGTGGCGTTCGAAGTCGAGGATTTTGACGCCGCCATCGCGAAGCTCAAGGCTGCCGGCGTCCCCTTCAAAATGGAACCCGTTCCCACTCCAGTCTGCCGCCTGGCTTTCATTACGGACCCCGACGGCAGTCCGATCTGCATTCACAAACGCAACGCCGCCTAGCTCGCTGGCGAACTTCTCTCTCATGGCCATTCTCGTTACCCCCGAAACCAAGGTTCTCGTCCAAGGCATCACCGGCGACTTCGGCTCGCGGCACGCCAGGCTCTCGCTCGATTACGGCACGAAAATCGTCGCTGGCGTCACCCCGGGCAAAGGGGGCCAGACGTTCGACCACGGCGCGCACAAAGTGCCGGTCTTCGACACGGTCGCCGATGCCGCGAAGCAGACAGGCGCCACGGTCAGCGTGCTGTTTGTGCCACCGCCATTTGCCGCGGACTCGATTCTCGAAGGCGTCGAGGCCGGGCTCGAACTCGTGGTCGCGATCACCGAAGGCATTCCCGTCGCCGACATGATGCGCGTGAAAGCCGCGATGCAGGGATCGAAGACACGCTTGGTTGGTCCCAATTGCCCCGGAGTTGTCACACCCGGCACCGGCGACAAATCCTACGGCGGTTGCCGCATCGGCATCTCCCCCGGTTACATTCACAAAAAGGGCAACGTCGGCGTGGTCTCGCGCTCCGGCACGCTCACCTACGAGGCGGTCTGGCAACTGACCCAACGCGGGTATGGCCAGAGCACCTGCGTGGGCATCGGCGGCGACCCGATCAACGGCACCTCGCACCTCGACGTGATGAAGATGTTCAACGACGATCCCGAGACCGAAGCGGTCATCATGATCGGCGAAATCGGCGGCGACGCCGAGGAAGCCGCGGCGGCGTGGGTGAAAGAAAACTGCCGCAAGCCGGTGGCCGCGTTCATTGCCGGCGCGACGGCGCCGCCGGGCCGGCGGATGGGCCACGCCGGCGCGATCGTCAGCGGCGGCAAAGGCACCGCCCAAGGCAAGATCGCCGCGTTGCGCGACGCCGGCATCGCGGTGGCGGAAACGCCATCGGACATGGCGGACGCGCTCATTGCGCGGATGAAAGGGAAAAGTTAGTTTGCCATGTTCACTGAGATCATGACGCTCGACGAATTACGCGCCACGGTTCACGCCGCACCCTTTCAACCATTCACCATTCGCCTGGCGAATGGCTCGGAAGTCTTTGTGCCGCATCCCGACTTCATTGCTCTCCCGGACGCGGGTCGGACAGCCGTGGTTTATCCGACCGGCAGCCGCGCCCATCTCGTCGTTGATCTGCTCCTCGCCACCCATCTCGAAGTGCAGGGGCCGGCAGCCGAAGCTGCTTAACTCGTTTTTGCTTATGTCCTACTCCAAAGGTCTCGAAGGCATCGTTGCCAATACCACCCGGCTCTCTGACGTGCTCGGCGAAAAGGGCCAGCTCATCTACGCCGGTTACGACATCAACGAACTCGCCAACAAGGTGAGTTTTGAAGAAGTCATCTATCTGCTCTGGAACAACCGGCTGCCGAAAAAGGACGAGCTGGATGCGCTCACAAAATCGCTGCGCGCTCAGCGCGAGTTGCCGCAGCAGGTCGTCGATTTTCTCAAGGCTTCGCCGGACAAGGCGAACCCGATGGATGTCATCCGCACCGCGGTGTCGATGCTCGGATTGTATGATACCGAAAAGGGCGACTCGCGCGATGCCAACTACGCGCGCTGTCTTTCGCTGACCGCGAAGATCGGCGTGATCGCCGCCTATTTTCACCGCGCCCGCCAGGGCAAGCCGCTGCCGCCAGTGCGCTCCGATTTGAGCGAAGCGGCGCACTTTCTCTACCTCGTCAACGACGCCGAGCCGAGCAAGGAAGCCGCCGCGGTGCTCGACATGGCTTACGTGCTTCACGCCGACCACGGCATGAACGCTTCGACATTCACCGCGCGCGTCGCCGTGGCGACGCTGACCGACATTTACAGCGCGATCACCGCGGCCATCGCCGCGCTCAAAGGTCCGCTGCACGGCGGCGCGAACGAAGGCGTCATCCACATGCTCCAAAAGATCGGCGACCTGGACAAAGTCGATGCGTTTATCGAAGAGCAGCTCGCGCAGAAAAAGAAGATCATGGGCATCGGCCACCGGGTCTATAAGACGCTCGACCCGCGCGCGCCGCTCTTGCACGACGTGGCGGCAAAACTCACCTCGCAGCTCGGCGAGCCGAAGTGGCTCCAAATGAGCGAGCGCATCGCCACGTTGATGAAGGAAAAGAAAGGGCTCAACGCGAACGTCGATTTCTATTCCGCGACGGTCTATTACTCGCTTGGGTTGCCAACCGATCTCTTCACGCCCGTCTTCGCCATCGCCCGCACCGCCGGCTGGACGGCCCACATTCTCGAACAACTCGAAGACAACCGTCTCTACCGGCCGTTGAGCGAATACAGCGGCACGCCGGTGGGGCTGAAAGTGACGCCGATCGAGCAGCGCTGAGTGGCGCGCACGCACGATCCGGCCGCAGGTCGCTCAGACGTCCACGCGGGAGGGGAATTCCGGGCAAAGCTTGGAGCGCTCACGCAAGCCTTCCTCGGCATCGTAGAACAGCATTTCGCCGTTCTCTTTGCGAATCCACACCTCGCGCGCGCCGGCTTGCAGAAAAAGTTCCTTCTTTTCCAACAACTCGGACATCGCGTTGCTCGGCGATCTCACCTCGACGACGATCTCCGGCGCCCGGCTGTAGCTGGCCTCGCCCTTGTGCGTGCGGCGGAACTCATCGGATTGCCAAGAGGCATCGGCGACACGGACTCCTTCGGTGGTGGTGATATTAGTCTCCTGCCGGCAAACCCCTCCGCGCATTTTTTCGTGCAGCAGCAGGAAAATCGAAGACTGCGCGGTGCCGTGATCGTTGTGCGGCGGGATCATGACGATGTGGCCCCAGCGATTGCTCTCGATGCGGAAAGGCAGTTCCTGCAAATCGGGATGGTTGCAGATTTCTTCCCAAGTCATTGGCATGGCTGGAAAGGTTAACCGCGCACATTTCCCGCATCAAGTCTGCGCAGGCTCGGCGCGCCGGCCGAAGAGCAGCCGCAGGCTGTTGAGCACGACGAGCACCGTGCTGCCTTCGTGCGCGGCGACGCCAAGGGCGAGGGGCACCGCACTGAGCAGACTCGTCGCCATCATGAGCGCGACGATGCCGAGCGCGATGGCGAGATTTTGGTAAACGACTCGCCGGGTGCGCCGGCTGAGATCGTAGGCAAGGCCGAAGTTTTCCAAGCGGTCGTTCATCAAAACGACGGCGGCTTGTTCGAGTGCCGCATCGGAGCCGCGCGCGCCCATCGCGACGCCGACATCGGCAGCCGCAAGACTCGGCGCGTCGTTGACGCCGTCACCGATCATTGCCACCCGGCGCGTGCCGCCGGCTTTGAGTTCCTGCACGGCGCTGAGCTTTTCCGCTGGCAGCAACTCTGCGCAAACTTGGTTGATGCCAAGCTGCCGTGCCAGGCGCTCCGCGGTCGGGCGGCGATCACCGGTGAGCATGACGGTGGCGATGCCGCTGGAGCGCAGACGCGTGAGCAACGCCGCCGCCGTCGGGCGAAGATGGTCGGCGAAAAGCAGTCTGCCGAACACGTCAGGACCAGCGACCCAAACCTCGGCGGCGTCCGTTGCAGCCGGATTTCCCATTTCGGATTCCCGGTTTTGGGTGGGGAGAAAATCCGCGACAAAATCGCGCCGCCCGAGCGCGTAGATTTTCGTGCCGAGGCGCGCGCGCAGACCCGCACCAGGGACGGACTCGAAACTTTCGGGTTCGATGCGGGCGAGGTCCCGCGCGGCGCCGGTCGCTTTGATTGCGCGCGAGAGCGGGTGGTCGGAGAAGCGAGCGAGGTTGTAAGCGACTGCGAGCAGATGCGTTTCGTCGCCGCGCAACGTTTCCAGACGAGACAACTCCAGCTCCCCGGCGGTAAGCGTGCCGGTTTTGTCCAGCGCGACGACTTGAATGCCAGCCAGCGCCTCCAGGGCTGCGCCGCCGCGAAAGAGCACGCCGCGCCGCGCCCCGAACGCGATCGCCGAAAGGATCGCGGAAGGAACCGAGAGCACGAGCGCGCACGGCGAGGCGACGACGAGGAGCGTCATCGCGCGATAAAAGGCGCTTTTGGTTTCTGCGTCGGTCGAAACAAACGCGGGCAGGTGAAAACCGAGCCACCAGACGAAGAACATCACGGCGCACAATCCGAGAATGGCATACGTGTAGCCGGTGCCGAACTTGTCGGTGAACCGCTGGCTCGGCGCGCGCAGGCCCTGCGCTTCTTCGATCAGGCGGATAACCTTTTGCAGCGCGCTCTCGCTCGCGGCGCGGAGTGCCCGGCCTTCGAGCAGGCCGTGCAGATTGAGCGTGCCGGCGAACAATTCGTCGCCAGGCGTTTTCGGAACGGGGCGCGCCTCGCCGGTGAGCGTGGACTCGTCACACGCGCTTTCGCCACGGGTGACGCGCAGGTCCACGGGCACCTGCTCGCCGGCGGTGACCCGAACGAGAGTGCCCGGCGTCAATTCCTCGACTGGCACTTCGCGCTCGGCGCCGGTGGCTTCATCGAGCACCGTCGCGGTTTTCGGCGCGCCGCGCAGTAGCGCGCCGATCTCGCGCTGGGTCCTTCCCATCGCGTAGTGCTCCATCGCGCCGCTCGCGCTGAAAAGGAACAAGAGCAGCGCCCCCTCGTGCCAGGCGCCGATGGAGGCCGCGCCGACCGCGACGGCCAGCATGAGAAAGTGAACGTCCAGTGCGCCGGCACGAATTTTCTCCCACGTTTCCTCAGCAGCTTCCCAAGCGCCGCAAATGTAGCTCGCCAGCCAGCAGGCGAGCACTACCGGCCACGATGCACCCGCCTTCTCGGCGGCGAGGCCGACCAACCCGGCGATGAGGCAGCCGAGGGCGAGCTTGACCAGCGTTTTCCATTCATCCTCGCCGTGCGCGTGTTCGTGCGTGCCGGGCAGTTCCACGGAGCGCGGCACGAACTTTGGCCAGCGCACGTCCTGCCAGCGCCAAAAATGGATTGCGGTCGAGCAGGTTTGCTTTTCGATCCATACCAGGTGGATGAGATCGCGCGGCTTTGAA
>CAXTRS010000299.1:756-6255 GCA_964246635.1 uncultured Chthoniobacterales bacterium | reverse complement strand
GATTTGCCGTCGAGAAAGCGCACGCCGCTGCCCGGCGCGCCTTTGACGAGCAGGCGGCGCAAGACCACCGCATCCGCCGCGCCGGCTTCGACAATGATGCCGGAGGCGACGTCCGCGGCGGGCGCGCTGCTGCCATCGTTTTCACCGCTGATCGTCACCGCTTTCGTGATAGCTGCCGCTCCGAAGTCGCCCTCTCCCAGCACATGGATTTCGCCGCCGGGAGCGACTTTCGCGAGCGCGGCGGCGAGCGTTTTGAAAGGTGCGCTCTGGCTGCGGGAGCCGGGGTCGTCGCGGGGGGGCGAGATCAAAATCTGGGTCGTCGGCGACTGGGCGCGCAGCGACGGCGCGGCACACACCCACAGGCAACCGGCGAGCAGGGCAGTGGGAAAGGGGAGGGCAATTCTCATCGACAACAGCATGAGAGTGATCGCCGTTTTCTGCATCTGCAAATTGCAAGCACCTGGATTGGGTGTCGCACTACAACACATCCGCAAACCCTCGCCGCGCGCGGCTGAAGACGAAATAGCCGGCGAGCATCACGCCGATGCTGAACAGCAGCAACGAACCATACAACCTTGGGTCGGGCAGCACGCCCCAAACCGCGAGGTTGCGACTTTGTTCGACGAACCAGGCGATCGGATTGTATTTGACCAGCGGCATCAGGGCAGGCGGCACTTTGTTGATCGGATAAAAAATCGCGCTGCCATACATCACGATGTTCAGCAGCACGACGACCGACGCGTTGAGATCGCGGAAGAAAACGCCGGTCGCCGAGAGCAGCCAGGAGATGCCGAGGCAAAAACAAAACAGCGGCGGCAACAGCGCCGGCCAGACGAGCAGCGTCCAGGCGATGTGTCCGCGCAGGAGCAGCAAGCCGGCGCAGAGCGGCAGCAGGCTGATGCACATGTTCAACATCGCGGAGAGCACGATGTTGATGGAAAGGATTTCCAGCGGGAAGACGACCTTCGTCACGTAGTTCGGCTGCGTGACGACCAGGCTCGGCGAGCGGGTGAGTGCTTCGGCGAAGACGTTGAAAACCAGCAGCCCGGCGAAGAGCGCGAGCGCGTAATCCATCGGCCCCTCGCTCGGGTAAGGCGTGAAGCGCGCCTGGAAGATCAGCCCGAAGACGACGCTTTCGATGGCGAGCAGCCCGAGCGGGTTGAGCAGCGACCAGGCGACCCCGAGATGGGAACCCTGGTAGCGGCCCAGCGCGTCACGCAGGGTGAGCTGCCAGATCAGGTGCGCGGAGGCGCGCAGGCGGCGCCCGACACCGGCGATTTCCCGGGCGAGGCTGGGGCGTGGAGCCGTCGCGCCGAAGTCCGCGGCCGAATTGATGCAAATCGTGTCATACATGGCGCCGCCCAACTGAGCGGAGCGACGCGCGGAGGGCAAGCGCCAAGAGAGCGCTTTGCCGCGCGGCGGAAGCGGAATACAATGCTGACACGCAAGCGATCGCTTTCACCACTTTCGCCAAAGTGATTTGCAGGGAACTTCCACCACGGCAGCCTCCATCCAGCCACAGCGCACCATGAAACGACAGGGTATCGTCGTGCTCGGCATGCACCGCGGGGGCACTTCCGCGGTGGCGGGCGTCCTGCGCGCGCTCGGCGTGGATTTTGGCAAGGCCCTCTTACCGCCGCGGCCGGATAATCCGCTCGGATTTTTCGAGCACCGCACCGTGGTGCGCCAGCACGACGCGCTCCTGCGCGCAGCCGGCGCGGCGTGGGACGAGCCGCTGCTGGAACTGGACGAAGGGGAATGGCGAAAGGTCGCGCGCCGTCCGCTGGCCGCCATTGTGCGCCGGCTGCGCGCGGACTTCTCCGGCTCTCCGCTCTGGGGTTTGAAGGACCCGAGAATGTGCCGGCTGCTGCCGCTCTGGCGACCGGCCTTCGCCCGGCTTGGAGTCGTGCCGCGGTTTCTGTTCGTCCTCCGCCATCCCGCGGAAGTGGCCGCGTCGCTGCACGCGCGCGATCGCGTGGACAGCCGCAAGGCGCAACTGCTCTGGCTCGAACACCTCCTCACTGCCGAGGCGGCCACGCGCGGCGAGTCGCGGCTGTTTCTTACTTACGACAGTTTGCTGGCCGATTGGCGAGGGGCCGTCGCGCGGATCGGCGAAGCGTTTCGCATCGTCTGGCCGCGCCCGCCCGCCGATGCCGCGGTCGCCGCCGAGATCGATGGGTTCCTCCAACCCGCGCTGCGGCATCATCGCGCAGCCGCCGGGCTCGCGGGTTTGCGCGTGGCGGAAGAAGTCTTTGCCTGGCTCAGCCAACTGGCCGCTGCGCCCGCGCCCGCCGCAGAGATTTCTCCCCTGATTTCCGACGCGCTCGACGCCCGCCGCCAGCTTCTCGGCGAGATCACCTGGCGAGACACGGAGGCCAATCGCTGTCTGCGGGCCGACCGGCGGCTGGCGCAGGAGATCATGGACAGCCAGAAAGTGGAACTTGCCGACTTGCGCCAGGCCAGCGCGGCGTTGCGGGCCGACCGGGCCGAGGCCCAGCGCATCATGGATGCGCTGGCCGCGGAGCGCGACGCGGCGCGCGCCGACTTCGCGACGCTGCTGGCGGATCGCAAATTGGCCCAGGAGATTATGGACAGCCAGAAAGCGGAACTGGCGCACCTCCACGGAATGCTGGCGCTCGCCAGCGGCACTTTTTCCCCGTCGCGCGAAGCGGCGGCCGGCTCGCCTCTCCATCCGGCGTCCTAACCCACTTTTCGCCCATCCATGCAACCGACCTGGCGCGTTCTGCTGCTCGACACCAAGCGGTCGAACCCCAATCATTACCTTTGCCTCGCGCTCCGGGATGCGTTGAGCGTCCATCCGAGCGTGGCGCAGGTCACGCTGGCCGGCTACGGCAACGCGCTCGATTGCGCGCGTCGCGGCGACTTCAATCTCTTTCTCGCCTTCGACGGCGAAGAGCTCGACGAGACGCTCTGCGCGCGGGTGGCCCAGCGGTGCGGGCGGAGTCTGTTGTGGGTCACCGAAGACCCTTACGAGCGCGCCGTCAACGTAGCCCGCGCCCGGCTGTTCGATCTCGTGCTGACGAACGACTCCGCCAGCGTCGCCGCCTATCCGGCCGGCCGCGCCCGGCACCTGCCGCTGGCCGCCAGCGAGGCGTGGCATTGGCAGGAGTTGCCACCCGCGGGGGGCGAGCCGCACCGGTATCTCTACGACGTTTTCTTTGCCGGCACCGCCTGGCCCAATCGTGTGGCGCTCTTGCGCGCACTGCTCGCCGCGCTGCCGGAGTTGAAGTGCAAGATCGCCCTGCCACACAACGAACATCTCGCCCCGCCCGATCTCGGCGGCGCGCTGCCGCCGAGCGCGCTCGACTGGCGGGCGCCGAACAGCGAGTTCTGCCGCCTGGCGAACCGCAGCCGCATCACGCTGGGGCTGCACCGCGATTTCAGCGCGAGCGAGGGCAACCCGTCGATGGCGCAGACGCCGGGTCCGCGGCTCTTCGAGGTCGCGCTGGCCGGAGGCTTCCAGCTCGTGGACGGCCGGCTGGCCGAAGTGGGGCGCTATTACAAGGAAGGGTCGGAGTTCGCGGCGTTCGCCGACGCCGCCGATTGCCTGGAAAAAGTCCGCTATTACCTGGCGCATGCGGAAGAACGCGAGGCGATGGCGCGCGCCGCGCAGCAGGTCACCCGCGAGCGTCACCTTTACCGGCACCGGGTCGATCAGCTCCTCGCGTGGGCGGCAGAACTGCCGGCTCCGGCTGCGACGACGCCAGCGACCGACGCCACCATCGCCGGCCGGCGCAACGTGCTCTTCGTCGCGCACAACACGATCGCCAGCGAACATTTCGGCGGCGTCGAAGTCGCCATGAACCTGCTCGCCCGCGACCTGCGCGAGGAGTTCAACTTCTTCTACTATGTGCCGGTCAACCGGGACCACGCAAGCGTGGGCGCGATCCTCTATGGCCCCGGCCTCCTGGAGCTCCGCCGCTTCAATTTTCCGCCCATCCGCGACAACGTGCTGCTCAGTTGCCCGGCGCGCGAGGCGGCCTTCGCGCAAGTGCTCAGCGACTGCGCCATCGACCTGGCGCACTTCCATCACCTCATCGGCCATGTGCCCTCGCTGCCGCTGATCGCGCGCGCCTACGGCCTGCCCACCGCGCTCACCCTGCACGATTATCACCACGCTTGCACGAGCTTCAATCTGCTCGATTACGAGCGCAGATTTTGTCACATCGAGGACCGCCCCATGGCCACCTGCGACGTCTGCCTGAGCGCGCAGTTCCACTATCCCCGCGGCTCGCAGGAGCGGCGGCGGGCGTTCTTCGCCCGGGTCTTCGACGCGATCGACGCGCTCTTCTTCGGCAGCGAGGATTGCCGCAACCGGTTCCAGCGAATTTATGCGCACACCGATCTCGCCAGCAAAAGCACGGTCGTAAAAATGCCGGTGCCTTCGCACGGCAAGGCGCTCTCCGCGGGGGCAGGCGAGCAGGGGCGCTGGACGCCCCCTTACCGGGTCATCTGTTTCGGCAACTTCACCCACGCGAAGGGGGCCGATGTTTTGTTGCGCGTGTTCAACCAACTGCGCGAAAGCCCGTTCGAGTTTCACCTCTACGGGCGCCTGGACAATCCCTATCCCGAGATCCTCGAAGCGCTCCGGCTGCCGAATGTTTTCGTCCATCGGCAGTTCGCCCCGGGCAGCCTCGATCTCGCGCTCCAGCAGGCCGCGCTCTCTCTGCACGTTTCGGTCTGGCCGGAGACTTTCTGCATCACGTTGTCCGAAGCCATGGGATCCGGGGTGGTGCCTATCGTCAGCGATCTCGGCGCGCTGGGAGAACGCGTGGCGCACGGCATCAACGGTTTCAAGATCCCGCCCGAATCTCCCGGAGAATTGCTTGATCTGCTCGAGCGCCTGGCGGCCGATCCTTCCCCGGCCATGGAGATCGGCAAGGCGCTCGCGGCGCAAAGGGCGCCCGGCGCAAGCGAGCACGCCGACGCGATGGCGACGCACTACCGCGCCTTGCTCGCCGGCGTCCCGGCCGCGCCGAAAACGGGCGGCGGTTTTTTATCGGCAAGCCTGACGCTGGCGGACTGCGGCTGCGTGCTGGCCAACCCGAGTTGGTGTCTCGAACCGCCGCCGCCGGTGCTCGTGTCCGGGGCGATCGGGGACCTGGCGAGGGCGGCAACCGCGCCGGCGGACCGGCCGCTGGTGACCGACCCGGCGCTCTTTTTCAACCCCGCCTTTATCTGGCGCCGCGCGGTGCAGCAAACCCGCGACCGTGGCTTGCGCGGGGCGGCCCGCTGGCACGGCAAGGTCTTGCTCAAACTCATGCGCGGCAACGGCAATGGCAGCCGTGGCGGCAGCGGCGGCAACGGGAACGGGAACGGCAGCGCCAATGGCCATGGCAACGGCGCGCCGCCGACCCGCTGAGGGAGCGTCGAGGCAATGAAACACACGGAAACCCTGCTGATCACCGGCGCCTTTCCCGACCTCGCCGAACAGCTCGAAACGATCTGTGCTGGTTCGAAATCACCATACCTGTTCGG